>JBKDZR010000138.1:0-55607 GCA_047971485.1 Qingshengfaniella sp. | reverse complement strand
TGAAGGTGATTGAAACTCGGCCCGATATGGGCGAGTGACACATCTGAAACGCCAACACGGAGGTGCAGCATGGGCAAGGTTCTGGTGGTGGGGGCCGGCGGGGTCAGTTCCGTCGCCGTGCACAAGATGGCGATGAACCCGGGCATCTTTACCGAGATCATCCTGGCCAGCCGCACGAAATCCAAATGCGACGAGATTGCGAAATCGGTCAAGGCGCGGACCGGGGTGGTGATCGCCACCCACGGGCTGGACGCGATGGATGTGGCTGCCACCGTGCGCCTGATCCGGGAAACCGGGGTCGAACTGGTGGTCAACCTGGCGCTGCCCTATCAGGATCTGGCGCTGATGGATGCCTGTCTGGAGGCGGGTGTTCATTACCTCGATACCGCCAATTACGAGCCGCCCGAAGAGGCCAGGTTCGAATATTCCCATCAATGGGCCTATCAGGAAAAGTTCCGCCAGGCCGGGCTGACGGCGATACTGGGTTCGGGCTTTGATCCGGGGGTGACCTCGGTTTATGCGACCTGGCTGAAGAAGCATCGCCTGTCGGCGATCCGGCAGATTGATATTCTGGACTGCAACGGGGGTGACAATGGCAAGCCCTTTGCCACCAATTTCAACCCCGAGATCAATATCCGTGAGGTGACCGCCCCGGCGCGGCACTGGCAGGGCGGGGCTTGGGTGGAAAGCCCGGCCATGACGCACAAGGTGGCGTTCGACTTCCCCGGTGTCGGCGAGAAGAACATGTACCTGATGTATCACGAGGAGTTGGAAAGCCTGTCCACCCACAATCCCGAGATTGAGCGGGCGCGTTTCTGGATGACCTTTGGGGATGCCTATATCAATCATGTGACGGTATTGCAGAATGTCGGCATGACCGCGATTGAGCCGGTGATGCATGACGGGGTTGAGATCATCCCGCTGCAATTCCTCAAGACGGTGCTGCCTGATCCGGGTGATCTGGGCGCGTTGACCAAGGGCAAGACCTGTATCGGGGATATTGCCACGGGTCCGGCGCGGGATGGATCGGGGGAGAAGACCTATTACATCTACAACATCTGTGATCACGAGGACTGCTATCGCGAAGTTGGCAGCCAGGCGGTGGCCTATACCACCGGTGTGCCGGCGATGATCGGGGCGGCGATGGTGGTTCAGGGGATCTGGCGGGCGCCGGGTGTGTGGAACATGGAACAGCTGGATCCCGATGCCTTCATGGACATGCTGAATACGCAGGGTCTGCCTTGGCAGGTTGAGGAACTGGACGGGCCGGTTTCGTTCTAACGGGCGCGGCGCGGGCGGGGGCATCGAGCCCCCTTCGCGCCGGTCGCGGCCCGTTGGGGCCGCTCCGGGACCCGGTGGAAAGGGAGTGCCATGGATATTGCCGCTGACAGCCGGGATCGCTTTGCCCGTTTCGATCTGGGGCGGGTGCCTTCGCCATGTTTCGTGGTTGATGAGGTTCAGTTGGAGCGCAACTGCCGCATTCTGGCGGATGTGGCGGAACGCTCTGGCGCGGAGATCTTTCTGGCACTGAAGGCCTTTTCCATGTTCGCCTTGGCCCCGGTGGTCATGCGCCATTTGGCGGGGACGGCTGCCTCGGGGCTCTATGAGGCGCGATTGGGCCGGGAAGAGTTTGGCGGTGCGGTGGCCACGTTTTCGGCCGGGTTCAAGCCTGCCGAAATGGCGGATATCCTGCGTTTGTCGGATCATGTGATCTTCAACAGCCCGGGCCAGTATCGTCGGTTTCGTCCCGATCTGGAGCGCGCGCGCGTGGCGGGCCATGGGGTCAGTCCGGGCTTGCGGATCAACCCCGAGCATTCCGAGGGCTGGAACGCGAAATACGATCCGGCTGGTCCCTGTTCGCGGCTAGGCACCCCGGTCTCGCAGATCACGCCCGAGGATCTGGCGGGGGTTGAGGGGCTGCACATGCACACCCTGTGTGAGCAGGGGTTTGAGCCTTTGGCCCGCACCTGGGCGGCGGTCGAGCCGAAGATTGCGCCTTGGCTGGCGGAGATGGACTGGCTGAACCTGGGCGGTGGGCATCACATCACGCGGGGGGATTATGACCGTGATGGTTTGGTGGCGCTGATCCGCCAGATCCGCGCGCGCCATGGGGTGCAGGTCTATCTGGAACCGGGTGAGGCGATTGCCATCCACACCGGCATTCTGGTGGGCGAAGTTCTGGATCTCCCCCATAACGATGTCGATCTGGCGATTTGCGATATCTCGGCCACCTGCCACATGCCTGATGTGATCGAGGCCCCTTACCGCCCGGATCTGCTGGGTGAGGTCGAGGATGGGCCACCCCTGCGCTTTGGCGGGCCGTCCTGTCTGGCCGGTGATGTGATTGGTGATTACCGTCCTGGCCGGCCCTTTTCGGTGGGGGATCGCTTTGCGTTCCTTGACCAATCGCATTATTCCATGGTCAAGACCAACACGTTCAACGGGGTTCCGCTGCCGGCCTTGGCGGTGTGGAACTCTGACACGGATGCGCTACGCATGGTGCGTCAGTTCGATTATGGCGATTTTCGGAACCGGCTGTCATGACCCAGGTTTACCCCGAATTTCTGAGTGGCGAGCTGAGCACCGCCGAGACTGACCCGGCGCAGGCCCTGTTCCGCGTGATCCCGGTGCCGCTGGAGCGTACGGTTTCCTATGGCGCTGGCACGGCGGGTGGACCGGCGGCGATTCTGGCCGCCAGCGCCGAGTTGGAGCGCCTGTGGCGCGGGGCGGAACCCTGTGCCGCTGGGATCGTGACCGAGGCGGCGGTGGACTGCGACGGTCCCTTGCCCAAGGTGATGGAGAGGATCGCCGCGCGCACCCGGGCCGCTGTGGCCGATGGCCGCATTCCAGTGACCCTGGGGGGCGAGCACAGCCTCAGCTATGGCGCGGTGCGTGGGGTTGTGGCAGCGGCTGAGGGCCCGGTTGGGATCCTGCAGATCGATGCCCATGCCGACCTGCGTCTGGCCTATCAGGGGGAACGTCACAGCCATGCCTCGGTCATGCGCTTGCTGGCCGAGGAGGATGGCATTCCCATCGCGTCTTTCGGAGTGCGGGCATTTTCCAGCGAAGAGGCCCTGGCCCGCAAGCGGCTGGGCGTGTTTGCCGTGGATGGCGAGGATCTGGTGACAGGCGCGATCCATGCCGTTGATCTGCCATCGGACTTCCCGCAGCAGGTTTATGTCAGTTTTGATGTCGATGGGTTGGATCCCTCGGTGATGCCGGCTACGGGCACGCCGGTGCCGGGGGGGGCTGGGCTTCTGGCAGGCGATCCGACTGGTGGAACATGCGCTGAAGGGGCGGCGGATGATCGGCTGCGATGTGGTGGAACTGGCACCGACACCGGCCAGCACGGTTTCAGATTTCACGGCTGCCCAGGTGACCTACGCGCTGATGGGGCTGGCCCGGACCGAGGGCTAAGACCAGGGGCTGAGGACACCGCCCAACGCCTTCATCGTCTGGGCAGGCCAGCGCCTGTCCCAGGATCACGGCGTGATCGTCGAACAGGTCAAGCTGGCCGATACCGCCGATGCCGTGGCCCGGGTCCTGGCCGAAAAGACAGCCCGCAAGCGCTGGTGGCCCTGGCCCGGACCTTGCTGGCCGAGCCCGAGGCCCTGCTGCTGGATGAACCCTTTTCCCGGCTGGACACCGATCTGCGCGGCCGGATGCAGGACATGGTCTTTGGCCTGGTCCGGCAACGGAACCTGCCGGTGCTGCTGGTCACTCACGATCCCAGCGACGCTCGGGCTGCCGGTGGGCAGGTGATCAATCTGGGCGGCGACCAGACGATGCCCGGCACCGCCTGACACCCCTGATCTGAAACCACGGCCGGACAGGACACGCGCCAGACCTTCATTCGCATGCACGCGACGTGTTTCAGGCGTTTGATACCGCCTGTTCGAGACGCGCAAACCACCGGTCCCCGGTTTGCGCAACGGGCCTTAAACCCACTTGGCCATGGGCGGCAGGCTCATCAGAACGGCATTGGCATCATGACCGGTTTCCAGACCGAATTTCGTGCCCCGGTCATAAACCAGATTATATTCCGCATAGAGCCCGCGATGCACCAGTTGGGCATCCTTGTCCGCCTCGGACCAGGGCGTCGCACGTCGCTTCTCGGTGATCGGCAGGAAAGCGGGCAGAAAGGCCTCGCCCGCAGCCTTGGTAAAGGCGAAATCCGCCGTCCAGTCGCCCGAGTTCAGATCATCGAAGAAAATCCCGCCGACACCCCGCGCCCGCTTGCGGTGGGGGATGTAGAAATAGTCATCCGCCCAGGCCTTGAACCGGGCGTAATAAGCCGGGTCATGGGCATCACAGGCCCCGCGCAGAACGGCATGAAAGGCCGCCGTATCCTCGGGGTATTCGATACAGGGGTTGAGATCCGCGCCGCCCCCGAACCACCAGGCCGCCGGGGTCCAGAACATGCGGGTGTTCATGTGGACCGCCGGGCTGTGCGGGTTCTGCATATGGGCGACCAGGCTGATCCCCGAGGCCCAGAAGCGCGGATCCCCTGACAAATCCAGGTCTTTCCGCGCCGCCATTGCCGCCTGGGCCCGCGCGCCCAGCGTGCCATAGACGGTTGAGACATTGACCCCGACTTTCTCGAACACCCGCCCGCCGCGCATCACGCTCATCAATCCGCCGCCGGCATCGGATCCATCCTCGGCACTGCGCCGGGTTTCGCTGACCTCGAAGCGGCCAGCGGGGCGATCCGCCAGCGGGCCCTCGGTCTGGCGATCCTCAAGGTCCTCGAATGCGGCGACGATCCGGTCGCGCAGGATTCGAAACCAAGCCGAGGCCTGCTGTTTCCGGGCGCTGAAATCCGTGCTCTGGGTCGTCGCATCTGTCATCGGGTCGCTCTTTTCTGGCCGTGTTGCGGGTTCCCTAGCAAATCGAACCCGGAGCAACCAGACAGGCGGGCCACCCTGCGGCGACCTGCCACCCGGGCCGGCACTGACCATAGGGCAAGCGCGTGCCAAATTGACCTTGGCCAGCACTGCGGCCATGATGGCCCAACCCAACCCAAGGACACCCCATGCGCCGCCTGATCTGCTTTGGCCTGCTTCTTGTCGTTACCGGCTGCGCCACCGCGCAGGACCGCTGCCTGCGGCCTGTCACCCGTGATATCGCGAATGTTCAGGAACTGATCACGGAAACCGAGGAAAATATCCGCCGGGGTTATGCCTATCGGCTTGAACCGTCCCCGTTCCAATGGGGGATCGGCTATTGCACGGGATACAGCCGCAACCTGCGCTTTTGCGGGGACAGCACAACCGATTACGTCCGCGTCCCCGAGGCCATCGACATGGAAGCCGAGCGCCGCAAGCTGGCCGAATTGCGCCAGCGCGAGGCCAGCTTGCAGGCCGCCCTGCCCAATGCCCAGGCGGCCTGCGCTGCCCGCTACCCGTGATCGGCTGATTGCACCGAAGCGGGCCAGCCACAGCCCCCCTTAATGCGCCGGCGCGGTCACCGGGTCCAGCAAGGTGCGCCCGCCATCCAGCGTCAGGATCTGCCCGGTCATGAAGCCCGACCCCTCAGAGGCCAGATATTGCACCGTCTCGGCGATCTCGGCGGCGTTGGCGATACGCTGCAAGGGGGTCTTTTCCATGATGTCACCGCGATAATCGCTGTTTTCCTTAAGCACATTCTTCAGGCTGGAGGACATCATCGACCCGCAGGCGATCCCGTTCACCCGGATGCGATGGGGCGCCAGCGCCAGCGCCAACGAGCGGGTCATCTGATCCACCGCCGCCGCCGACACCGAAAAGGCCAGCAGCCGTGGATGGGACCGGCGCGCCGCAATCGAGGACAGGTTGACTATGGTTCCGGCGGGGCGGGCTTCGTCATCCCCTGCCTCTTCAACCTGCTGGATCATCCGCCTCGCGGCCAGTTGCGACATGCGCAGGCTGGTCATCAGGTTCTGCTGAAGCAGCTGTTCCACCGCCTCGTCGCCGGCATCCAACGGATCGCTCAGTTGCATCTGCCGACTGGCATTGACCAGAATATCCACCCGGTCAAACGCATCCAGCGTGGCCGACATCAGGTTGGCCAGGGTCAGTTTCTCGCGCAGATCCCCGGCAAAATAGGCGATGTCATCACTTTCCGACACATCGCCCAGTTCCTCTTTCAGGCGATCCTCATCCATGTCGGCGAACATGACACGTGCACCGCAATCGGACAGATGGCGGGCGACGGCCAGACCAAGGCCATGGGCCGCGCCGGTCACGATCGCCGTGCGACCGCTCACTGAAAAGGACATTGGGCTTCCTCCTGAAAGCTGGGATCACCGGCGGGGCCGGCGGGGCCGGGCAGCGCGGAAGATCTTGAAGGCGGCGGGGCCGGGCAATTCTTCGACCTCTGCGAACCGGTCCCTGAGAGGGGTTTCATAGGGCAGATGCCGGTTCGCGACCAGCCAAAGCTCGCCGCGCGGGGCCAACGCATCGGCCGCCACCCGGATGAACCCCGCCCCAAGCCCGGGATCGCCGGCGCGGCCAGCATGGAACGGCGGGTTCATGACAACCGTATCCAAAGGCGCATCAGGCGACCAGGACAAGGCATCGACCCAGTGGAACCGGGCCCGCGGATCGCGGATGTTATGACGGGCAGCCGCCAGCGCGAGATGATCCGCCTCGACCAGGTCCAACTGTTCAACCCCTTCATGCGAAAGGATTTGCGCTGACAGCCAGCCCCAGCCCGCACCCAGATCGGCAACCCGAGCGGGCAAGCGCGCAGGCAGGGCAGCCGCCAACGCGGCCGATCCCGGATCCACGCCATCGGCCGAGAACACCCCGGGGGCAACAGACAGGCCATCGACCCGCGGCAGCGCTGCTGCCGCCCTCAGCCAATCGTCGAACCCCTGCGCCGGACGGCCCCAGAACACCCGCCCATGGGCCTTGCTTTCACTGGCCGCCCCGTCCAGCCGGCCCCGACAGTCGCGCCAAAGCGAATCAATCCCGTCCGTCCGTGCCCCGTCGACCACCAGCAACCCGCCCGGCGCCAGCGCCGCCACGGCCTGGGCAATCCACAGCCGGGCCCGCAGACGGGCCCGAGGCAGGATGACCACGGCCAGATCCACCGCCTCCTGTGCATCGGGAAGGGCCGGCACGGTTTCGATCCCCGCTGCGCGCAACGCCACCGCATCCGGGGCAAACCCCTGTACCACGGTCATCCGTTCCGGGTCGGGCCAGGCCGCCCCCGTATGCCCCGGCAGACCGAAGACCAGCCAGCGGCCCGCCTCCGGCAGATCCAGCGCCCCGGTGGCCAGGACATGATCAAGACGGTCATTCATCGCCAGACCCCGCCCCCAGATCCGCCGCTCATTCCTTTTCCATGGTACATTGCAGCGGATGCTGGTGGCGCCGGGCGAAATCCATCACCTGGCCGACCTTGGTCTCGGCGATCTCGAAGGAAAACACACCGACCACGGCAACACCCTTCTTGTGCACCACCAGCATCAGTTCAAACGCCTGGCTGTGGGTCAGTCCGAAGAACCGTTCCAACACATGGACGACGAATTCCATCGGCGTATAATCGTCATTCAGGATCAAAACCTTGTAAAGCGGGGGCCGCTGCGTGCGGGACCGGGTTTTGGTCACGATGCCCGTTTCGCCCTCCGGCCCATGCGGCGGATTCGAGAGCGTTGGCAAAATCAAGGTCACAGCAGTACTCCGTCGGTCGTCACTTGGCGCGCGTGCCGCAACACTATATGCGGCAAGGACGGGCTGAAAAAGGGGGGCTGAAAAAGGGGGCTCGGCCGCGCAGCACGCGGTTCTGCCTGTGCACGGCGGCAAAGGACGGTTTCAATGGCGAAAGTGACAACAATCGGCTTCGACGCTGATGACACCCTTTGGCATAATGAGCGTTTCTTTCGCATGACGGAAGAGCGATTCGCCGAATTCCTGCGCGACCACGCGGACCCCGACCACCTGATGGAACGTCTGCTGGACGCCGAGCGCCGCAATCTGGGGCGCTATGGATTCGGGATCAAGGGTTTCGTGCTGTCGATGATCGAAACCGCCATCGAGGTCACGGATCAGCGCGTTCCGGCCGCCATCATCCAACAGATCATCGCGGCCGGACAGGAGATGCTGACCCACCCGATCGAGTTGATGCCCCATGCCCGCACTGCCGTTGAAGCGGCTGCAGGCACCCACCGTATCATCCTGATCACAAAGGGCGATCTTCTGGACCAGGAGCGCAAGCTGGCCCAATCGGGGCTGGGGGATCTGTTCGACGCTGTCGAGATCGTCAGCGACAAAACCGCCCCGGTCTACCGCGCTATCTTCGAGCGGCTGGGCGACGGGCCGGAGCGCGCGCTGATGGTCGGGAATTCGATGAAATCCGACATCCTGCCCGTGCTTGACGCCGGAGGCTGGGCCGCACTGGTGCCGCAGGATTACGCCTGGGCCCTGGAACATGCCGAGGCCCCGGACGGACATGCCCGGTTCAAGCGTCTGGACGATCTGCGGGGGCTTGCCGCCTTGCTGCAACAGCTCTGACACAGATCTTGTGGGCGGCAGCTGTCGGACCTCGACATCTTCCCGACCGGATCTTCCGGGGAAAAAGGCCTGATTTTTTCTGACAAATTTTACCTGTCATGATAATCTTAGGGAACAGGCAACCAGACTGACCGAAACATCGGCAGCAGAGCAGACTACATTTAAGGCAGGTACATCATGAAACGACTGGGAACAATCGTCCTGTTCGGGGCAGCGCTGGTTGTATCGGCCATACTGGCCGGGGCGGTCACGGCAGCGCCCTATGCCGCCATGGTCGTGGACGCGCGCAGCGGCGATGTGCTGCATTCGCGCAATGCCGATACCCGGCTGCATCCGGCATCACTGACCAAGATGATGACACTCTATGTCGCGTTCGAAGCCGTGGAAAACGGGGAAATCTCACTGGATACCAAGGTGAAGATTTCGAAACACGCAGCGTCCGAGCCCCCCTCCAAACTCTATCTGAAGGCCGGGCAGCGCATTGCCCTGCGCGATCTGATCCGGGCGGCAGCGGTGAAATCGGCCAATGACGCCGCCACCGCCATCGGCGAGGCAATCTCGGGCAGCGAATCGGCCTTTGCTGCGCGCATGAACCGCACCGCCAAAGCCCTGGGCATGACCCGCACGACCTTCAAGAACGCCCATGGCCTGACCCAGGCCGGGCATCTGTCCACCGCCCGCGACATGACCACGCTGGGCCGGCACCTGTTCTATGATTATCCCGCCTACTATAATCTGTTCTCACGCCGCACGACCGATGCCGGTGGCAAGACAGTGGCCAATACCAACCGCCGTTTCCTAGCCGATTATCGCGGCGCGGACGGAATCAAGACCGGCTACACCAATGCCGCCGGCTTCAACCTGGTGGCCTCGGCCGAACGCGGCAGCGAACGGATCATTGCAACCGTTTTCGGCGGCGCGTCGACTGCGGCACGGAACAAGCGGGTGGCGGAATTGCTCGACATGGGGTTCCAGCGGGCCCCGTCGCGGGTGGCCGTCGTCAAACCGCGCAAACCCGCTTATGTCGGAAAAACGGGTAGCAAACCAACCGCCGTGGCCAGCCTGACACCCAAATCCAGTGCCCGCCCGGCACCGCGCCGAAGCACCGACAGCGCATCCCAAGTGGCCAGTCTGGCTGCGGCCATCGCCAGCGATGTGACCGAAGCCCTGCAAGAGGTGCAACTGGCAACCGCTGCCTCAACCGCCGCCTTGCCCACCGCCACATCCCTCACAACCGAAGCCGACGGGACAGTGTTGACCGCGTCAATCGTCCCTGCCGCCCGCCCGCTTCTGACGGATACGGCTTTGGACCAGGCGATCAGCACAATCGACGAGACCGAAGATATGGCCCCGGCGGAAGAGGTCGTCGTCGCCCAGGCCATGGCGGCACCGGAAGAACCGATGATCACCGCCGCAGTACACACGACACCCGAACCCCGGCCAGCCGTCATCACCTTTTCTTCTGCAGACGCTGTCAACGCGCCGGCCATCGAAAGCGCTGCCTTTGGCGCCGATCTGATCACCGTGACCCGCGCTGCGGGGACCGGGGGCTGGGGCATTGATATCGGTCTGTTCGGCAGCCGCTATGAGGCGGAACGGGTTCTGCTAAAAACAGCGCTTCTGGAAATCGAAACCCTCGATTCCGCCCGGCGCAACGTGGAACGGCGCCCTCAGGGCTTTGCCGCCACGTTTCTGGGGATGAACGAAAGATCTGCATCATTGGCCTGCCAACGGCTGACGGCCCGCGACCAGGATTGCACCACGATCAGCCCCTGAGCCGCGCAGGCCCCGCGCCGATCAACGCAAACGCCCGGGATGGTCAAACCGTCCCGGGCGTTTGCGTAGAAATCATGCCCTATACCGGAAGACACAACGCGGACCGGGCGGCAGATCAGCCCTTGCCCACCCGCCCCAACCGCAGCGCGTTCAGCGATACCGTCACCGACGAGCTGGACATAGCCAGCGCTGCAATCAGCGGGGTGGCCAGCCCGGCCACGGCCAGCGGCACGGCCAGCACATTGTAGAAGGTGGCGATTTGGAAATTTTCCCGAATACGCCGCACCGCCCGGATCGCTACATCGCGTGCTGGCACGATGGTCGACAGATCATTGCCCAGCAGCACGATATCCGACGCCACCCGCGCCGCATCCAGCGCCGTCGCTGGTGAAATCGAGACATGGGCCGCCGCCAGGGCCGCCGTATCATTCAACCCGTCCCCGACCATCAGCACCCGATGCCCCTGCCCGGTCAACGCGGCAATGGTGTCGGCCTTGTCCACCGGGCTGACCCGGGCCTGCCATTCCTCGATGCCCAACTTGGCCGCCAGATCCGCCACCGGGACCGGGGCATCCCCCGACAGCAGCACCACGCGCAGCCCCCGCGTGCGCAGCCCGGTCACCGCTTCGGCGGCCCCCGGCCGGATCCGGTCCGAAAAAGCGAAACAGCGGGCCGGGCCATCGCCCAGTTTCAGCCAGGTTGCCGCCGAGGGCATGTCTGCCTCTGTCTCCGTGGCCCCGGTCCAATCCGCCCGCCCCAAGCGGATCTCGGCATCGCCCAACCGCGCCCGCACACCGGAACCCGGGATTTCCTCCAACCCGTTCAGCGCAGCCGCGTTTACGCCTGTGGCACGTAAGGCCTCGGCCAGGGCACGCGACAGGGGATGGGACGAGGCCTCGGCCAAGGCCAGGGCCACAGCGCGATCATCGGCGGTCATCTCGGTCAGATCGGACACCAGTTGCAGCCCGGAGGTCAGCGTCCCGGTCTTGTCGAACACCACCAGATCCGCCTCTGCCAGCCGTTCCAGCGCGGTGGCGTTCTTCAACAGCAAGCCCTGACGGAACAAACGCCCAGAGGCCGCCGTGGTCACAGCCGGCACCGCCAAGCCCAATGCACACGGGCAGGTAATGATCAGCACCGCCGCTGCGATATTCACCGCTGTCCGCATGTCCCGCGTCGCGACAAACCAGCCTGCAAAGGACAGAAGCGCCAGGATATGAACCCCAGGCGCATACAGCTTGGCCGCCTTGTCAGCCAGGGACGAATATTGCGCCCGCCCGCTTTCGGCCACCGCGACCAGATCGGCCAGCGCGTGCAGCGACGTATCGCGCCCCACCGCCGTCGCCCGCACCGTCAGAACACCGGTCAGGTTCACCTCGCCGGCGCTGACCATCATCCCAGGGCGGGCCAGAACCGGCAGGGTTTCGCCCGACAGAACGGATCGGTCCAGTTCGCTCTCGCCGATCTCGATCATCCCATCCACCGGCATCCGTCCGCCGGGCAACACAACAATCCGATCACCCGCCGACAGATCGGCCACCGCCACCGTTTCACGCACCCCGTCCTGCAGGCGGATCGCCCGGGGGACCTCAAGCGCGCTCAGTTCGGCTGCGGCCGAGCGCGCCACCGCCCGTGTCCGGTGATCCAGAAACCGCCCGGCCAGCAAAAAGAAGGTCAGCGTGATCGCGGCATCGAAATAGGCGTGCGCCCCGCCATGGGCCGTTTCGTAAAGCGAGGTTCCCGCCGCCAGCACGATCGCCAGAACGATCGGCACATCCATGTTCAGCCGCCGCCCGCGCAGCGCCCCCCAGGCACTGCGAAAAAAGGGCTGGCCGGAAAAGACGATGGCCGGCAGTGCGATGGCCGCCGACAGCCAGTGAAACAAATCGCGCGTCGCATTCTCGGCCCCTGACCAGACGGCGACGGACAGCAACATCACGTTCATCATGGCGAACCCGGCGACACCGACCCGCATCAGCAAATCGCGCCCGGCCTGATCGGTTCCTGTCGCCTCGATCGTGCCAGGGTCAAGTTCATGGGCCTCATAGCCGGATCGGTCGAGCGCCGTGATCAGATCATCGGCACCCACCCCCGGATCGGCCGCAACCGAAGCCCGACGCAGGGTCAGGTTTACCCGCGCGCCATGAACCCCCGGAACAGCCGTCAGAACCCGTTCCACCGTCGCGATACAGGCCGTGCAGTGGATGCCCGGCACCGACAGGACCAGCCGGGCCTCGGACAGGGGGGCGGCAGACGCGGAGGCGGGCGGAAGCCCCACCACGCAGGCCCCGCAAGCCACCGGTGAGGGCCGGCCCATATCCTCGGCCATCGTCACTGCCAGACCCCCCTTGGGCCGCGCCCCGGAATCAGCGCCAGCCTGGTGCGCAATGCAGCCGTGCATCCGGCCCCAATCCCGGTCAGTCTGCCCATTTGTCGCCCTTCCTTCCGGCCCCCGGCCCAGTCGGGCCCGCCGCTGGGATGATAGCCCCCGGGACACCCCCTGTCTAATCGCCCACCGCACGCCCGGGAACCGACGATTCAGGTGGCCGATTACCCCATCCGGCTGCTACTCTGCTGTTCAACCGGTTTCTATGCGACGGCCCCATGGGTTGGCTTGATCTATGTCATCACATCCCCGGTCGGAACGATGGAGGCTGGAGGCACTCAGCTGGGAGTAAAGACAATGGGTTTCGGAACGGTAACGACCATCCTGGCGGATCCGAAAGCAGTGGCGGGGCAGGTTGCCTCGGCGGCGGATCTGGCGCGCAGGCTGGATGCGCATCTCGAACTTCTCGCCCTGGGCGTGGACGAGGTGCAGATGGGCTATTTCTTCGCCGGGGGCGAGGCCATCGTGCCCCAGCCCAGCCTGGATGTCGCCCGCGATCTGGCACAGGAACTGGCCCGCAGCGCCAAAGAGGCGGTGGACCGCGAACAGGTGCTGAACGATGTGAATGGAGTTGTTGCCCAGTTCGGCGCGCTGCACGATGTCGTCGCTCGCACCACGCGGTTTTCCGACCTCGTGGTGCTGCCCGCCCCCTATGTCGGCGAGGCCCTGCCCCGCGACGAACTGATCCTTGAGGCCGCGCTGTTTGGCGGGCATGCCCCGGTTCTGGTCATGCCCGAAACTGGATTGCCCCAGGACTTCGGCAAGCGCATTGTCATCGGCTGGAACGACGGCGCCGAGGCGATGGCCGCCGTGCGTGCCGCGCTGCCGCTGCTCCGGGCGGCCGAGCGCTGCCATATCGCCATTATCGACCCGCTGGAACGCGATGCCGATCAGGCCGGGCCGGGCCGGTCGCTGTCGACAATGCTGGATCGGCATGGGGTGAAGGCCGAGGTGGCGCTTTTGCCCAAGACCCATCCCAGCATTGCCCAGGTTCTGAGCGATCATGCCAAGGATGTGGATGCCAGCCTGATCGTCGCCGGCGCCTACGGGCATTCGCGCTTTCGCCAGGCAATCTTGGGCGGCGCGACCCGGGATCTGCTGGGGGGGATCGGCCTGCCGGTTCTGCTGTCGCATTAACGCGGCGCCGGGGCTGGCCACGCCGGCCCCGTCATCCTGGCGCCATCACCCTGGCGCCACCACGGCCCCCGCCGCTCTGGGCGCCGGGTTGAAGGCGGCCTGCAACAGCGCGCGGGTATAGTCGGCCCGGGGGGCATCGAAAACCTGCGCGCCCTCGCCCGCCTCGACGATATCGCCCTGCTTCATAACCACCACCTTGTGGCTGAGGGCCCGCACCACCCGCAGATCGTGGCTGATGAACAGGTAAGCCAGCCCATGGCGGGCCTGCAATTCGCGCAGAAGATCAACGATCTGCACCTGCACCGTCATGTCCAGCGCACTGGTCGGTTCATCCAGAACCACCAGTTTGGGGCGCAATACCATGGCCCGGGCGATGGCGATCCGTTGGCGTTGACCGCCGGAAAACTCATGCGGATAGCGGTGCATCATGGCCGGGTCCAGCCCCACCTCGGTCAAGATATCGGTGACCGCCTGGTGCTTGTCCTTGCCCGGTTCCGCGCCGTGCACGCCCAGGCCCTCGGCGATGATCTGGCCGATGTTCATCCGCGGGCTGAGCGACCCGTAGGGATCCTGAAAGACGATCTGCATATCCCGGCGCAGCGGGCGCAACTGGCGCGTCTTCAGCCGGTGAATGTCGCGCCCCATGAAGGTGATCGGCCCCTCCGAAGACAACAGCCGCATCAGGGCCAGGGCCAGCGTCGTCTTGCCCGACCCGCTTTCGCCCACGATCCCCAGGGTTTCCCCCTGCCGCACCGAAAGCGTCGCGGCATTCACCGCCTTCACATGGCCCACAGTACGGCGCAGGAACCCGGCGGTGATCGGAAACCAGACCCGCAGCTTATCACAGGACACCACCTCTTGCGCGCCCTCGGGCACCGGATCGGGGCGGCCCTTGGGTTCAGCGGCCAGAAGGGCACGGGTGTAGGGATGCTGAGGATCGGCAAAGATCGCCGCGGTCGGCCCGCTTTCGACGATCTCGCCGCCCTTCATCACGCACACCCGATCTGCGAAACGCCGCACAACGCCCAGATCATGGGTGATGAACAGCAGGCTCATCCCCTCATCGCGCTTCAACGCCATCAGCAGTTCAAGGATCTGCGCCTGAATGGTCACGTCCAGCGCTGTCGTCGGCTCATCCGCAATCAGCAGATCCGGGCCATTGGCCAGCGCCATGGCAATCATCACCCGCTGACGCTGACCGCCCGACAGTTGATGGGGATAGGCCGACAACCGGCTTTCCGGGTCGTGGATCCCGACCTTTTCCAGCAACTCGATGATCCGCGCCCGGGCCGCATCGCCGCTGAGCCCCTGATGCAAACGCAGGCTTTCGCCGATCTGCTTTTCCAGCGTGTGCAGGGGGTTCAGGCTGGTCATCGGCTCCTGGAAGATGAAGCTGATGTCATTGCCGCGCACCTTGCGCAGATCGGCCTCGGGGGCGCCGATCATCTGCCGCCCGGCATAGGTGATCGAGCCCGTGATCTCGGCACTATCGGACAACAGGGCCACGCTGGACAGGGCCGTCACCGACTTGCCGGACCCCGATTCGCCGACCAGCGCCACGGTTTCGCCCTTTTCGACGGTGAAGGACACGCCGCGCACCGCCTCGGACAGCTTGCCATCCTGGCGAAAACCGATGCGCAGATCCCGAACGTCCAGCAGGCTCATGCGAAGGTCTTTCTGGGGTCAAAAGCGTCGCGCACCCCTTCGAAGATGAACACCAGCAGCGACAGCATGATCGCGAAAGTGAAGAACGCGGTGAAGCCCAACCACGGCGCCTGCAGGTTCTGCTTGGCCTGAAGCGTCAACTCCCCCAGGCTGGGCGCCGATGAGGGCAGCCCGAAGCCCAGAAAATCCAGCGCCGCCAGCGATCCCAGCGTGCCTGTGATCACAAAAGGCAGCATGGTCAGCGTGGCCACCATGGCGTTGGGCAGGACATGGCGGAACATGATCACCGCATTGCCGACACCAAGCGCCCGGGCCGCACGGACATATTCAAAGTTCCGCGCCCGCAGGAATTCCGCCCGCACCACACCAACCAGCGCGGTCCAGCCGAACAGCACCATCAGAAAGACCAGCAACCAGAACCCCATCTGGAAAATCGCGGCAACGATGATGATGATATAGAGACTGGGGGTTGATCCCCACAGCTCGATGATCCGCTGAAAGATCAGGTCGACCCAGCCGCCGAAATAGCCCTGCACCGCGCCGGCCGTGATCCCGATGATGGATGTCAGCGCCGTCACCACCAGCGCGAACAGCACCGACAGGCGGAACCCATAGATCACCCGCGCCGCGACATCACGGGCCGTATCATCCGTGCCCAGCCAGTGATCGCCATCGGGCGCCGAGGGCGCAGTGCCCTGAATGTCGTTGATCGTGGTGTAGCTGTAGGGGATCGGCGGCCAGAGCATCCAGCCCTTGTCCACCGCCTGCCCGCCAAGCTGGCCGGTCTCGTGCACCTCGGCGATCACGCCCTCGGGATCATCCCAGCAAGCCTCTTGCCCGCCCGAGATGATCAGGCATTTCACCTCAATGTCGCGGTAAACCGCCTCGGTCTGGAAATCGCCGCCAAAGCGGGTTTCCGGGTAAAAGCGAAAAATCGGAGTGTACAGTTCCCCATGATAGCTGACCAGGATCGGCTTGTCGTTGGCGATGAATTCCGCAAACAGCGACAGGCCGAACAGCACCGAGAAGATCAGCAGCGACCAATAGGCCCGCCCATTGGCCCTGAAGTTCCGCCAGCGCCGCCGGTTCAGTGGCGACAGGAAACCACGCGGGGCGGCCTTGGGATCGACACTGGCCATCTCAGGTCTCCCGTGTCTCGAAATCGATCCTGGGGTCAATCCAGACATACATCAGATCCGACACCAGCCCCATGCCCAACCCGATCAGCCCAAAGACATAAAGCGTGCCGAAGATCACCGGATAATCCCGGCTGACCGCCGCCTCAAAGCCCAGTCGGCCCAGCCCATCCAGCGAAAAGATCGTCTCAATGATCAGCGAACCACCAAAGAAAACCGAGACAAACACCGCCGGAAACCCGGCAATGACGATCAGCATGGCATTGCGGAACACATGGCCATAAAGCACCCGGCCCTCGGTCAGCCCCTTGGCCTTGGCGGTCATGACATACTGTTTCTTGATCTCTTCGAGAAAGCTGTTCTTGGTCAGCAGCGTCAGGGTGGCAAAGGCCGAGATCGTCGAGGCCAGCACCGGCAGCGCGATGTGCCAGAAATAATCGGCCACCTTGGCCAGCAGGCTCAGGTCTTCCCAGCCATCCGATGTCAGGCCGCGCAGGGGGAACCACTTGAAATAGGATCCGCCGGCGAACAGCACCAGCAGCAGGATGGCGAACAGGAACCCCGGGATGGCATAGCCGACGATGATCGCCCCCGAGGTCCAGGTATCAAAGCGCGAGCCGTCCTTCACCGCCTTGCGGATACCCAGCGGGATCGAGATCAGATAGGCGATCAGGGTGGACCACAGGCCCAACGAAATCGAGACGGGCAGCTTTTCCACCACCAGATCAACCACGGAAATTGAGCGGAAATAGCTTTCGCCGAAATCGAAGCGCGCATAATCCCACATCATCTGCAGGAACCGCTGCCAGGGCGGCTTGTCAAAACCGAACTGACGTTCCAGATCGGCGATGAATTCCGGCGGCAGACCGCGCGCCCCCATATAGCGGTCGTCACCGCCCATCTGGCCGCCCCCGCTGCCGGCATCGCCGCCCCCGCCGATGGTCTGGAACACATCGCCCGATCCTTCGAGATTGGCGATGATCTGCTCGATCGGGCCGCCGGGGACGAATTGCACCATGGCAAAGTTGATCAGCATGATGCCGATCAGCGTCGGGATGATCAGCAGCACCCGGCGGAGGATATAGGCGCCCATCGGCTCAGAACGCCCCTTTGGCTTTCAGATCCGCCGCCTTTTCCGCGTTGTACCACCAGAAATCCAGCTCACCCAAGGCGTAGGGGGGCAACGTTTCCGGGTGTTCGTACATGTCGTAATAGGCCACCGTGTGGACGTTCTTGTTCCATTGCGGGATCCAGAACTTGATCGAGCGCAGCGCCCGGTCCAGCGCCTTGACCGACACATCCAGTTCTTCCTGGGTGTCGGCATCCAGCACCACATCAATCAGCCGGTCCACCGCCTCGCTTTTCAGGCCCATCTTGTTGAACACATCCACATCGGCGGTTTCCGCGCCAAAGAACTGGCGCAGCTCCGTGCCCGGGATGTAGCTGGTGGCCAGAAAGGCGTTGGTGATGTCGAAATCATAGCTGGGCGGACGTTCCCGGCTTTCCAGCTGGGCATTGTCGACGCGCGTATGACGGGCATCCACCCCCAGCCGCTTGAGGTTCTCGACAAAGGGGTTGATGATCCGGTCGAAGGTCTGGCTGTCATTGAGAAACTCGACGCTCAGCACCTGCCCGTCCTTGCGGCGCATCCCGTCATCGCCAACCAGCCAGCCGGCCGCATCCAGCAGATCCGAGGCCGCCCGCAGGTTCGCCCGGTCCAACTGACGCGCGCCCGAAACCGGCGGGCCGTAAGGTGGCTCGGTCAGGACACGCGGATCCAGCAACCCCTCATCAACCAGCGGTTCCAGGATCGCCATTTCCGCATCGCCGGGCAGGCCCGAAGCCTCCAGATAGGAATTGTCCCAGAAACTGTTTACCCGGTCATAAAGCCCATAAAACAGCGGTTGATTCGACCATTCGAAATTGAACATCATCCCGATGGCTTCGCGCACCCGGGGATCCTGGAACGCCTCGCGCCGCAGGTTGAACACCCAGGCCTGGTTGGTTGCCTTGTTGCCATTGGGCAACTCAGCCTGCTTGACCACCCCGCTGACGACAGCCGGAAAATCATAGCCCGTCGCCCAGAAGATCGAACTGGCCTCATTGCGGAACGTGTAGGTGCCGGCCTTGAAGCCTTCGAAGGCGGAATTGTAATCCGCGTAATATTCAATGCGGATTGAATCGAAATTGTTGCGCCCACGGTTGATCGGCAGATCCGCCCCCCAGTAATCGCGATCCCGATCATAGACCACCGTCTGCCCCACATCCATGCGCCCCAGCACATAAGGGCCCGATCCCAGCAACGGTTCCAGGGTGCTTTCCTCGAAATCACGATCGTTTTCCAAGTAGAACCGCTTGGAGAACACCGGCAACCCGCCAACATCGCGGATCAGATCCCGGGTGGGCAGATCGGTCTTGAACACATAGCGCACCGTGCGGTCATCCAACGCCTCGGCGGTCTCAACCTTGCGCTGCAACTGCGCGCGATAGCTAGGCAGGCCCTTGTCGCGCAGCAATTCATAACTGAACACCACATCCTCGGCCGTCATCGGCGTGCCATCGGAAAAGGTGATTCCCTCGCGCAGGGTAAAGACCACCTCACTGCGATCGCCGGGATAGGTCAGGCTTTCGCACAACAGGCAATAGAGCGTGTCAATCTCATCGGCGGCGCCGGTCATCATCGATTCGAAGAACACCGAGGACAGGCCCGCCGCACGGCCCTTTTGGGTGTAGGGGTTCATGCTGTCGAAGGCCCCAGAGGCCCAGATCGAAATCTCGCCCCCCTTCGGCGCATCGGGATTCACATAGTCGAGATGGGCGAAATCCGCCGGATACCGGAGATCCCCGAAGGTCGAAATCCCGTGTGAGGTGACAGTCCCACCCTGAGCCATGGCCTGAGGGGTCGCAAAAAGGGCCGTGGCCGCCACGATCCCCACCGCGACGATCCCACGGGCCCTGCGCCGCGCCAGGATCGGGTCGATCGCGTCCAGACTGGGCGTCATATGTGTCTCCGGATGACAGCTGCTTCTTACAAGGTGCTAGGCTAAAAGCCCCCGAGTCCCGAGATCAAGCCACGTTTGACCTAATTTCGCGCCCGTGACTCCGCGTGAAGCGGCGCGACCAGCACAAGATCATGATACCAAAGGGAATTCACCAAACACAAGGGCCGCCCGAAAAAAGGCGGCCCCAAAGCTTCCCGACGGTCAGACCGCCAATCAGTTGGTGATGGTTTCCAGATAAGCCACCAGATCAGCCCGATCCTGAACCTTCTTGAGGCCGGCGAAGCTCATCTTGGTGCCCGGGGCGTAGCTCCGCGGGCTTTCCAGGAAATGGTTCAGGTTGTCCAGCGTCCAGACATCGCCGCTCATCCCGTTCATCACATCAGAATAGGCGAAACCGCCAACCGCAGCCTTCTGCCGGTTGACCACCCCATCCAGATGCGGACCGGTGGTGTTGGTGCCGTCCAGCTTGTGGCAGGCCTTGCACTTGTTGAACACGCGTTCGCCTGAGGCCGCACTGGCCGTGGCAACCAATTCGTTGAAATCGACCTGTTCCTCGGCCTCGCCGCCCCCCCCGACATCCAGGGTTTCGATGACATAGGCCTGTTCGGCCCCCTCACCATGCCCACCACCTGTGGTATAAAGGGCCGTTCCCAGCCAGCCCCCCAGCAGAAACACCAGAAGTGAGCCGCACAGCGCACCCACCGTCTTCGTCATCGTCATCGTGTCAAGCATTGCCATGCCCCGTTATTCCGAGTTTGCCGTATCTAGCGGGTTCCCCTGCCCCGCATCAAGGTGTAGTTCGCCCGACAAGCCGCCCGCGAGCAAGCGTTGCAAGACCGGAACACTAACAGCGACCATTCAACCATGACCCGTATCGCCTTTCAGGGGGAACCCGGCGCCTAGTCCCATCAGGCCTGCCGTGACGCCCGGCCAAATTATCAGGCGGTGCCGTGCCGCACCTTCGAAGACGTTATCGAAACCGTGCGCGGCGGCAAGGCCGATCTTGCCATGCTGCCGGTGGAAAACAGCACCTATGGCCGGGTCGCGGATATTCACAGCCTGCTTCCCCAAAGCGGCCTGCACATCATTGATGAGGCCTTCGTCCGCGTGCACATCAACCTGCTGGGCCTGCCCGGCACCGATCTGTCCGAGATCACCGAGGCCGTCAGCCACACGGTTCTGCTGGGTCAATGCCGGGGTTTTCTGCGCGAACACGGCATCGCACCTGTCGTCGGGGCCGACACCGCCGGCTCCGCCCGCGAAGTCACCGAAGGCCATGACAGGCACCGCGCAGCGCTGGCTGCACCCCTGGCCGGTGAAATCTATGGGCTGGATACGCTGGCGGCCCATATCGAAGATCACGACCGCAACACAACGCGCTTTCTGATCATGGCCCCCGAAGCGGACATGTCGCGGCGGGGCACGGCCGGCATGATGACGACCTTCGTCTTCCGCGTCCGCAACATTCCCGCCGCGCTGTACAAGGCCATGGGTGGCTTCGCGACCAACGGCGTGAACATGACCAAACTGGAAAGCTACATGCTGGGCGGCAGCTTCACCGCCACCCAGTTCTACGCCGATATCGAGGGCCATCCAGAGGACCCCCCCGTCGCCCGGGCACTTGAGGAACTGGCCTATTTCACCTCGATGCTGGAAATTCTGGGCACCTACCCGGCCGATCCGCGCCGTGGCGAAGACCGGCAGGTCTGAACGCCGCCACCGTCCCCCGCCAGGCGTTCGGCCAAAACAGCCAGCACCGCGCCCAGCCGCACCTCCAGCGGCACGCGCAGAAAATGCAGCGATTGCATCAGGATCCGTCCGCTCAGGCTGGTGGCGGACAGGTCCGCCGTTACTGTCATGCGGCAGTGCCCGGCCGCCGTGTCCGCCAGATCCACATGGGCACGGATCCGCAGGTCTTCGGATTGCCCTGCAAGATCATAGCCTTCGGGTGGGTACATCGCGGTCAGCGCAATCTCGAAACGGCGGGACAATCCGCGCAACGTCCCGATCCCCGTCCATTTGGGCGCGTCTTCGGGCCGCAATCCCGCCGGGGCCACGCGCCGGATCCGCAAATGCCGGCCCTGCATCTGGGCCAGCAATGCGTCGATATCCGACACCTGCGGGAAAGCCGCGCCACGAGGCAGCGGCAGGTCCTGTTCAGCGCAAAGCTTCATCGCCCGCCCCCCTTTCAGTCCCGGGGCAGGGCATCAGCCAGCCACAAGCCGATCACGTGGCGCGCCACGGATCCGGGGCGGGCGGCGGTCATCTCGGGGTGGGTGCCGGCGAAAACCGTCATCATCTCCTCGCGGTTGACCCAACGCGCGGCCTCCAGTTCCACAGGATCGAGGGTGATCGCGGTGCTGGTCGCATCGCCCCGACAAGCCAGCATCAGCGAGGCGGGGAAAGGCCAGGGCTGGCTCAGAAGATACCGAACCTCGCCGACCCGAACTCCCGCTTCTTCGAACACCTCGCGGCGGACGGCGGCTTCGATCGGTTCCCCCGGCTCGACAAACCCGGCGAGCAGCGAATACATGCCCTCGGGCCATTCCGGGGACCGGCCCATCAGAACACTGTTGCCATGGGTGACCAGCATGATCACCACCGGATCGGTCCGCGGATAATGGGCCGCACCGCAAGCCGGGCAATCCCGTTGCCAGCCCCCCCGGGCCGATTCGGTCGGTGCCCCGCAATTGGCGCAGAAGCGATGGCGCCCATGCCAGGCGGTCAGCGCACGCGCCGTGGCTGCCAGTTCCGCCTCACGGGCGCTGAGCTGGGTCATAATGCCGCGCAATTCTACAAAGCGGGTGCCGGTGGGAAGATCCGGATGCCTTTGCACAGAGGTATCGGCAAAGGCATCCATCAAGCCCTCGGGCGATTCGGCCGGTTGCCAGGCGGAAAGATCCATGGCGAAGCGCGGACCGGCATCGTCCAGGCCCAGAAACACCGGGGGTTCCCCCAGTTCAAGGCCCGGCGACCCGACCGGCACCCATCCCAGGGTCAGGCCCGATTCGGCCAAAAGCGGCTTGCCCCGCCACAGCGGCAGGACCCGCGTATCCGCCCGGGCCAGCGTTTCGGCCAACCGGTCGGGATCCATTCGCAGATGCGCCGCGCGATCCAGATCCGACCCGCCGAAAGTAACCTGATCGTCCGTTTCCATCATGTTCTTGTTATCCTGCCGGCCCTTTCCGCCTGCCTAACGCCTTGGGCCGCAGTTTCCCAGACCGGACCAGCACCTTCCCGCTTGTGCAGCCCCAACCGACGCGCGCCGGGGCCAATCGCAGCGCAACGGGTTGCAACCTGCCGCACAATCCAACACATCTCGGATACAAACCGATGAGGCTGATGTGACCACTCCTGCCGCCAGGCCGCCCGTGACCCCCGCCCGGGGGCGCTTGCGTGTGCTTGCCAGCAGCGACCTGCATGCCCAGATCTGGCCCCATGATTACGATCGCGACCGGCCAACGACAGGCATCGGGCTGGCCCGGCTGGCCACGACGATTCGCCGGGCCCGGGCCGAATGCGCGGCATCGATCCTGCTGGACAACGGCGATCTGTTGCAGGGCACCCAGATGGCCGATCATCTGGCCAGTGGCCGCGCGGCGGGGGCCCATCCCCTTTTTGCCGCGATGAACGCCCTGGGCTATGACGCGGCAACCCTGGGTAACCACGATTTCAACTATGGGCTGGAGGTGCTGAACCGCTGGCTGGGCTGCGCCGACTTTCCCTATGTCTGTGCGAATGTGCTGCGCCGGCGGGGGGCGGCCCCGCAAGAGGACACCCCCTTCCTGCCGCCCTACACGATCCTCAGCCGCGACATCGCCCTGGAGGATGGACGCGTCGTACCGATCCGGGTGGCCGTCATCGGTGCCACCCCGCCCCAGATCATGATCTGGGACAGGGATATGCTGGCCGGGCAGCTGGAAGTGCGCGGCATGCTGCCGGCCCTGCGCCACTGGGCCAATCACGCCCGGGGGGCCGGTGCCGATCTGGTCATTGCCCTGTGCCACAGCGGTATCGGCACCCCGACCCCGCACGACGAAGATGAGGATTGCGCCCTTGGCATCGCCGCCCTGCCCGAGGTCGATGCCGTGATCTGCGGGCACAGCCATGGCCGCCTGCCCGGCACCGACTATCTGGGCCTGCCCGGCGTATCGGCACGGCTGGGCCGGCTGGCCGGAACACCGGCGGTCATGCCTGGATCCCTGGGCAGCGATCTGGGCGTGATCGACCTGGAACTGACCCGGGACACCGATCGGGGCTGGCAGGTCGCCGACGCCAAGGTCGCCCTACGCCCCGTGGGCGACACACCCGCGGCCCGGGACATCCTGGCCCTGACCCGCCGGGATCACCTGCAAACCCGGCGCGCGTCGCGAACCAGCCTTGCGCAGTTGCGCGCGCCCCTGAGCGGGCTGTTCCCGCTGGCCTGCCCCGCCGGGACCTTGCAGATCGTCGCCGATGCGCAGATGTGGCGCGCCGCTGCGATGCCCGGGGTCCAGAAGGCCGGCCTGCCACTGCTGTCGGCCGTTGCGCCCTTTCAGGCCGGAGAAGCGGGGGGGGCTGTGGCCTTCACCTATCTGCCCGCCGGACCGCTGCGCCGGGGGCATCTGGCCGAGCTGGCCCCCTTTCCAGATGCGGTCACAGTGCTTGAAATCGACGGTCAGATCCTGCGGCTGTGGTTGGAACGCGGCGTTGCCGGCTATGCCCGCCTGTCTGCCGGGGACCGCGACATCGCCCTGACCTATGCCGAGGCCGCCAGCTACAACTTCGAACAGATCCACGGCGTGACCTATGAAATCGACCTGACCCGGCGCGGCTGGTTCGCGCCCGACGGCACGTCCCACCCCCGGACCCGGGGCGATGCGCGGATCCGCAACCTGCGGTTCCAGGGCCAACCGGTCCGGGCCTCGGATCGGTTCGCCGCCGCCACCAACACCTTCCGCGCCGGGGGCGGCGGGCGCTTTCCCGCCCTGGCCGAGTGTCCGCGCCTGGGCACCGCCCCCGAAAGGCTGCGTGATACCCTGGGCGCCTATGTCCATGCCACCGGCCCGCTGCCCCTGCCGCTGCGGGCGTTCTGGCACTTTACCCCAGTCGATGCCGTCGTCACCGTTCGCAGCGCCCCCTGGGCCAGGGCCGAGCATGCCGCCGGATCCGGGCGCCGGATCGAGCGGGTCGGCCAATCCGGATCCGGCCATGGGCTGTTTCGCCTGGACCTGGGAACCCGGACACCACCCTTGAAACCCCGGGCACACACAGCTACATAACCGGTGAGAGGTTGGCGCGGGCAGGCACCTCGCCAACCCGGTCAGGTCCGGAAGGAAGCAGCCGTAACGAGCCCCGCTTGGGTCGTTGTCCAGCCTCTCACCCCATCCTACATTCTGGCCCGCGCCGCAGCCGGGCGTTTGAAGATGCATCGCCCTGTAACTGCGCTGTCCAGTCCTGGGCGCGCCCAGCAGCGGCAGGGACCAGGCCATGCCCCCTGCCCCAAGACTGGCGCAACGTCATCCCGCGCGCGCCCTTTCCGAAGGCATACCCCAGCCTAAATGCAACGCATCGCCCGTTGCTGCGCGCCTACCCCCAGACAGGACGCCATCCCATGGCCCGCCCCCCAGGTTCAACACCACAAAGTGATCACCAAACGCGCCATTCGCCGCCGCCACAGCGCTTTACGTTCACAGATTGGGCAATGATCTGACAGTACAGGCCCAAAACCACCGGGTTTCCCAAAATTTCTTGCGCCGACTCGCTTTTCCTGCGCATAGAAAGGGCGCGCGACCGTTACCGCACTTCGATCCCCTGTCGCCGTCTTTCGGCCCGTCAGTTCTATCGATACCGCTTTGGCTGGCGCCAACCTGCCGCACTTCCGCGGGCAGGAGACTAAGACAGGAGACACGGGGATTATGCCTACCGGCACCGTGAAATGGTTCAATACTACTAAAGGCTACGGCTTTATCGCACCCGATGGCGGCGGCAAGGACGTTTTCGTTCATATCAGCGCCGTCGAACGTTCGGGCCTGCAAGGTCTTCAGGACAACCAGAAGGTCAGCTTCGAGCTTCAGGCCGGGCGTGACGGGCGTGAAAGCGCCATCAACCTGACCGTCGAATAAGCAGCCCAACCGCTGCACACGAAAGGGGGCGGCCTACGCCCCTTTTTTTGTGTCTGTGACTTTATGGGCCGTGACTTTGTTGATCAGGGCTGAAGCCTATGACAGGGCCGCGATCACCTCATCCGCCAATCGGCGAATCTCGGTTGCAGCGGTGGCCGCGCGCGGGCGCTCGGCAACGCCCAGCCCCTCGCCCATCGCCTCGGCATAGGCAACACGGGCGCCCAGCACCGTCTGGGCCCGCCGTGCACCGGTTTCATCCAGAAGAGTCATCATCTCTTCGGTCAGCCGGGCCCGGGGCGCGGCCCTGTTCAGGACCAGAAGCACAGGCTTTGACAGGCGATCCGCCATTTCCAGAACGCTTTCCGTGGCCCAGAGATCGACATGGCTGGTGGCCACCGGCACGACCACCAGATCCGAGGCCCGCAACGCCGGCTTCAGGTCGCTGTCGATTTTGGGCGGCGTGTCGACAAAGACGAAATCGTGATCCCGGCGCAGCTTGTCACATTCATAGCTGACCCCCCAGGCACTGGAGGTGGCGAATTCCAGCCCCTCGGTATCACCCAGCCGTTCACGGCGCATCATGAACCAACGCCCCAGAGATCCCTGGGGATCACTGTCGATCAGGGCCACACGCTTGCCGCGCGCGACCAATTCAGCCGCGATATTCGCTGTCAGGGTGGTTTTGCCGCTGCCACCCTTTTGCTGTGCGACAGTGATCGTGTATCCGCTCATGCCTGGCCCCATGAAACCGCTAAACCTGCCCCTTGCTAGCGGAATCGCCCCCCCTGCGTCCAGCTTTGCCATGGGCACAGCCCCGAACCCAAGCCATTCGCCCACCTTTTCACCACTGGGACACCGGTCATAAGGGCTGGGCGGGCAGGTCCGGCAGCCTTCGGGCTTTTTCCGCGCCGAAGGGATCAAGGACAGAAAGGCCTCGTTTCCCCCGTTCTCAGTTGTCCATCTTCAGCGCCGAGATGAACGCCTGCTGCGGGATCTCGACCTTGCCGAACTGGCGCATCTTCTTCTTGCCGGCCTTCTGCTTTTCCAGCAGCTTCTTCTTGCGGGTGACATCGCCGCCATAACACTTGGCCGTCACATCCTTGCGCATCGCCGACAGGGTTTCCCGGGCGATGACCCGGCCGCCAATGGCCGCCTGGATCGGGATCTTGAACATGTGGCGCGGGATCAGTTCTTTCAGCTTCTCGCACATCACCCGGCCGCGGCCCTCGGCACGATCACGGTGCACCATCATCGACAGGGCATCCACCGGTTCGTCATTCACCAGGATCGACATCTTGACCAGATAGTCCTGACGATAGCCGATGATCTCATAATCGAAGCTGGCATAGCCCTTGGTCACCGATTTCAGCCGGTCGTAGAAATCGAAGACCACCTCGTTCAGCGGCAGGTCATAGACGGCCATGGCCCGGGTGCCGGCATAGGTCAGATCCTGCTGGATGCCGCGCCGGTCCTGGCACAGTTTCAGCACATCGCCCAGATATTCATCCGGCACCAAGATGGTCGCCTTGATGCGCGGTTCCTCGATGTGATCGACATAGGTCAGATCGGGCATGTCGGCGGGGTTGTGCAGATCGCGGACCTCACCATCCTTCATGAAGACGTGATAGACCACCGAGGGCGCGGTGGTGATCAGCTCGATATCGTATTCACGCTCGATGCGATCACGGATCACTTCCAGGTGCAGCAGGCCCAGGAACCCACAGCGGAACCCGAAACCAAGCGCCGCCGAGGTTTCCATCTCGAAGCTGAAGGAGGCATCGTTCAGGGCCAGCTTTTCGATGGCATCGCGCAGGTCTTCGAACTCGGCGCTGTCCACGGGGAAAAGGCCAAAAAACACCACCGGCACCGAGGGCTTGAAGCCCGGCAAGGGCGCCTCGGTGCCCTTTTTCTCGGTGGTGATCGTGTCACCGACGCGGGTGTCGCGGACCTGCTTGATCGACGCGGTCAGGAAACCAATCTCGCCCGGCCCCAGTTCCTCGACATCGACCATGGCCGGCTTATAGACCCCCACCTTGTCGATGTCATACAGGCCGCCGGTCTTCATCATGCGGATGCGCTGACCCTTTTTCAGCACGCCATCAATAACCCGGACGATGACCACGACGCCCAGATAGGGATCATACTTACTGTCCACCAGCATGGCCTTCAGTGGCGCATCGCGATCCCCCTGCTTGGGGGCCGGCAAGCGGGTCACAATGGCCTCCAGGACATCCGGTATGCCGAGGCCGGTCTTGGCCGAGATTTCCACCGCATCGCTGGCGTCGATACCGATCACATCCTCGATCTGTTCGCGCACGCGATCCGGTTCCGCCGCCGGCAGATCGACCTTGTTGAGGACCGGGACGATTTCATGATCCGCATCAATGGCCTGATAGACATTGGCCAGGGTCTGGGCCTCAACCCCCTGCGAGGCATCGACCACCAGCAATGATCCCTCAACCGCCTGCATCGAGCGGCTGACCTCATAGCCGAAATCCACATGGCCAGGGGTGTCGATCAGGTTCAGCACATAGGTCTTGCCGTCCTTGGCCGGATAGTCGATGCGCACCGTGTTGGCCTTGATGGTGATGCCGCGCTCGCGCTCGATATCCATGCTGTCGAGCAGCTGTTCCTGCATGTCGCGGGCGGCAACGGTGCCGGTCAGCTGGATCAGCCGGTCGGCCAGCGTCGATTTCCCGTGGTCGATATGGGCAACGATCGAGAAATTGCGGATGAGATCGAGATCGGGCATGGGCGGATGGGTATCTCTCTGGGCCGGGGCGGCGCGTGGTCTGGTCAGCGGATCACCGTCTCACATACCCGATTTGACGCGGGATGCCAGTGGCGACGTTGTCTGGAAGGCATATGGGCCATCCGAAAGCCACCATCCGTTTGCACGAGCGGCTTGGAAAATGACATGTCGGTTCTCTGTACAAAGGCCCGATACCAACAGCCCCGAAGAATAGCCTGTACGCTCGTTAACGAATGATGGGTTGAGGGCTTTACTGACACTGAAACACCAGACCAAGCCGCGCATCGACGGGCCGCGGTGCGGCGATCCAAGGCCGGATCGGGTGCGCTTTATGGTGGCCGTGGCAGCGCGACCTCTGAGGTTCGCGACTGTGACAGCCAATCGCCGTGCCGGGGGGCGGCCCGTCGATGCGCGGCGCCCTGCGGGCTTGTTTCCGCGCCGACGGGGGTTGGTGACAGTTCTGTCCAACGGCCGCTCCGTCCCCCGCAAAGCCCCCCCCTCAAACGATCACCCGCAGGCGCCCCCGTCCAGTGCAGCCCCTACCCCCGATCCCGCCAGGCATTGGCGATGGGGTAACGGCGGTCCAGCCAGAAGGCACGATGGGTCAGGCGAGGGCCCGGCGCGGACTGAAAGCGCTTGTATTCGCTGTTGTAAATCAGCCGCTCGATCTTTTCGACAATCTCGCGATCATAGCCCATGCCCACCACCTCTGACACGGATTTCTCGTCGTCGATCAGCGCCTCCAGCATCCGGTCGAGATGCTCATAGGGCGGCAGGCTGTCCTCATCCTTCTGATCCTCGCGCAGCTCGGCCGTGGGGGGCTTGTCGATCACCCGGGGCGGGATCACCGTGCCGGCCGGCCCCTTCATCCAGTCGCGATGGACCCGGTTGCGCCAGCGGCAGGTCTCGAACACGCGGGTCTTGTAGAGATCCTTGATCGGGTTATAGCCCCCCGCCATGTCGCCATAGATCGTGGCATAGCCCACCGCGACCTCAGATTTGTTGCCCGTGGTCAGCAGGATTTCCCCGAATTTGTTGGAGAGCGCCATCAGGATCACGCCGCGCAGGCGGGACTGGATGTTTTCCTCGGTCAGATCGGCCCCAAGCCCCGCGAACAGCGGCGCCAGCGCCTCGGTCACGGCGGCACGCGGGCCGGTGATCGGCACCTCATCCAGATGCACCCCCAGATTGGCGGCAACCTGGGCGGCATCTTCCAGGCTTTCGCGACTGGTATATTGCGAAGGCAGCATAACGCAGCGCACATTCTCCGGCCCCAGCGCATCGGTGGCAATGGCCGCCACAAGGGCACTGTCGATCCCCCCCGAGAGGCCCAGCACAACCTTGGAGAACCCGGTCTTCTTCAGGTAATCGCGCAGGCCCACACACATGGCCCGGTAATCCTGTTCCCAGTCATCGGGCTGATCCACACGCGGACCATCCTCGATCCGCCAGCCGGATTGCCCGTGACGCAGGTCGATATGGGTGATCGCCTCATCGAAAGCCGGCATCTGGAAGGCCAGCACACCGCCGGGGTTCAAGCCAAAGCTGCCGCCGTCAAACACCTGATCGTCCTGCCCGCCGGTCATGTTCAGATAGATCAGCGGCAGGCCGGTCTCGATCACCCGGGCGACCATATGGGTCAGGCGCAGGTCGCGTTTGCCCCGGTGATAGGGGGATCCGTTGGGCACCAGCAGGATCTGGGCACCGCTTTCCGCCTGGGCCTCGGCCACATCCCCATGCCAGGCATCTTCGCAGATCGGGCTGCCGATACGGATCGGACCCAGCCGGAACGGGCCGGAAATCGGACCGGGATCATAAAGCCGCTTTTCATCGAAGACCGCGCTGTTGGGCAATTCGTGCTTGAAAATGCGCGCGACAACCCGGCCCTCGTGGCAAATGTGATAGGCATTATAAAGCTTGCCTTCGGCCAGCCATGGCCCGCCGATGGCCAGCGCCGGCCCATCTGCCCCATCCTTGGCCAAATCCTCGGCCAGCCGGTCAATCCGCGCCATGGCCGCCGTGATGAAGGCCGGTTTCATCACCAAATCCTGGATCTGATAGCCAGTGATGAACATCTCCGGCATCGCCACCAGGACAGCACCGGCGGCCCGCCCCTCATGCCAGGCGGCAGTGGCCAGCGCGGCATTGCCGTCCAGATCGCCGACACGGGGGTTCATCTGGGCCAGGGTCAGGCGGATCTTTTCGGGTTCGGACATGGGTGGCCTCCTGCGGTTGGCCCTCTCTACGGCGCCGGGGGATCGGGGGGAAGCGCGGGCTTCAGCAAAAGCGCTCGGGGCCGATCCATTGCTCGGCCGAGTAGCGATCCCCATGGGTCCAGCCGGGCCGCAGGATCGCCTCGATCCGGGCAACCTGATCCGGCGTCAGGATCATCTCACCGCCGCGCGCCAGTTCCTTCAGGTGGTTCACGCTGCGGGTGCCTGGGATCGGCAGGACATGATCGCCCCGGGTCAGCAACCAGGCAATGGCCAGAGCCGCCGTGGGTTCACCGATCTCGGCGGCATAGGCGCGGAAGGGTTCGGTCGCGGCGATATTGGCCGTCAGGTTACGGCCCATGAAGCGCGGATTGTCCTTGCAGAAGGGCAGCTCCGCCGCCCGCTCGGGCGTCATCGGCCGATCGGTCAGCAGGGTGCGCGCCACGGGTGAAAACGCCACCAACGCCGTATCCGTTTCAGCGCAAGCCTCAACCAGCCCCAGTTCGACAAAGCGCGTGGCCAACGAATATTCCGACTGCACCGCCGCGATAGGACACACCGCCGCCGCACGGCGCAGCGAGGTCGGGGCGATTTCCGAGAACCCCACCGCCTTGGCCTTGCCCGATTTCACGATCCCGGCAAGGGTTTCGGCGACCTCCTCGATCTCGACCGACGAATCGCGGCGATGGACGTAGAACAGATCCACCGCGTCCGTGCCCAGCTTTTGCAGGCTTTTCTCCAACTCGCCGGTCAGGTGCGCGGCACTGTTGTCGAAACAACGCTCACCCCGGGCATTGCGGGAAATGCCGGCCTTCGTCGCCAGATAGACTTGGTCACGGGCCCCGGGATTGGCCGCCAGCCAGCGCCCGATCACCGTTTCCGACCGCCCCATGCCATAGATGTTCGATGTGTCGATATGGGTGATCCCCAGATCCATTGCGGCGTCCAGAATCGCCATCGACGCCTCATCCGTCGTCGGCCCGTAAAAATCCGAAAACGACATCGCCCCGATCCCGACGGCCGAAACCTCTGGTCCCTGTGCACCCATCCGACGTGTCTGCATCGCATCTTCTCCTTTGTTCCGCGCTGCCAACCTGACCTCGGGGCACAAGAAGGTAAACCCCGACCGAGGGCCCCGTTGCCGTTTCTTGCCTAATCGCATAGGCCTTTGGCGACAGAGACTACTCTCGGCCAACAGGGAGCGGGCGGAATGGCGAAACGGTGGAACACGGCAGGACTGGCGGCAGCGGTGCTGACAGGCTGGGCAAGCTTTGCGGCGGCACAGGACACGCGGGCGGAAATCACCCAGCAATATCCAAATGGCGGCGTTTACCAGGGCCAGATGACCGACGGCAAACCCGATGGCAGCGGGCGCTACACCCTGCCCAACGGCTATTCCTACGATGGCGATTGGGTTGCCGGCGAACGGTCCGGGCACGGCGTGGCCACCTTCGTTGACGGATCCGTCTATGAGGGCGCCTTCGTGAACGGCGAACCCCAGGGCCAGGGCAAGGTCACCCTGAAGGACGGCACCGACATCATCGGCACCTGGCAGGCAGGCGCGCTCGACGGTCCGGCAACGGCCAGCTACCCCGATGGCTCGGTCTATCAGGGGGATTTCAGCGACAACGCCCGCAACGGCCAGGGCACCTGGACCCGGCCCGACGGGTATCATTATGAAGGCGGATGGCTGAACGGGCTGCGCACCGGCGAGGCCAGCATCACCTACCCCGACGGATCCACCTATCAGGGCGAAATGCGGTCCGACAAACGCAACGGCACCGGCACCCTGACCATGTCGGACGGGTTCAGCTATGCTGGCGGCTGGGTCGAGGACCAGATGTCCGGCTTTGGCCGTGTCCGCTATGTCAACGGCGATATCTACGAAGGGGTGCTGGTCGATGGCCGCCGCGAAGGCAACGGCAAGATGACCTATGCCAATGGCGATGTCTATGAAGGCGCGTTCCGGGCGGATCTGCGCACCGGCACGGGCACCTTTCGGGGCGGCGACGGCTATCTCTATGACGGGGCCTGGGAGGCGGGCGAACATCAGGGCCATGGCCGGCTGATCTATCCCGACGGCACGGTCTATGAGGGCGGGTTCGCCGCCAACCAGCCCGATGGCCGCGGGCGCATCGTCTATCCCGGCGGCGACAGCTATGAAGGCGGCTGGCGGGCCGGAATCATCGACGGTCAGGGCACCTCAAGGCGGGCCAATGGCGTAACCTATACCGGCGGGTTCGCCGATGGCCGGCAGCACGGACAAGGCAAGCTGACCGCGCCGGACGGCTACAGCTATGACGGCCAGTGGCAGGCCGGGCTGCGCAACGGCGAGGGCCAGGCGGTCTATGCCAACGGCGCGCTCTATGAGGGCACGTTCCGCAACGACCTGTTCGACGGCCAGGGCACCCTGACCATTCCCGGCGAGATGACCTATCGCGGCGATTGGCGCGACGGACAGATCACCGGACATGGCCGGATCACCTATGAAACCGGCGATATCTACGAAGGCGACCTGGATGCCGGCATCCGCAGCGGAACCGGCATCCTGACCTATGCCTCGGGTGAGGTTCTCTCCGGCCAGTGGCGCAATGGCGTGCTGGTCCAGGCCGATGACCGCGCCGGCGCACCCCCGGCAGAGGCGCAGTAAGCGGGCCACAGATCGGCCCGGGGGGCGATTTCAGGCTTTCATTCGACCCGACGGGCTGTATAAGGGCGCCATGACCACGCTGTTGTCATACGTCCCGGACCTGACCGCGCCCCGCGCGGCCCAACCCCTGTCCGGGCTTCTGCTTCTTAGCCGCCTCTGAGCGTGCCGTTCGGCGCGACCGCTCAGGGGAAACGTGCCGCGCCAAAGCAGACCGCCCAAGGGGCAACCAGACGACCTTCAAGGAATGAAAACTGATGACAAGCGCAACGGATTCCAACCGCGTCCTGATCTTTGACACCACCCTGCGCGATGGCGAACAAAGCCCCGGCGCCACCATGACCCATGAGGAAAAGCTGGAAATCGCCCATCTGCTGGACGATATGGGCGTGGACATCATCGAAGCCGGCTTTCCCATCGCCTCGGAAGGTGACTTTCAGGCCGTGTCGGAAATCGCCCGGCGCAGCCAGAACGCCATGATCTGCGGGCTGGCCCGCGCCCAGCTGCCCGATATCGACCGCTGCTGGGAGGCCGTGAAACACGCCGCCCGGCCCCGGATCCACACCTTCATCGGCACCTCACCCCAGCACCGCGCCATCCCGAACCTGACCATGGACGAGATGGCCGAGCGCATCCACCAGACCGTCAGCCATGCCCGCAACCTGTGCGATAACATTCAATGGTCACCCATGGATGCCACGCGCACGGAATGGGATTTCCTCAAGCGCACGGTGGAAATCGCCATCCGTGCCGGGGCCACGACAATCAACATCCCCGACACGGTGGGCTACACGGCCCCGGTCGAATCCGCCGATCTGATCCGCCGCCTGATCGCCGAGGTCGAGGGCGCGGGTGATGTGATCTTCGCCACCCATTGCCATAACGATCTGGGCATGGCCACGGCCAACGCCCTGGCCGCAGTGGCCGGGGGTGCCCGCCAGATCGAGTGCACGATCAACGGCTTGGGGGAACGCGCTGGCAATACCGCCCTGGAAGAGGTGGTCATGGCCATGCGCGTCCGCCATGACATCATGCCCTTCTCAACCGGGGTCGATACAACCAAGATCACCAATATCTCGCGCCGCGTAGCGGCGGTTTCGGGCTTTCTGGTCCAGCCGAACAAGGCGATCGTCGGCAAGAACGCCTTCGCCCATGAATCCGGCATCCACCAGGACGGCATGCTGAAAAACGCCGAGACCTTTGAAATCATGCGCCCCGAGGATATCGGTCTGGCCGCCACCAATCTGGTGATGGGCAAGCATTCCGGCCGCGCGGCCCTGCGCGCCAAGCTGAAGGATCTGGGCTATGAACCCGGGGACAATCAGCTCAAGGATGTATTCGTCCGCTTCAAGGCCTTGGCCGACCGCAAGAAAGAGGTCTATGACGACGACCTGATCGCGTTGATGGCCGACGCCACCGGCACCGCCAATGACCAAATCCAGGTCAAGTTCCTGCGCGTGATCTGCGGCACCGAGGCGCCGCAATCAGCCGATCTGATCCTGACCATCAACGGCACGGACCATCAGGTCACCGCACAGGGCGATGGGCCTGTGGATGCCACGTTCAACGCGGTCAAGGCGCTGGTGCCGCATAACGCGCGCCTGCAGCTCTATCAGGTGCATGCCGTCACCGAAGGTACCGATGCCCAGGCCACGGTCAGCGTCCGGATGGAAGAGGACGGCCGCATCGTCACCGGCACCGCCGCCGATACCGACACGGTGGTGGCCAGCGCCCGGGCCTATGTCGCGGCCCTCAGCCGGTTGTTGGTCCGGCGCGCGGCGGGCAAGCCGGTCAGCTACAAGGATGTCAGCTAAAACGAATGGCCCCGCATCACGCGGGGCCGTTTCCTTCAGGATGGGCCGTTGCTGTCGTACCGGCCTTTTCGGTCGGACGGGTCTGTCCGCGATCAAGCGGCAGCGTACCGTCCGAAACGGCGCATCAGGCCGATCATCCCCAGCCCGGCCCCCAGCAGCGGCAGCGCCCCCGGCACAGGAACAGTCGCGGGCGGCAGGATATCCTCGACGATCCCGGCATAGCGCACCTGCGCCTGGGAATAGTTGTAGAACCCGAACGCCCCGTCGCTGAACTGTCCGGTGATGGACAGCTCTCTGGTGCCATCCACAAAAACCTCGACCAGCGTCGCGCTGAAGGTCAGATCGAAGCTGTAGGTCGTCCGATCCGCCCAGCCGGTCGATCCAAGCGTGGCACCCCGGGCCAGTTCGGTCACGCCGGCGGTGCTGTCATGGGACCAGGCCCCGGCGTCATCGCCCAGAACGCCCTGAACCCGCGAAATCGCCAGGCCTTCCTGCGCGGTTCCCAGCGATCCCAGGGATTGCGTCCGCTGTTTCCAGTCGATCAGCAGGTAATCGGCGGCGCTGTTGGTCAGATCCCCGGCCTGGTAGCCCAAAACGAAGCCGATGAAATCGTCATCGCCATTGGTGTCGACGGTGATGGTGCCCTTCAGCGACCGGCCCTGACTGTTGCTGCCATCGTGAAACACGCTCGGCGTGCCATTGCGCCGCTGCAGCACGGAATTGTCACCGACCGCCAGTTGCCACTGACCATTCCCTTCGCCGACCCAGGCGGACAGATCCACCGGGGCCGCCTGAAGCGTGACCGGCAGAACAGCCACCCAAACAGGCACGACAATGCGGAGCAGGGAGAAAGCCACCCAAACCACCTTAATTTGATAAAACTCAGGCCCATATCGACCGGTAAGGGGCTATGGTCCTGCGACAGCATTAATTTCGGGTTAATATTCGCACCGATATAGTCGCGCGCAGGTGCAGGAACGGGCGATTTGCCGCCCCGGGATCGCCTCGGGCCTTTCTTCCCGGCACGGGCGTCCTTATAAGCGCGCCAACAAGGTGGGCGCGACTCGCCATCAAGAACTGAGGGCAGCACAAGGCGCCGGGCACATGGGTATTTTTTCTGGTCTCTTCTCGTCGGACATGGCGATCGACCTGGGGACGGCCAACACGCTGGTCTATATCAAGGGCAAAGGGGTTATCCTGAACGAACCCTCGGTGGTCGCCTATCACGTCAAGGATGGCGTCAAGAAGGTTCTGGCCGTGGGTGAGGATGCCAAACTGATGCTGGGCCGCACCCCCGGGTCGATCCAGGCGATCCGGCCCATGCGCGAAGGGGTTATCGCCGATTTCGACGTGGCGGAAGAGATGATCAAGCACTTCATCCGCAAGGTGCACCGTCGCACGACCTTTTCGAAACCCAAAATCATCGTCTGCGTCCCCCATGGCGCCACCCCCGTTGAAAAACGCGCCATTCGCCAGTCCGTCCTGTCGGCAGGGGCCCGGCGTGCAGGGCTGATCGCGGAACCGATCGGCGCCGCCATCGGCGCGGGCATGCCGATCACCGATCCCACCGGCAACATGGTTGTCGATATCGGCGGCGGCACCACCGAGGTTGCGGTTCTGTCACTGGGCGATATCGTCTATGCCCGGTCCGTCCGGGTGGGCGGCGACCGCATGGATGAGGGCATCATCAGCTATCTTCGGCGCCAGCATAACCTGCTGATCGGCGAAGCCACGGCCGAACGGATCAAGACCTCGATCGGCACGGCGCGCATGCCCGATGACGGGCGCGGGGCCTCGATGCAGATCCGCGGCCGGGATCTTCTGAACGGCGTCCCCAAGGAGACCGAGATCACCCAAAGCCAGGTGGCCGAGGCCCTGTCCGAACCGGTGCAGACCATCGTCGAGGCGGTGATGAGCGCACTGGAGGCCACCCCCCCCGATCTGGCGGCCGATATCGTCGATCGCGGCGTGATGCTGACTGGTGGCGGCGCGCTGCTGGGTGATCTGGACCTGGCGCTGCGCGAACAGACCGGGCTGGCGATTTCCGTGGCGGATGAACCGTTGCACTGTGTGGCCCTGGGGACCGGCAAGGCATTGGAGTATGAAAATCAGCTCCGCCATGTGATAGACTACGACAGCTGAAACCCTAACGCGTTCGCCCCGGGGGGCCACCGTGGCACAGGATGCAGACAGAGGCATAGATCACTTTCGGCCGGTCAGGCGTATCCTGTTCGGCATTGCGGTGACGTGCCTGCTGGCCCTGTTCGTCATCTGGCGCATCGACAGCCCTCGGGTGGAACGCCTGCGCATGGCGATGATCGATGCGACGGTGCCCCGGCTGGAATGGGCCCTGGCACCGGTTACCGTCATGGCCCAGATGGTCGAGGATTTCCGGTCTTACCATCGCATTTACGAGCAGAACCGCGAATTGCGGCGCGAGTTGCAGAAGATGCGCGAATGGAAAGAAGCCGCGCTGCAACTGGAACAGAAGAACGCGGCACTGCTGGATCTGAACAACGTCCGCCTCGACCCCAAGCTGACCTATGTGACCGGCGTGGTCCTGACCGACAGCGGATCACCCTTTCGGCAATCAGTCTTGCTGAATGTCGGCGAACGCGACGGGATCCGCGATGGCTGGGCGGCGATGGACGGGATCGGGCTGGTCGGCCGCATCACCGGGGTTGGCGCGCGAACCACACGGGTCATGTTGATGACCGATCCGGGCAGTTCCATCCCCGTCACCATCCAGCCCTCGGGCCAACACGCGCTGTTGACGGGTGACAACTCGGCCCTGCCGATCGTCGAGTTCCTGGAAAGCCCGGAACTGGTACGCCCCGGCGACCGAGTGGTCAGTTCCGGCGATGCCGGTGTCTTTCCCGCAGGGCTGCTGGTCGGGGCCGTAGCGCAAAGCCCCGATGGCCGGTTCCGGGTGCGCCTGGCCGCCGATTACGAGCGGCTGGAATTCCTGCGCGTGCTGCGCTATCGCGGCGCCCCGCCCATCGCCGATACGGGCGGCCTGATCAGTACGAAACTGCCGCCAGTGCCCGAGGCCCTGGCCCGTCGCGAAAGCCCCCTGCCATGAGCGCCCGGGGAGCCCTGGCCCGGGCGCGGGGCCTGTATGCCGGGCTTTTTGCGCTGTGCGTCTTTGTGGCGCTTTTGCCGCTGAACACCGCCCCAAACGACTGGCCGCGCCCCGACCTGATCCTGGCCCTGACCCTGGCCTGGGCAATGCGCCGTCCCGCGGATCTGTCGGTCGCGCTTATCGCACCTCTTTTCCTGGCCGCCGATCTGTTGCTGGAACGGCCTCCGGGGCTGTGGGCCGCACTGCTTCTGATCGCGGTTGAGACCCTGCGGGGCCGGCGGCGGCGCACCCGGCCGCTGCCCCCGCTGACCGAATGGCTGATCGCGGCCCTGCTGATCGGCGTCCTGGCCCTGGCCTTCTGGGCGGCGCAGGTCCTGTTCCTGGTCCGCCAGCCCCCGCTGGACAGCCAAATGGCCCGGGCTGCCGTCACCGCGCTGATCTATCCAGCGGTGGCCGCCTTCTTGCATTTCGGGCTGGGCCTGCGTCGCCATACCCCGCCTGACGGGTTCGGACGGGGGATCGGCACGTGAAGCGCCCCCCCAAGGAAATCGACCTCAGCTTTCGCCGGATCAACCGCCGGGCCCTGGTTTTGGGCGGCGCACAACTGGGCTTTGCCGGCCTTCTGGCCGCGCGTATGCGCCATCTTCAGATTGAACAGGCCGATCAGTTCCGGATGCTCGCCGAGGAAAACCGCATCAACATGCGGCTGCTGCCCCCGGCGCGCGGGCTGATCTTTGACCGCAATGGCGCGCCCCTGGCGGTCAACGACCAGAACTACCGCGTGATTATCGTGCGCGAGGATGCCGGCAACGTCGAGGCCGTTCTGGACCAGCTGAGCACCCTGATCCCGCTGACCGACGCCGATCGCGAGCGGACCCTCAAGGAAATCCAGCAGCGCGCCGGTTTCGTGCCCGTCACCGTGGCCGACCGGCTGACCTGGGACGATCTGGCCCGGGTTGCGGTCAACGCCCCCGCCCTGCCCGGGATCCGCCCCGAGGTGGGCCTGTCCCGCGCCTATCCGATGCAGGACGATTTCGCCCATATCGTCGGCTATGTCGGACCGGTCAGCGACTATGATCTGTCCCGCACCGAAGACAAGGACCCCCTGCTGCAGATCCCCAAGTTCCAGATCGGCAAGGTCGGGATCGAGGCCAAGATGGAGGGCGTGTTGCGCGGCAAGGCCGGCAACAGTCAGATCGAGGTCAACGCTGTCGGCCGGGTGATGCGCGAATTGTCCCGCACCGAAGGCACCGCCGGCCGCAATCTGCAACTGACCTTGGATGAGGGCATTCAGAACTTTGCCCAGGCCCGTCTGGCCGGGCAAAGCGCCGCTGCGGTGGTGATGGATGTCGACAGCGGCGATATCGTGGCCCTGTCCTCAGCACCCAGCTTTGACCCCAACAAGTTCGTTCTGGGGATTTCATCGGCTGATTACCGGCTGCTGACCGAGAACACCTATCGCCCGCTCGCCAACAAGACGGTGCAGGGGGTCTATCCCCCGGGGTCGACCTTCAAGATGATCACCGCCCTGGCCGCGCTGGAGGCCGGCGTGGTTGGGGTGGGCGATACCGTCTATTGCCCGGGCCACCTGACCGCCGGGGGCAGGCGCTTTCACTGCTGGCGTAGTGGTGGGCACGGGCACATGAACCTGCATGACGCGATTGCCCAGTCCTGCGATGTGTATTTCTACGATATCGCCCAGCGGGTGGGGATCGATCGTATCACCGACATGGCCAGACGGCTGGGGCTGGGAACGGCCTTTGACCTGCCGCTGTCGGCCGTGGCCGAGGGGCTGACACCGACCCGCAAGTGGAAACAGACCCGCTATGACACCAGCTGGATGATCGGCGACACGCTGAATGCATCCATCGGGCAGGGGTTCATCCTGGCCTCACCGCTGCAACTGGCGGTGATGACGGCACGGATCGCCTCTGGCAAGGCGGTGGTGCCCCGGGTTGTCCGCGCCATTGATGGCGTGCCCGAACCGATGCGCGAGGATCCGGCCCTGAACATCCGGGCCGATTTCATGGCCGCCATACGCAAGGCGATGTTCGCCGTCGTCAACAACCGGCGCGGCACCGGCTATGGATCCCGCGTCGAGGCGGCCGGGTTGCAGATGGCCGGAAAATCCGGGACCAGCCAGGTCCGCAACATCACCAAGGCGGAACGCGCGCGCGGCGTTTTCCGCAACGAGGACCTGCCCTGGGAACGCCGCGACCACGCGTTGTTCGTTGCCTACGCGCCGTTCGACCGGCCCCGCTATGCCACTGCGGTGGTGGTCGAACATGGCGGCGGCGGATCGTCCGTTGCCGCGCCCATCGCGCGGGACGTTCTGTTGCGCGCGCTTCATGGCACCTTGCCGCCCCTGGACAGCTATCCCTCCAGCCAGCGCGAGAAGATTGAGGAATTGCAACGGGCCATGCCCTTGCGCGGGCGGGATGCCCCGGCCGCCGAAAGCAGCCGCGCATGAGCTATCTGGCCAGCAATCTCAAGACCGTTCCCACGGGCTTTCGCAAGTTGCTGTACCTGAACTGGCCCATTGTCCTGCTGCTCTGCGCCATCGCGTCCTTCGGCTTTCTGATGCTGTATTCGGTGGCCGGCGGATCCTTCAGCCCCTGGGTGGAACCCCAGGCTGAGCGTTTCGTCATGGGCCTGGTCGCGATGTTCATCGTCGCCATGGTCCCGATCTGGTTCTGGCGCAACATGGCCGGGCTGGCCTATGGCGGGGCCTTGATGCTGCTGATCGGGGTGGAACTGTTCGGTGAGGTCGGGATGGGCGCACAACGCTGGATCGACCTGGGTTTCATGCGGCTGCAACCGTCCGAATTGATGAAGGTCACACTGGTGATGATCCTGGCCGCCTATTACGACTGGCTGGACATCACCCGCACCTCGCAACCGCTGTGGGTGTTGATCCCGGTTGCGCTGATCCTGATCCCCGTGGTGCTGGTACTGAAACAGCCCGATCTGGGCACGGCGATCATGCTGCTGGCCGGCGGCGCGTTCATCATGTTCCTGGCCGGGGTTAACTGGCTGTACTTTGCCGCCGTGATCGCCCTGGGCGTGGGGCTGATTTATGCGGTTCTGGCCTCTCGCGGGACGGACTGGCAGTTGCTGAAGGATTACCAGTTCCGCCGCATCGACACCTTTCTGGATCCCTCCAGCGACCCGCTGGGGGCCGGCTATCACATCACCCAGTCAAAGATCGCCCTGGGGTCGGGGGGGTTGACCGGGCGCGGTTTCATGCAGGGCACCCAGACGCGGCTGAACTTTCTGCCCGAAAAACACACCGATTTCATCTTTACCACCCTGGCCGAGGAACTGGGCTTTATCGGGGGCGCGTCGCTGCTGGTGCTCTATGTGCTGGTGATCGTGTTCTGCGTGATCTCGGCGATGAACAACAAGGATCGGTTCTCATCCCTGCTGATCCTGGGCATCGCGGGCACGTTCTTCCTGTATTTCGCGGTGAACATGTCCATGGTCATGGGGCTGGTGCCGGTTGTGGGCGCCCCCCTGCCGCTGGTGTCCTATGGTGGCTCGGCGATGCTGGTGCTGCTGGCCGCCTTTGGACTGGTCCAGAGCGCCCATGTCCACAAACCGAGATAGACACATGTCCATCAACATCCTGTATGCCGGCGCCGCCACGGAATGGCCCGTTTATCGCCAAGAACTGGGGGCGGCCTTGGAGGCCGCCGGGCTGATTGCCGAGCTGCATGACGATCCGGCCCGCGCCGCAGAGGTCGATTATATCGTCTATGCCCCCGATGGGCCGGTATCGGATTTCCGCCCCTTCACCCGCGCCAGGGCGGTTCTCAGCCTCTGGGCCGGGGTTGAGGCGATTGCCCCCAACCCGACCCTCACCCAGCCGCTGGCCCGCATGGTCGATCCTTCCCTGACCGAAGGCATGGTCGAATGGGTCACCGGCCATGTGCTGCGCCATCATCTGGGGATTGATGCCAGCCTGACCTGCCAGGACGGCGTCTGGGCCCCCGCCATCCCGCCCCTGGCCCGGGAACGCACCGTAGGCATCCTTGGGTTGGGGGTGCTGGGGGCGGCCTGTGCGAGCGCGCTGGCGGGGCTGAATTTCGATGTGGCCGGCTGGTCACGCCGGCCCAGGCAGCTCCCAGGGGTGCGCGGCCTGTCCGGTTCCAAGGGCCTGACCGAGATCCTGGAGCGATCCGAGATCCTGGTGTTGCTCTTGCCGCTGACCTCCGAAACCGACGGCCTGATCTGTTCTGAGACCTTGGCGCACTTGCCCCGGGGGGCGGTTTTGCTGAACCCGGGCCGTGGCCCGCTGATTGACGATGACGCGCTGCTGGCGGCCTTGGCCTCAGGCCGGTTGGCCCATGCCACGCTGGATGTCTTTCGGGTCGAGCCCCTTCCGCCAGCCCATCCCTTCTGGTCCGATCCCCGTATCACCGTGACCCCACACATCGCCTCGGCCACCCGCCCGCCTTCGGCCGCCCGCGCAATCGCTGAAAACATCCGCCGGGGCGAGGCTGGGCTGCCGTTCCTGAACCTTGTGGACCGTGCTGCGGGCTACTGAGGATAGCTCCACCGGGGCGGGCGTGTTGGGGAAGTCCGCTTTGCGGGACCCAAGCTATCGTTGCCATCAACAGAGCAAGCCGCGCCAGCGCCGGACCGGGGGCTGGCGCACCCACCCTGTGATCAGCGCGGTTTATGATGGCCGTGGTAGCGTGATCTCAGAGCGTTGCGATAACGGTGGCCGAGCGCCAGACCGGTGGGCCGCCCCAGTGATGGCGCGGCGCCCGTTCCGGGCTTGTCCCGCGCCGAGAGGAGGCAGAGCCAGATAGGCGCTCAAACCAGCCCTTCGATGCAAGACACCATCACCACCATTCGTCTATACCACATGCCAACGCCAGGGCACGGTAAAGCCCCCGAGGATCCCGGCCATGGCACTGTCATCCACGGGCCCGCCGCCCGGATCCAGCACCGCCGTCAAGCCCCGGCGCTTGTCTTCGACCACCTCGGTGACACGCACATCCGATCCGGCCGCCGCCAGCGTTTCATCCAGGATCCGCCGGATTGCCGCCTTGCGCAACGCCGGCTTGAACACCTTGCCCACCGCCGTTTTCGGCAATTCGTCCATGATCTCCAGGTATTTCGGGATGGCGGCTCGTTCATGGATACGCTGACTGGCAAAGGCCAGCAACTCATCCGAGGTGACCTTCGCCCCGGCAATCAGCTCGACATAGGCACAGGGCATTTCGCCGGTCCGCGCGTCAGGCTGACCGATGGCCCCGGCAAAGGCAACATCGGGATGTCCCATCAGCGCCTCTTCGATCTGGGCCGGGTCGATATTGTGGCCGCCGCGAATGATCAGATCCTTCTTGCGGCCGGTGATCCACAGATAGCCATCACCGTCCAGCCGCCCCAGATCGCCGGTGCGCAGATAGATCCTGTCGGCATAAAGACCAAGGTTCTTGCCCGTCTCGGTATAGGTCGAGCCCTCATAGACACCGGGGCTGGCGATGCAGATCTCTCCAATTTCATCGGTGGCGCATTCGTGGGTGACCGTACCATCCGTGTCGCAATGCAGGATGCGCACGTCGGTATAGGGCATGGGGATACCGACGGAGCCAACCTTCTTGCGCCCCTCGACCGGGTTGATCGAGACCAGGCAGGTCGCCTCGGTCAGCCCATAGCCTTCAGCGATCTGCACACCGGTGGCCGCCTCGAACCGTTTGTAGAGTTCCAGCGGCAACGGGGCCGAGCCGGAAATGGCCGTCCTCAGGCTGGACACATCGGCATCCACCTTGCGCTGCATCAGAGCCGACAGGGCGGTGGGAACCGTGATCACAAAGCTGACCTGCCAGCGCGCGATCAGTTTCCAGAAATTGTCGAACACCCCATCGCCCCGATAGCCGGCCGGGGTCGGAAAGACGGTATGGCTGCCCGCCTGAATCGCTGACATCAGGATCGGATAGCTGGCAAAGACATGAAACAGGGGCAGCGGGCAGATCAGCACATCCTGTTCATCGAACAGCATCTCCTGGCCCAGCCAGCCGTTATAGATCATCCCCGACTGCCGGTTCTGCGCCACCTTCGGCGTGCCGGTGGTGCCGCCGGTGTGGAAATAGGCGGCCACACGATCACCGGCCGGTTCCGCAAAGGTCAGCCGGTCGCCGGGCTGATCGCGCAACGCGGCGTTGAACCCGATCACCCGGGCCGTGTGGCGTACCGTCACCTTGGGGCGCAGGAACGGTGCGATCCAACGTTTCGGCGGACGGAGATAGCGCAGCAGATCGACCTCAACCACGGTTTTGACCCCGGGGGCAAAGGCCACCGCCTCGGCCGCCTTTTGGGCGATGTCGGTCTTGGGAAAGGCGCGCAGCGTGACCAGCACCTTGGCCTTGGTCTCGTTCAGGACACCAGCGATCTGTTCGACATCCAGCAACGGATTGATCGGATTGACAATCCCCGCCGTCATGCCCCCCAGCAGGGTCAGGACCGTTTCGGTCGTGTTGGGCAACAGGAAAGCCACCACATCGGTTTCCCCAATACCCAGGCTGCGAAACAGGTTAGCGGTGCGCGTCACCCGATCCTGCACCTCATGCCAGGTCAGGGTTTCGGCATCGGCCTCCGGGTCCGCGAACATCTGAAAGGTGATCGCCGGGCGGTCGCCAAAGCGCGCCACCGTCCGCGTGATCGCCTGATAGACCGTGGCCGGCACATCCCGGTCAGCATAGGGCATTTCCGCCTCTATGGCATCGCGCGCCGCCAGATCAACAAATGTGGTCATGGTCTCCCCCCCCTTGCTCCGGCATTTCGATCCCAATGTCGTGGCTGACAGCTTCGCACAGATCGGGGACCGAAAGATAGAGCGGCCAGAGCCCGGGGGAACCGGCGCCGCCCTATTCGGCCGCGACCGCGTCGTTGAACTGCAACCGGGCCAGCCGGGCATAAAGTCCTCCTTCGCGCACCAGGCTGTCATGGGTGCCTTCGGCAACGATCCCGCCTTCATCCAGAACCAGGATGCGGTCGGCCTTTTTCACCGTGGCCAGACGGTGGGCGACGATCAGCGTCGTGCGATCCCGGGCCAGCGCGTCGACCGCCGCCTGGACCGCCCGTTCACTTTCCGCATCCAGCGCCGAGGTTGCCTCGTCCAGCAACAGCACCGGGGCCGCGCGCAGGATCGCCCGGGCGATGGCGATGCGCTGTTTCTGTCCCCCCGACAACATCACGCCGCGTTCGCCCAAGGGGCTGTCATACCCCTGGGGCAAGCCCCGGATGAAGCCATCGGCCGCCGCCGCCCGGGCGGCCTCGATCACCTCGGCATCGCTGGCCTGGGGGCGCCCGAAACGGATGTTTTCCATCGCGGTATCGGCAAAGATGACCGGTTCCTGGGGCACCAGCGCGATATTGGCCCGGAAATCGGCCCGCCGCATGGTGCGCAGATCGGCCCCGTCCAGCCGCACCTGCCCCGAGGACGGATCGTAAAAGCGCAGCAAAAGCTGAAAGACCGTGGTCTTGCCCGCCCCTGACGGTCCAACCAGGGCCACGGTTTCGCCCGGACGGATGGTGAAATCGACACCGCGCAACGCCGCCTGTTCAGGCCGCGTCGGATAGTGAAAGATCACCTTCTCGAACCGGATCTCGCCGCGTGCCGGGACCGGCACCGGGGCGGGATCGGCCGGGTCTGTCACACTGTCGGCGGCCTTCATCAATTCGGCCAGCCGCTCCGTGGCCCCGGCCGCGCGCTGCAACTCGCCCCAGATCTCGGACAGGGCGGCGGTCGATCCGGCCATGATGGCGGCATAGATGACGAATTGCACCAGTTCACCGATGGTCATGGCCGCGCTGCGCACATCGCGTGCACCGACCCAAAGCACCCCGGTGATCCCGGCAAAAACCAGGAAAATGACGATACAGGTCAGCACAGCCCGCACCGAAATCCGCAGCCGGGCCGAATGGAAACTAGCCTCGGTCACGGCATCGAAGGCCCGGGTCGAGGCGGCTTCATGGGTGAAGGCCTGCACCGTCTGCACCGACAGCAGCGCCTCGGACGCCTTGCCGGAACTTTTCGCGATCCAGTCCTGGTTGTCCCTGCTCAGGCGCCGGACCCGCCGGCCAAGGGCGACGATGGGCACCACGACGAGCGGCACGATCAACAGCACCAGCCCGGTCAGCTTGGCGCTGGTCAGCAGCATCATCAGCACCCCCCCGACAAACAGCAGGACATTGCGCAGGAACCAACTGACCGAGGACCCGACAACCGACAGGATCAGCGTCGTGTCGGTGGTGATCCGGCTGAGAACCTCGCCGGTCATGATCCGTTCGTAAAACGCCGGAGACATGCCGATCATGCGCGCAAACAGGGCCTTGCGGATATCGGCCACCACCCGCTCACCCAGTCGCGTGACCAGATAATAACGCAGCCCCGTGCCCAGCGCCAAAAGGCCCGCCACCGCTAGGGCAGCCAGGAAATAGGCATCCAGCAACTGGGCCTCACCGGTCTGGAACCCATCGACCACCCGGCGCACGGCCAGAGGCAGCACCAGCGATGTCACAGCCGTAAAGACCAGCGCCAGCCCCGCAGCGACCAACAGCAGCTTGTAGCGCATCAGATAGGGCACCAGCCCGCCAAGCGCCCCCACCCTGCGTGAGCCGCCCCGCTCTGAGCCTTGTGTCGCTGTCCTGTCCGTCATGGGACCTCCTGGAACCTGATCCGGCAGGTGTAGTCCGATGCACCGAACACAACAACCGCAACAGCGCACCCCGACACGATTTCATCCCAGTCGCTCCGCAAACGCGGAGGCCATTCTGACGAAACGGGCACGGTGGATCAGGTCTGGAGCGGGCGGCGGGAATCGAACCCGCACGTTCAGCTTGGAAGGCTGACAGGCTACCACTACATCACGCCCGCCGGACCTGGGCCGAGACCTAATTCAAGCGACGCGGGGCGTCAAGAAAGCTCAGCCCTGGGTTCGCCTCAGTTTGACAGCCGACCATCTCCAGCCATGCAGTATCGACCGGCGGCACGCTCCACGGCGCAGGGCAAAACCACCCCTTCCAAAGCCCAACCCGGAACGAGCGCCACGAACACTTTTTTTCACTTTTCCTGACAAAGTGCCGACGGATTCCCAGCCCCCCCGTCGTTCAAGGATGTGAGAAATCACTTTTTCGGAGCCTCGCCCATGACATTTCGCAAGATCCTGTTCTGGAGCCACCTTGCCGCCGGTGTCACAACCGGCCTGGTCATTTTCATGCTTGCCGTGACCGGCGTCCTGTTGACCTATGAGGTGCAGATCACACGCTGGGCCGAAAGCGACATTGCCGTCCAGGCGGCAGGCGTTGCCCCGCTCAGCGCCGATCAACTGGCTGAAAAGGCGCTGGAGGCAACCGATGGTCAGGCCTCGGCGCTGGTCTACGAAAACGCCACGGACCAGGCCGTGGCCGCCACATTCGGCCGGGGCGGCAAGATCTTCCTCGACCCCGCAACCGGGGCCGTGTTGCAGGACAGCCCAACCGCAACGCAGGCCTTCTTTGGCGCGGTGACCAACCTGCACCGCTGGCTGTCCCTCTCCGGACCGACGGACACGGGCGCGACGATCGTCGGAGCGGCGAATGTGGTCTTCGGCTTCCTGCTGCTGTCAGGGGCTTGGCTGTGGCTGCCGCGCCTGTGGAAATGGGGCATGCTGAAAACCAAGATCCTGTTTCGCAAAAGCTATCCCAACGCCAAGGCACGGGATTTCGCCTGGCACCATGTCTTTGCCTTCTGGGCCGCGATCCCGCTGTTCGTGATCATCCTGTCGGGGATTGTCATTTCCTACCCCTGGGCCTCGGGGCTGGTCTATGCCGCCTATGGGGAACAGGCCCCAACCCATGCCGGCCCTCCGGGCGGGCGGGGTGGCGCACGCAGCGGGCCGCTGATGATCGCCCCCGACGGGGTCGGCTTGCAGGCCGTTCTGGATCAGGCTGAAACCCACGATCCCGCCTGGGAACGCATCACCCTGACCCTGCCCAAAGGCACGCCGGACGCCGATATCCGCGCCACGGTGGACACCGGCACGGGCCGCCAGCCCACGCGCCAGGAAACCCTGACGATTTCGCAACAAAGCGGTCAGGTCACCTCGGTCTCCGGCGCGTCCGACCAATCCCCCGCCGGCCAGGCCCGGATGTGGATGCGCTTTGCCCATACCGGTGAATTCTACGGCCTGACGGGGCAAACCATCGCCGGGCTTGCGTCACTGGCCACGCTGTTCATGGTCTATACAGGCCTGGCGCTCAGCTATCGGCGGTTGATCCAGCCCCTGTTCCGGCGCCAGCGCCGCGCGGCCTGACCGATATCAGGGGGCGCGGCAACGCGGCGCCCCCGCCCAAGGCGCAGGAAACTGCTTTCCCAGACCAGCATTTTATAGTATACCCCCCTATATATTATTTCAGGTGAGGGCAATCATGAGCCACACCATACGCGACAAGACCAGGCTGGTTGCCCGTGTCCGTCGCATCAAGGGCCAGATCGAAGGCATCGAACGCGCGTTTGAGGCCGAGACCAGCTGCGCCGAGCTGCTGCGCCAGATCGCTTCCGCACGCGGGGCGATGACCGGCCTGACCCGTGAGGTGATGGAAGATCACCTGCGCGAACACATCGCCGACGCCCCCACCGACCGTGATCGGCGCGACGGTGTCGATGAGATGATCGACATTCTCCGCACATACCTGAAATAATGCCGGGAGGGGCTGACATGACGGTTCAGGATCTGTCCACACTCCGCCACGACCACGTGTTTCTGGGCCGGGATCAGGACCGGAACGAGCGCCGGGTCTGGCTGGTCATCGGGCTGACCGCGACAATGATGGTCGCCGAGATCGCGGCCGGCGAGATTTTTGGATCGATGGCCCTGATCGCCGATGGCTGGCACATGTCCACCCATGCCGCAGCGATGCTGATTGCGGCGCTGGCCTACATGTATGCGCGCCGGCAGGCCCGCAACCGCCGCTTTACCTTCGGCACCGGCAAGATGGGCGATCTTGCCGGGTTTGCCAGCGCCATCGTCCTGGCCCTTGTCGCACTGCTGATCGGCTGGGAAAGCCTGCAACGCTTTGCCAATCCGGTCCCCATCGGTTTTGGGCAGGCGATCCTGGTGGCGGTTCTGGGGCTGGCGGTCAATCTGGTCTGCGCCTGGCTGCTGAAGGACGACCATGCGCATCACCACAGTCACAGTCACAGTCACGACGATGACCACGGGCCGGACCGGGACAACAACCTCCGCGCCGCCTATCTGCATGTTCTGGCCGATGCGCTGACCTCATTGCTGGCCATCGCCGCGCTTTTGCTGGGCTGGGTTTTCCAGTGGCACTGGGCGGATCCGCTGATGGGTGTGGTCGGCGCGCTGGTCATCGCACGCTGGTCCTGGGGACTGATCCGCGATACCGGCGGCATCCTGCTGGACAAGACCCCGGATCAAGACCCCCTGGAAAACGAGATCCGGGCCACCCTCGAAACCGGTGCCGATACGATCACCGACCTGCATATCTGGCAACTGGGCCCTGGCCACAGCGCCGCCATCGTCGCCCTGGCCAGCGCAGAGCCGCACCCCCCATCAACCTACAAGGCCCGGCTGGGCCATATCCACCGCCTGTCCCATCTGACCATTGAGGTCGAACCCCTTGCCTGAGCCGCGTGTGCGCCCCCGGGCCGACAATCGCGGCGGCGCCCACGACTGCCGGACTGGGGCGCGTCCAACCGGCTGCTGAAAATCTCCTGTCGTTCCCTGCATCGCGGCCCTCTGGCACGGGCGCCCAGCCCGGATCAAGGGATGGGATGGGATGGGTCTTCCGCCAGCTTCGACAGCCCCCGTGCAACAAACCATAGCGGATTTCGGGCCCCTCCCACAGGCCGATTGCCCCTTGAGCTTTCCGGCAAAGTCCCGTCTATGGGCGGCCAATAGCATCAGGACCCGGTGAAATCCCGGGTGGCTCTTCCGGCCGCTGATCCGCCGGATAACCCTTGGGACCCCCGAACCGACAGGCGGGATGTCTTGCGACAGCCCCCTGATGGCCGGGATCGAAACAGCTTCATGATCACACTGCAAACGTACCGACAGCAATGGTTCGGCAATTTTCGCGGCGATATCCTGGCCGGAACCGTCGTCGCCCTGGCCCTCATCCCCGAGGCCATCGCCTTTTCCATCATCGCCGGCGTGGACCCCAAGATCGGGCTCTATGCCTCTTTCTCGATCGCGGTGCTCATCGCCTTTACCGGCGGGCGGCCGGGCATGATTTCAGCGGCCACCGCAGCCACAGCGGTGCTGATGGTCACGCTGGTGCGGGACCACGGGCTGCAATACCTGCTGGCCGCCACGATCCTGGCCGGGCTGATCCAGATCGGGGCCGGCCTGCTGAAACTGGGCCAAGTGATGCGCTATGTGTCGAAATCGGTGATGACGGGGTTCGTGAACGCCCTGGCGATTCTGATCTTCATGGCCCAACTGCCCGAGCTGAACCCAGCCACCCCCGGTGTCACCTGGCTGACCTATGCGCTGGTCGCCGCCGGGCTGGCGATCATCTATCTGTTCCCGCGGCTGACCAAGGCCGTTCCCTCACCCCTGGTTACGATCATCGCACTGACCGCACTGGTGATTGCAATGGGCTGGGATGTCCGCACCGTCGGCGACATGGGCGCCTTGCCCGATACGCTGCCGGTCTTTCTGCTGCCCGATGTGCCGCTGACACTTGAGACACTGATCATCATCTTTCCCTATTCCGTCGCAGTGGCCGTGGTCGGCTTGCTGGAAAGCCTGCTGACCCAGAACATCGTCGATGAGTTCACCGACACACGATCCGACCGGAACCAGGAATGCATCGGTCAGGGGGTGGCCAACACCGTGACCGGGTTCATCGGCGGCATGGCCGGTTGCGCGATGATCGGCCAGTCGATCATCAACGTGAAATCCGGCGGGCGCGGACGGCTTTCAGCCTTTACCGCCGGCGCGCTGTTGCTGGTTCTGGTCGTCGGGCTGGGGGATCTGGTGGCCCGGATCCCGATGCCCGCGCTGGTCGCGGTCATGATCATGGTCTCCATCGGCACATTTTCCTGGTCGTCGATCAAGACCCTGTGGGTACATCCCCGGTCCTCATCGGTGGTGATGCTGGCCACCGTGGGCACCGTTGTCTACACCCATAACCTGGCCATTGGGGTTTTGGTGGGCGTCCTGCTGTCCGGTATCTTCTTTGCCGCCAAAATCGCCCAGCTGTTCCGCGTTTCATCGCACCTGTCCGAGGACGGCCGCACCCGGCGCTATGTGCTGGAGGGCCAGCTTTTCTACGCCACAACCGAGGACTTCACCGATGCCTTCGATTTCCGTGAAGCGCCGGATCACGTGATCATTGATGTCAGCCGTGCCCATATCTGGGATATCAGCGCCGTGCAGGCCCTGGACATGGCAATCCTCAAGTTCCGTCGCGACGGGGCCGAGGTAGAGGTAATCGGCATGAACAGGGCCTCCGAGACACTGGTCGACACTCTGGCCATTCACGACAAGCCCGGCGCGCTGGACACCCTGATCGTCAAGCCCGACCGCGCCGGAGCAACAGAACGCCCCACAGCGCCAGAAGAAACGCAGCCCCCGACGCAATGGTCCGGGTCTGGTTCCAAACCTGCCAGTCCCGCGAATAATCCAGCCATACCGCCCGCGCGGCCAGCAGATCCTCGGGAATGACGACAAGGGCCAGGGCCTCGTTCATCGGCACATTGACCAGGGTCGTCAGCAAAAGGCCAAAGAACAGATAGACCAGTGCGCTGGCCCAAAAGGCCAGAGCACTGCGCCGCTCGCCCTGCCAGAACAGCATCAGCGCGGTGACCGCCACAACGACAGGTGTGGCGAAAAAGGCCGGGGCGAAAAAGGCATTGCGCACCGAGGCGTTCATCGCCTGCATGGCCGCGATGGCGACACGGGGGTCGGCTTCGTCCAGGCCCCACATGGTCGAACAGACCCAAGCATAGAAAAACCCGAAAATCGCCGCCAGCAACAACAGCGACACTAAGATAAGTCCCGTGGTCAGGCTGCGCATCGCACCCTCCGTACACATGAATACACTTTTGCACATGCGTATAAATCTGTACGGATTCTGTAAAGGGGGCCGGACACCGGTATGAATGCGCAGGAGAAAGAGAAACGCCACAAGGCGATTGCCGACGCGGCCTATGAGCTGCTGACAAGATACGGCTATGCCGCCACCTCAATGTTGCGCATCGCGAAGCAGGCAAGGGCCTCGAATGAAACCCTCTATCGCTGGTACGGCAACAAGGATGGGCTGATCCAGGCAATGGTCGAGGACAACGCCCTGGCCGCCCGCAAGATGCTGACCGCAGCGCTGGACACCGATGACGACCCGCGGGCAGCGCTGGAACAGATCGCGCCGGTTTTCCTGGGCATGGTGCTGGGGGATCGTGCCGTACTGCTGAACCAGGCGGCGGCTGCGGATCCGACAGGCCGGCTGGGCGCTGCCGTCTCGGCCGGGGGCCGGGCCCAGGTGATGCCGCTGATGGAACAGCTGATGGCGCGGATCCTGGCCTCGGCGGATCACCCCGCCGATCACACACCTCCGTCCCCCGGCGACTGCGCCGCCTGGTTCGTCAGCCTTCTGGTCGGGGATTTACAGGTAAGGCGCATCATCCATGATGCCCCCTGCCCGGATCCTGCCACCATAGACCGCCACTGCACGGCCACGCTGCACCTGTTCTATCGGCTGATCGACACCCCCCGGGATCAGCAATCCGGCCGCCCCCCGCAACCGGGCAGATAAATCCCTGTACCCTTTCAGAAAATACCTTAACCTGAGGGCGGCCGCAATCCGGCCGCAGCAGGGATGGGAGGAAGAACCTGGCATGCAAGACGTTTTTGACTATATCGTGGTTGGTGGCGGCTCGGCCGGGTGTGTGCTGGCCGCGCGCCTGGTCGAGGCGGGCGCCCATGTCGCCCTGATCGAGCGCGGCCGGCGCGATTCGAACCGCTGGATCCACATCCCTGCCACCCTGTTCAAGGTGCTGCAATCGCGCGACAGCGATACCGTGATCTCGGAACCGGATGCCTCGCTGGACGGGTTGCAGTTTCCGGTGCCCCAGGGGCGTGTGCTAGGCGGCGGATCCTCGGTGAACGGCATGATCTATATGCGCGGCCAGGCCCAGGATTACGACGATTGGGCCAGCACCCACGGCTGCACCGGCTGGGCCTATGACGATGTCCTGCCCGTCTATCGCGCCCAGGAACGCAACATGCGGCTGGACGACGCCTTTCACGGCACCCAGGGGCCCCTGGTCGTGGCCGACCCGGAAACACCTCACCCGATATGTCAAAGGATCGTGGACGCCGGACTGTCGGCGGGGCTGCCCGCCAATGACGATTTCAACGGCGCGCGGCAAGAAGGCGTCGGCTGGTATCAGGCCACCGCCCACGGCGGACAGCGCCAGTCAGCGGCCCATTGCTTTCTGCGCCCCGTGTTGCGGGCCGAAAACCTGACCCTTTTGGCCAGCCACAGCGTGGCCCGGATCCGGATCGAGAACCGGCGCGCCACCGGGGTCGACGCGATCACCGACGATGGCCGACAGAAACGGCTGACCGCCCGCAAGGAGGTGATCCTGGCCGCCGGCAGCTTCCACAGCCCGAAACTGCTGATGCTGTCGGGCATCGGGCCGGGCGATGAATTACAACGCCACGGAATCCCCGTCCTGCACGACGCCCCCGAAGTGGGCGCGAATTACCAGGATCATGTCGGCGTGCCGGTGACCTGCCGGCTGAAGCATCCCGACGGCCTTTATGGTCACGACCGGGGGCTGAAGGCCGTGCGGCACGGGATCGACTATTGGGTTCTGCGTCGGGGGCTGTTGGCCTCGAACCTGCTGCAATCGGGCGCCTGCGCCGATACCGATGGCGATGGCCGCCCCGAGGTGCAGTATAATTTTGCCCCCTTTGCCCCTGGCGCGCCGGGTGAACCGCCGTTGCCCTTTCACGCCATCCAGGTCCATCCCATGACCATGCGCCCGAAATCACGTGGCCGGCTGGGGCTGCAATCGACCGACCCCGCCGATCCGCCCCGCTTCGAGGCCGCCGCCCTGGCCCATCCCGAGGATCTCGATACGCTGCGCCGGGGCGTGCGGCTGGCCCGCGACATCTGCGCACAACCCGAATTGCGCGACATCCTGGCCGAGGAAATCTGGCCCGGACCGGATCTGAGCAGCGCGATCGGGTCGAACACCCTGGACGATGCGATCCGCAAGCATGCCCGTACCATCTTTCACCCCGCCGGCACCTGCCGCATGGGGCCCGATGCAGGCGCCGTGGTTGACCTGGATCTCAGGGTGAACGGGGTCGAGAACCTGCGGGTTGCCGATTGTTCAATCATGCCGGCCCTGGTTTCGGGCAATACCAACGCCCCGGCAATGATGATCGGTGGCAAGGCTGCCGACGCGATCCTGCGCGCCTGACACCCCGACGGGTGCACAGTTTGAACGACACCGGCCCAACCTGGGGGACCGGGCGTCAGGCGGCCTCGGCCCCTGCCGCCCGGACAAGGCGCAGCCCCTCATCCAAAAGCTCGGGCCCCGCCCCGGGCCGGGTCGCCCCGGTGGACAGGTGCCGCCGCCAGGCCCGCGCCCCCGGCCGACCCGCAAACAGCCCCAACATGTGGCGCGTCACGTTATGGGCCCGGCCACCCGCCGCGACATGGGCAGCCAGATAGGGGCGCATCGCCAGGGCCGCCGCCTCGGGGGTCGCACAGGGATCGGGGCAGCCGAAAATCGTCGAATCCGCCCGCAACAGGATATCGGCCGGCATGTGATAGGCCGCCCGCCCGATCATCACACCACCCAGCCCCTGATCCAGAAAATCCCGTGCCTGGGCTAATGTGACCACCCCGCCATTCACCGAAAGATCGAGATGCGGAAAGGCCTGTTTCATGGCCAGAACCAGGGGATAATCCAGGGGCGGAACCTCGCGGTTTTCCTTGGGGCTCAGCCCCTGCAACCAGGCCTTGCGGGCATGGATCGTAACCCGGCGCACCCCCACCCCGGACAGCATCTCCAGAAAGCGGGGCAACACCTGCTCGGGGGTCTGGTCATCGACGCCAATCCGACACTTGGCGGTGATCTCTGCCCCTTCCGCCGCGTCCTGCATCGCCGCAAGGCAGGCAGCCACCAGATCCGGCCGGGTCATCAGAACCGCCCCGAAGCAGCCCGACTGCACCCGATCCGAAGGGCACCCCAGATTGAGATTGACCTCCCGATACCCGGCCGCCACCGCCAATCTGGTGGCCTGCGCCAATTCCTCTGGATCCGCACCACCCAGTTGCAGGGCCAACGGATGCTCACCCGGATCATGATCCAGCAGATGCACCGCCCCCCCCCGAACCAACGCCGCCGCAGTGACCATCTCGG
>JBKDZR010000137.1:0-6733 GCA_047971485.1 Qingshengfaniella sp. | reverse complement strand
TCAGCCAGCATTCCCGGCAAATCCCGGTGCAGCAGCCCCATGCCGCCGGGGCGCCAGCCCAGCCTGGTCAGTGCCGCACACTCCAGCAGGCTTACCTTGCCGGTCGTGCGATCCGGCAACGGACCGTGGGGGCCGGCGATGTGCTCGGCCTCGGTCAGCAGATCGCGGTGATCCAGAAGCAGGTCCGAGGCATGGGCGATCCGTGGCGGGGCAGGGGCCCCCAGCAGCCGGTACACCCCATCGGCCAGATCCGCGCCATGGACCTCACTGCCCCGGCGCGGGGCAACGGTTTCGCCCCCGTGCCAGGCCCGGAACAGATCGGTCCATTTATGCGCGCCACCGCCCAGAGACGGGCCATAGACCCCTGTGGCGCGCAGGGTGATGGGGGCAAAGCCAGGGGCGGCCAGATCCGCAAGCCCTTGTTCCGCCATATGCTTGGCCTGACCATACAGGGTATCCGGGTGGGGGGGCAGATCCTCGGACAGGGATGTGCCGCTGGGGTAGCCGCCAAAGACTGCGCGCGAAGACAGGAACAGCACACGGGCAACCCCGCTTGCCCGCGCCGCCGCGAACAGCCGCAGCGATCCGTCCAGATTGCGGCGCAGAAACCCGGCGGGATCATCGCCCTCACCACCCCTGTAACGGCCTGGTTGATGATCAAAGGCAGCATGGATCAGCGCATCCAGGCCCGTGGGCAGGCGCGGCGCGGGATCCGCCAGATCATAGGGGTGCCATTGCGCCCCAGGGACCAGGCCGGCCCGGTGCCGCGACAGGACATGCACGTGCCAGCCCCAAGACAGGGCCGCCCGGACGATGAACCGCCCGACCAGCCCGGTCCCGCCGGTGATGCCCAACCGCATTGTCACACCTTCGGGGCCGGCAGATCCGCCGGGTCCGGCACCGGCCCATCCCCGGCATAAGCGCGCCACAGATCAATCAGCGGGGCCAAAGCCTGCGCCTTGGGATGATCCACCTGCCAGGGCTTTTCATACTGGTAATGGACCACCCGCACCGAGGCCCAATCCCACAATGCGGGCATGTTGAACCACACATATTGCAGCATGTTGTCGAACACCGGCAGTCCATGCCAATCAGGGAAATACGCTTGGAGAAAGCTCTGATCCGTGCGTCGCCAGAAAGCCCCCGGCACATCCAGCATCGCCAGCATCCGCTGGAAGGTGTCGGCCGAGGGACGGGCGGTGAACACGCCCGAATTCAACCGATGAAAATCGGCCAGCCCCTCATAGACATTGGGGGCGGCCGAGAACTCGGGGTAGGCGAACAGCCGGTCGCAGGGGCGCAGCATCAGGGCATCGGCGTCGATGAACACCGCGCTTTCGTATTCCACCAACTGCCACAGGCGCAGCTTGGCGAAATTGTCCAGCGGTGTGTGAAAAGCCGGCTTTTCGCCCTTGGTAAACGGCGCGCGCCCGTGCAGGGCCTTGCGCGCATGGGCGGCGTTGAACGCCTCGGATGTGGGTAGCAGATCCACCTGCACCGGCCGGATCCGAAACGGGGCCAGCGGGGCCAGCACCCCGGGATCCACGGCACCGGTATGCAGCACGACGATATCTGCGTCACTGCCCGTCAGCCGGATCGAGCGTGCCAGCGCCCGCGCCCCCAGCGCATAGTCCCCGTTGGTCACCAGCGTCACATAGGCATGGCGATGTGTCGCCGGGGCCAGGCGCACGATACCGTCCTGCATGTCATCCCTTCCTTTGCCCTTTGGCCATCCTGGGCACAGCCGTTGCGGCCCACAAGGATCATGGGCCGGTCTTTATGCCAACGGCCATAAGGGTAGCGCGTTTGCAAGGCCTGCTTTGCCGGGCGCGCAGGGGAGGGCGGGCAGGGCACTGATCCGCCCATCGCGGGGAATGATGCGCCATGGGCCATGGGCGTTGATCGGATCGGCGGAATCGGACAGGCTGCGCGATCACTAGCCCGGCCCTGCATGAGGGCCCGGCCCGATCGCGACCCATGGCTGGTATGCCGCCTCCGTGCATATCTGGCTGGGGTGGGGCTGGTCCGGGACGTGATCACACTGGCAGGTTGCGCCCGGAACACATAAATCAGGGGGAACGCAGACAAGGACACGGGCGGAACATGCTGGGCAGGCTGGTCGATGATGTGGCGCGGGGGGTCGAAACCCTGGGGGCCGGCGTCAATGAGGCGCTTTTCGAGCCGACGCTCCGGCTGGGTGTTACTGGCCTCAGCCGTGCGGGCAAGACCGTGTTCATCACCTCGCTGATCGCCAACCTGATTGACCGGGGCCGGATGCCCCAGCTGAGCGCCCAGGCCGAGGGTCGGATCCTGCAGGGTTTTCTCCAGCCGCAGCCAAACGACACTCTGCCGCGGTTCGACTATGAAACCCACCTGGCCGCGCTGACCGGAACGACCCCGCACTGGCCCGATAGCACACGGGCCGTGTCCGAGTTGCGCCTGTCGCTGCGGATGCGGCCTTCGGGCCTGTTGTCCGGGTTGTCCGGGCCGCGGACCGTGCATCTGGATATCGTCGATTATCCGGGGGAATGGCTGCTCGATCTGGCGCTGATGGACAAGGGCTATGCCCAATGGTCCCGCGATACGCTGGCACGCATTGCCACACGGCCTCAGGCTGCACCCTATCTGGCGGCGCTGGAGGGCTGTGACCCCGCCGCCCCGCTGGACGAGGCCCAGGCCCAGGATCTCGCACGCCTCTACACAGAGACGCTGCATGCCGCACGCGAAGCGGGCTATGCCGATTGCTCGCCGGGGCGGTTCATCCTGCCCGGCGATTTGGCGGGCTCGCCGGTGCTGACCTTCGCCCCCTTGCGGGACGGTGGCGGGCGTGGCAGCCTGGGCCAGGAATTCGCCCGTCGCTATGATGCCTATCGCCGCAATGTCGTGCGCCCCTTCTTCCACAGCCATTTCGCCCGGCTGGACCGGCAGATCGTGCTGGTCGATGTGCTGGGGGCAATCCATGACGGCCCGGCCGCAGTTGAAGACCTGCGCCGTGTCATGGCCGAGATCCTCGGGGCCTTTCGTCCGGGTTTGAACAGCTGGCTGGGGCGGCTGCTGGGCGGGCGCCGTGTGGAAAAGATCCTCTTTGCCGCGACCAAGGCTGATCATATCCACCACAGCCAGCATCCGCGTCTGACGGCCATTATCGAGGCGTTGGTCCGCGATGCCCGGTCCCGCGCCGATTACGCCGGGGCACGGACAGCGGCCATGTCCATCGCTGCCCTGCGTGCCACGGTCGAGGAAACCCGCCCCCATGACGGCCGGGATCTGGGCGTAGTGCGCGGCCGGCTGCTGGAGGACGGGCGCGATGCCGCCTTTTACCCCGGCGACCTGCCCGAGGACCCCGCCCGCCTGTTGGCCCCTGCGCGGGAGGGGGCGGCCCGCTGGCTAGAGGGCGATTACGGGATCATGCGCTTCGCCCCGGCGCAGCTGCACCTGAAACCCGGCGAAGGCCCACCCCATATTCGGCTGGACCGGGCGGCCGAGTTTCTGTTCGGGGACAAGTTATGAAGGGCCGCTTGTCCGGCAAGGGGGGGCGGTGCAATCCAAGCCTGTCCGTGTGTGAGACAACACCCCAGGTCGCGGGCAAGATGCCTGGCCCCCACCGCACAGGCCACGCCACCCTGATCACAAAGGACGAGGGACGATGAGCGACGACAAACAGGCCGGTCCGGTCCTGTTCGATCTGCAGCAGGACAGTACCGGCCCTGCCCTTGATCCGGCCAGCGCACCGCCGGTGCCCGAGGATGACGCCCCGGGCGGGATCCCCGATCCGGCGGCCATGCAGCGGCTGGCCACGCTGGCGGCGCGGCCGCGCAACCGGCTGATGCGCTGGTTCTGGGGGCTGCTGGGGGCTGTCATCTCGTTCTTTGTGGGGCTTTCCGTCTACAGCGCGATCGGTGCGCTTCTGAGCGCGACCCCCATCCTCGGGCTGGTGGCCACCGCGCTGATTGCGGCCTTCGCGCTGGTCTGTCTGCTGATCGCGTTGCGTGAACTGAGCGCCTTTGCCCGCCTGGCCCGGCTTGACCGTACCCGTCAGGCGGCAACGCGGGCGATGGCCGCCGGTGATCTGGCCGGGGCGCGCAAGGTGGTGGGTGATCTGTCTGGCCTCTATGCCAACCGGCCCGAATTGCGCTGGGGGCAGGATCGGGTCACGGCCCGGCTGACCGAGGTCTTTGATGCCGATGCCGCCATTGCCCTGGCTGAGAACGCGTTGCTGGCCCCTCTGGATCAGGCCGCCCGGCGCGAGGTTGAGGTGGCGGCGCGACGGGTAGCCACGGTCACTGCGCTGATCCCGTTGGCCTTGGCCGATGTCTTTGCCGCCCTGGCCACGAACCTGACGATGATCCGCCGGGTGGCCGAGGTCTATGGCGGACGCTCGGGCACGTTGGAAACCTGGCGGTTGACCCGCGCGGTTCTGACCCATCTGGCGGCCACGGGTGCGGTGGCGGTGGGCGATGATCTGATCGGATCCGTTGCTGGGGGCCATGTGCTTGGCAAGGTTTCGCGCCGTTTTGGCGAAGGCGCAGTGAATGCTGCCCTGACCGCGCGCGTCGGTATTGCCGCGATGGAGGTCTGCCGCCCGCTGCCCTTCAACGCCCTGCCCAAACCCACGGTGACCCGGCTGTTGCAGCGTGCCCTGGCCGGGTTTTTCGGCAGTGCCAAGACCGCACAGACCGATCCTTGACAGGCCGGGCGGCGATCGGTCCCGGGCAGGCCGCCCCTTTGCCCCCGGGTCAATTGCCGCTTTTCCCGGCCTTGTGTCCATGTCAGTCTCGCGCCAGCAGGAGACAGACGATGCGATCGGGGCCCCCTTCTACCGGGCCCTGGCCGGTCATCTCGCCCCTTGTCCAAGCGACGGAGACCCCATGACCCAGTTCTTCCACACCGCAGACGGGCTGCGCCTGGCCTATGACGATACCGGGTCGGGCACGCCGCTTCTCTGTCTGGCGGGGCTGACCCGCAACATGGCCGATTTCGACCCCGTGGTGGCCCGGTTTGCGGATCGCGCCCGGATCCTGCGGCTGGACAGTCGCGGGCGCGGCCAGTCGGATCGCGATCCGGACCATAGCCACTATTCCCTGGTGCAGGAGGCGGCGGATGTGCTGGCGTTGCTGGACCATCTGGGGCTGGAGAAGACGGCCATTCTGGGCACCTCGCGCGGGGGGTTGATCGCGATGGTGCTGGCGCCGCATCATGGCGGGCGGTTGCTGGGTGTCTGTTTCAACGATATCGGGCCTGTGGTCGATCCTCGGGGCATGGCCCATATCATGACCCATCTGGGCCGCAGACCCCACTATGCCGCTTATGATGAGGCCGCCGTCGCCCAGCAGTCCGCCATGGCCGACAGCTTTCCGGGCGTTCCCCTCGACCAGTGGCGCCGCCATGTGCGCCATCTGTGGCGGGAAACCCCGACGGGGCTGGAATTGCGTTACGATCCACGCCTGCGCGATGCGGTCGAGGAACAGGCGGCGACCGGCGCGGCCGTGGATCCCTGGCCGCTGTTCGATGCGCTGGCCGGGGTGCCCCTGGGCCTGATCCGAGGCGCCAATTCCGATATCCTGTCGCTCGAAACCGTCACCGAGATGCGTCGTCGTCGCCCCGACCTGATCTTCGGCGAGGTGCCCGATCGCGGGCATGTGCCCTTTCTGAGCGAACCCGAGGCCGAAACCGTGATCTCCGATTTCCTAGACCGACTGACATGACCGACATCACCGGCATTGAGCACGCCGCCAGCCGCCTCAAAGGGGCCATTCGGGTCACCCCTCTTCTGTCTGCTCCGGCACTGGACCGGATTGCCGGGCGGCGGGTGCTGATCAAGACCGAAAGCCTGCAACATACCGGTTCCTTCAAGTATCGCGGGGCCAAGGCGGCGATGACTGCGCCGGATCTGCCAGCTGGCGGTGTGTTGGCGGTGTCCTCGGGCAACCATGCCCAGGGCGTTGCCCGCGCCGCTGCCGAGGCCGGGCGCAGCGCGGTGATCCTGATGCCCCAGGACGCCCCCGCCGCCAAGATCGAGGGCACCCGCGCCCTGGGTGCCGAGGTGGTTCTTTATGATCGCTACACCCAGGACCGCGATCAGATGTCCCGGACCATGGCCGCCGAGTGGGATCTGCATCTGATCCATCCCTATGATGACCCGCAGGTCATTGCCGGTCAGGGCACGGTCGGGCTGGAACTGGCCGCCCAGGCCGCCGCCGAGGGGATCCACGAGGCCGATGTCCTGATCCCCTGTGGTGGCGGCGGGTTGTCCTCGGGTGTCGCGCTGGCCCTGGCGAACCGTGCCCCCGGTCTACGGGTTCGCACCGTGGAACCGGCCGGTTTCGACGATACGGCCCGGTCCCTTGCCGCGGGTGAGCGGCTGGCCAACGCGCCGGACGGGCGCAGCCTGTGCGATGCCATCCTGACTGCGCAACCAGGGCAACTGACCTTCCCCATCCTGTCGCGGCTGGCCGGTCCGGGACTGGTGATCAGTGACGATCAGGCCCTGCAGGCCATGGCCGCCGCCTTCGCCCATCTGCGGCTGGTGCTGGAACCCGGTGGCGCCGCTGCCCTGGCCGCTGCGTTAAGCGGCATGACAGGCGGCACCGGCCCGGTCATCGCTGTGGCCTCGGGCGGCAATGTCGACCCGGCGCTGTTCTGCCGTGCCCTTACCGGGACTTATACCAACGGCCCTAAGGATTGACACGTTCGCAATCGTCGGCTTTGCGGGCGAAGCTGTCGTTCCCCCCCC
>JBKDZR010000136.1:0-3355 GCA_047971485.1 Qingshengfaniella sp. | reverse complement strand
GGGTGTTGAAACGGATCCGGAAGGTGAAGCGCCGCTGCGTTGCCGGGTCGAGCTTCTCCACCAGGTTGGTGGTGCAGACGAAGGGCAGCGGGTGGCTTTCCATCCAGGTCAGCATTTCATTCACTTGAGAGACCTCCCAACTGTGCCTGGCATCGCGGCGGTCGGCGAGCAGGCTGTCGGCCTCGTCGAAGATCAAGAGCGCCCCATCGGCGCGGGCTTCGGCAAAGGCGCGGGCGATGTTCTGCTCGCTCTCGCCCAGCCATTTCGAGATCAGGTCCGAGGCGCGCTTCTCGAGGGCCGGCATGCCGATCTGTCGCGCCAGATGCCGCGCCCAGGCGCTTTTCCCGGTGCCTGCGGGGCCGTCGAGGCAGAAGCTCACACGTCTGGGCGCGTCCGGTGCCGCAAGTCGCGCCTCGATCAGCGCGAGGTCCATATCGGCATTTGCCAGCTCAGGTTGCCACGGCACCTCGGAATGATGGCGCGGCGGCGCATCGACGCCGCCTTGCGCCAGCCGGGCCGCGGCATCCAGTACCTTACTGATCATCTGATCACCGCCCTCGCACAGCCGGGCGACACGCATCGCATCCGAGACAAGCGCCGGAGGTTGATCGTGCCGCTCCGCCAGTTCCGGCAGACTGGCCACCCGGATCCCAACCCCATGCCTAGCCTCCAGCCGCTGCCAGATCCGCGCCCGGACCCGGCCGGAAGGGGGCCGCATCAGTGCGGAATAGCTCATCCGACGCAGGAATGCGGGATCACAGGATTCCACCGAGTTAGTCGTCCAGATCACCGGGATCGGGTTCGTCTCCAGCATCCGGTTGGTATGGACCTTCGACGGTCTGTCATTGCCAAAGAATGGGTTGGCGGCACCGAACAGATCTTCCATTTCGTCGAACAGGAGGATCGTGTCGGTGCGTTCGCCGAGCATCCGGCAGGCCATGCCCATCTCGGCCAGACGTTCTCGGCGGGAGGGTTCACCGCCCTCATCATCGATTTCGCCGACAGCCCGCAGTTCCGCGCCGATATCATGGGCCAGCACTTTCGCGAACTCGGTCTTGCCGGTACCGGGAGGGCCATAGAGAAGAATATTCACCCCCTTTGTCCGCGTGGCCATTGCCCGGACGATCAGGTCGCGCATGATCCCGGCATCTTGCCCCAGCCCTTCGAAATCCTGCCATTCGGCCGCGGGAGCAATAGCCACGGGAAACATCAGGCCGATCAGGTCACCGACACCCGCCACATCAGCCAGAAGCGCAGCCAGAAGCCTTTCGGACAGATCTAAGGGCATACGGTTATGACGCCCTGGACGGTTTCGCTGAGCAAGTCCGGACAGAATGAGCCTCCCCGAAGGCTGCAGGGCATCCCGGATTTCAGATTCTGCCGCATTGCAGTACCACGAGAGCAGCAGCGGAACGCTGACTTCTTTCGTATCGAGGGCACCGTCGACCACATGCTCGAACCCATCGAACACCTTGTAATGTCCGACGAAGGTCAGAATGCTTATCTCGACCTCCGAGAGGCCGAAATGCGCGCCGAGAATGGTGCAGTTCCGGTTCAGGATATCGCCCTCACCACCGCCGGATTTCGGCACCAGATTGCGGCTGATCTGACGGATATTCTCCCACCAGATCGCGCCGGGCCGTGTGCGCGGCCGCTCGGGGCATTCGATCTCGGTCAGATATTCGAGCCAACCGGGCAGTTCCTTCGCCACGCGGCTCGCAGGTCCGAAACGGCCCGCAAGACGGGCGATCAGGTCGAGGGTCAGATAGTGCTCAAAGCTCATACGGCTCTCCATCGGTTGACAGAGAGGTAAGGATCAGATGCGACAGATTTGGACGTGCCCGTCCAGTTGGTATTTCTCCCGTTCAGGGCGATCTGTTCTGGTGGCAGCGTTTCGGTCCCATCTTTGCCTCCGAAAATCCGCCGGAAACGGATATCCCGGTTTCACTACGGACCGCAATGGCGCTGGCAACGGATGCGCCGCCGCCATGGCCGTCGCCAGCGCGAACGGCATGGGCGGCCATGGTGGTGCCGTGAGAGAGGGTCTGCCGGTGCTGCATCCGCCGCGCCCAGGCAGGCGGAGTGCTGGATGGCGCGGTGGCGATATCTGCGCTGCCACCGCCAACCGTTCCCGTGGTGGAAGAACCGCCGGTCGCGCCGAAGCCTGCCTTTGCGCCAGATGCAAAGCTGGATTTGACGCTCTCGGACGCCTTGGCGGCGCTGCGCTTCAGGGGAGACGCTGCAGCGGAACCGGCTGCGTGGGCAATACCGCCAAGGCCCGAGGCCACACCGGATGCCCCGGATTTGTCGAATGAGCCGACGCTATAGGCCGCACTTGCCCCGCCTGCGGCGGTTGCACCGCCACGCATGGCAGCGGCTCCACCGGACAGCATTGCCGCGCCACTCTTTGCGGCCAGCATGGTGCCGCCACCTGCGGCCAGGGCTGCGCCACCAACCGCAAGACCAGTGCCGACCGCCGCGCCTGCGCCAAGCTGCGGGCCGCCTGAGACAAGGCCGTTGGCGATGCCGGGGCCGAAGATGCCGAGGCCCAGCAGGGATAATGCGGCCAGCACGATGGCCATGGCGTCGTCGATGGTGTTGGTTTCTGGCGGTGGATTTTGACAAGGCGTCCTGGGCGGAAGACGCCAACGCGCTGCTCGAAACCTGCCGGGTGAAGGGCGTGCCCGCAGCGCTTGAGCGGTCGAGATCGGGTAATGGTGGGCACGTCTGGGTCTTCTTCGCCGAACCGGTTCCCGCTCGTCTGGCGCGCCAGCTTGGATCGGTCCTGATCACGGAAACGATGGAACAATGGCCGGAAATCGGCTTTGCCTCCTATGACCGACTGTTTCCGAACCAGGACACTCTGCCGCTTGGTGGCTTTGGCAACCTGATCGCGCTACCGCTTCAGAACACCGCCCGCAAGGTGGGCAACAGCGTCTTTGTCGATGCGAGCCTGCGGCCCTATGACGATCAGTGGGCCTTTTTGTCTTCCCTACCGAGAATGACGGTGGCGGCGGTAACAGAACTGGTCGAAGCGGCGGAGCTTTCCGGGCGGGTGCTGGGTGTGCGCATGCCGGTAGAAGACGAGCAGGCGGACGAGCCGTGGAAAATGCCTCCGTCACGCCGCAGCACGCCGCGTCGACTGGACGTGCCTATTCCGCAGACCATCAAGGTGACGGTTGCCGATCAGATTTACATCGACCGGTCCGACCTTCCATCAGCCATGATTGCCCAACTGGTGCGGCTGGCCGCGTTCCAGAACCCTGAATTCGACCGCGCACAGGCGATGCGGCTGCCTACATTCGGGAAGCCGCGCATTGTGTCCTGCGCCGAGTTGCATCCCCGGCACGTCGCG
>JBKDZR010000135.1:0-17321 GCA_047971485.1 Qingshengfaniella sp. | reverse complement strand
CCTCCAGCTATCTGGAAGCCCATGGCCGCAACATCGTCAACGTGATCCTGGTCGATTTCCGTGCCTTCGATACCTTCGGTGAAATCACCGTGGTGGCCGTAGCCGCGCTGTCGGCCCTGGCATTGCTGCGCCAAGGCGGACGGGGGAAACGCCCATGAAGACATCCATCATCGTCCTGTCGGCCACCCGCTTGCTTGTGCTGCTGTTGCTGGTGTTTTCCGTGTTCATGCTGCTGCGCGGTCATAACGAACCGGGGGGCGGCTTTATTGGCGGGCTGATCGCGGCGACCGGTTTCGTGCTGTACGCGATCGCCTGCGGTGTGGATCAGGCGCGCAACGCCCTGCGCCTGCCGCCCCGGATTGTCGCCATGAGCGGGCTGGGCATCGCGGTGGTGGCCGGCGTCATGTCCGCGCTGTTCGGCGATCCGCTGTTCACCGGCCAATGGCTGTTTATCGGCGCCACCACGGAAACCCACGGGATCCCCCTGTCCTCCGTGCTGCTGTTCGATATCGGGGTCTATCTGGTCGTGCTGGGCGCGATCCTGACCCTGGTCTTCGCCATGGAAGAGGAGATCTGAGGATGGAACTGCTGATCTCCATCGTGGTCGGTTCGCTGGTCGCCGGGGCGGTCTATCTGATGCTGGACCGCAACCTGCTGCGGTTTCTCTTTGGACTGACCCTGATTTCCAACGCCGTGAACCTGCTGATCTTTGCCAGCGGGCGCCTGACCCAGGGCAAACCGCCACTGATCCCGAGCCACGCCTATACCCCGCCGGGCGTCGTCGCCAATGCGCTGCCCCAGGCGCTGGTGCTGACGGCCATCGTCATCGGCTTTGGCCTGTTCGCCTTTGCCCTTGTCCTGGCCCTGCGCGCCTATACCCAACTGGGCACCCTGAATACTGACGAGATGAGACTGGCCGAACCGACCAGCGAGACCCAAGATCCATGAGTTGGCTTTTAACCCTCCCCCTGCTGGTGCCTGTTGTCACCGCAATCCTGTGCTATTTCTTCCGCCGGAGCCGCCTTGGCGCCTGGATATCGGTTCTGGGCTCAGGCGTCGGGCTGATCGCTGCCCTGGCCCTTTTTGCCCAGATCAGAACCCTGGGCGTAGCCGCCACCCAGATCGGCGGCTGGCCCGCACCGTTCGGCATCACCCTGGTGGCCGATCTGCTGTCGGCCGGGCTGGCCTTGGTCACCGCCTTCCTGGGCCTTTGCGTCGCGATCTATGCCTTGGCCGAAATCGACCCCGACCTTGAGGAACTGGGCTATCACAGCCTGTATCAGGTCCTGATCTTCGGGGTTACGGGCGCGTTTCTGACCGGAGACCTGTTCAACCTCTATGTCTGGTTCGAGGTGATGCTGATCGCGTCCTTTGGGCTGTTGATCCTGGGCGGGCGCCCGGAACAGATCGACGGGGCGGTAAAATACGTCACGCTGAACCTGATCTCGACGACACTGTTCCTGGCCGGGATCGGGCTGCTTTATGCCCTGACCGGCACGCTGAACATGGCCGATCTGCGGGCGGCCGTCGCCGCCTCGGACCGACCCGCCGCAATTGAGGCAGTGGCCATGTTCTTCCTAGTCGCCTTTGGCGTAAAGGCTGCCGTCTTTCCGGTGTTCTCCTGGTTGCCGGCCTCGTACCACACCCCGGCCCATACGGTCTCGGCAATCTTCGCGGCCCTGCTGACAAAGGTTGGCGTCTATTCGCTGTTCCGCACCTTCACGCTGATCTTCCCCGGCTTTGGCGGCTTCACCGAAACGGTTTTGCTGTGGGTCGCCGGTCTGACGATGATCGTCGGCGCCCTTGGGGCCCTGGCCCAGACCGAGGCCCGCCGGGTCCTGTCCTTTCAGATCGTTAGTTCCATCGGCTTCCTGCTGCTCGGGCTGGGGCTAAACAGCCCCTTGGCCATGGCGGGCGCGATCCTCTACCTGATCCACAACATGCTGGTGAAGGCCAACCTGTTTCTCTGCGCCGGCGTGATCGAGCGTCTGGCCGGATCAACCAAACTGGCGCGAGCGGGCGGTCTGTATAACCACGCCCCGCTGTTCTCGGCACTGTTCCTGATCGCCGCCTTTTCTCTGGGGGGCTTCCCCCCGCTGTCAGGGTTCTGGGGCAAGTTCCTGCTGGTCAAGGCCGGCATGGACCTTCAGGCTTGGGTGATCACCACGACCGTTCTGATCGCCGGCCTGTTGACCATCTTTTCAATGATGCGTCTGTGGGCCATGATGTTCTGGACCCCGCATCCGGACGGAACGGAACCGGGCTGGGGCGACACACCGGAGAAACGCGCGCCGATGCTGATCCCGATTGCGGTGCTGGGCGCGGCAAGCTTGGTTATCGGGCTGGTGCCAGGGCCGTTCATCGCCTTCTCGCAAGAGGCGGCCGAACAGCTTTTGTCACCCACCGCCTATATCGCCGAGGTCCTGCCCCCCGATCCGGCAGAGATCAGCGCCGATGCGCCGGGCCATGATGACCCAAGGGAGGCCGTCGAATGAACCTGCTTGTCGTCAACCTGTTCCTGGCCTTCGTCTGGGCGGCCCTGGTGGGGTATTTCAACGTCTACACACTGGTTTCCGGCTATGTCCTGGGCTTTGGCGTGCTCTGGATCTGCCGCCCGATTTACGATGTGACAACGAATTATTTCACCCGCTCGTTCCGGATCCTGCAACTGATCCTGTTCTTCATCTGGGAACTGATCGTCAGCAGCATCGAGGTCGCCCGCATCGTCCTGACACCGTGGCGCACCCGGCCGGAACCGGCCATCGTCGAAATGCCCCTCGATGTGAAATCCGACCTTGAAATCCTGATGGTTTCCAGCCTCATTTCGCTGACACCGGGCACGCTCAGCCTTGATGTCAGCGATGATCGCAGCGCCTTGTTCGTCCACGCGATGTTCGGCGAAAACCCCGATCAAACCGCCGCCGAGCTGAAAGCCGGCATGGAACATCGCGTGGCCGAGGTATTCCGCCTATGACCGGCGCCATCCTTCTTTACGCTGTCGAAGGCAGCCTGTTTCTGATCATGGCCGGTATTGCCCTTGGCTTTCTGCGCCTGGTGCTGGGCCCCACCTTGGCCGACCGGGTGGTCGCGCTGGACATGATGACCGTCAGCATCGTCGCCTTCTGCGCACTGTTCGCCATAAAATCAGGGACCCCCGTCTTCCTGGACGTGGCCATGGTGCTGGCCCTGATCGGGTTTCTGACCACCGCCGCCCTGGCCCGCTATGCCGAGAGACGGATGAAACGCAGCAGTCTGGACACCCTGCCCTCGGCGGCCGATCAACTGCAAGCCATGGCCCGCAAACGGCAAACCAAGGATGAGCCCGGGAAGGACCCCCGCGATGATTAATGTGATCACAGCCATTCTCGTCGTCAGTGGCAGTCTCTTTGCCTTTATTGCCGGGCTGGGCATTTTCAACCTGCGCGATGTGCTGAACCGGATGCATGCCTCGACCAAGGCCGGTACGCTGGGCAGCACCCTGGCATTGGCCGGGGCCGCCCTGTATTTCCGCGATGATGCCGTAGCCGTCCGGGTGCTGGCCACCATCCTGTTCCTGATGTTCACCGCGCCGATCGCCGCCCATATGATCGGGCGCGCCGCCTTTCGTATCAGCGCCTTCCGGGCCACACGCCGCGACTGACCCGTCCTAACCTTTTCTCAACCGACCCGGGCCTAGAAAGGTGACGAAGCGGCAAGAATTGCGGCGGGATCACTGTGCAGGCGAAACGGAAAATCCGAAGACCACGACAGAAACGGCCCCTTTGGGCCGCTTTTCTGATCGTGGCCATCACCCAGGGGGCACAGGCCAGCCCCACGGAAACCTGTGGCCAAGCGGCGGCACGGGCCGCACACGACACCGGGGTCCCGGTCGAAGTGCTGATGGCCGTGTCGCTGACGGAAACCGGGCGGCGCACCGATGGCCAGCTGCATGCCTGGCCCTGGGCGCTGAATGTCGCGGGGGAAGGATTCTGGCTGCCCACACGCGAGGCGGCCCTGGCCAAAATCCGCACCCTGCGCGCCGCAGACCAGCGTAATTTCGACGTCGGCTGTTTTCAGATCAACTATCGCTGGCACGGTCAGGCCTTCACCTCTTTCGAAGAAATGATCGACCCTGAAATCAACGCCCGCTACGCGGCCGATTTCCTGGCCCGTCTTTACGCCGAAAGCGGGGATTGGTCGCGGGCTGCGGGATCCTACCATTCTATGACCCCGGAATTGGCCGCCCGCTATCGGCAGACCTTTGACCGCCATTACGCGGCGCTGTCAGAACCGGGCACCCCCCTGCCCGGTCTTGTCATCCGCCAGCACCGGGAAAACCGTTTTCCGCTTTTGCAGGGTGGCGCCGGTAACGCGCGCCCCGGATCCCTGTTCCCCAAGACATCCTCCCGCACGCCGCTTCTTCGCGCGGCCCCTGCCCCGTTCTGGTCTGGCACATGAACAAAACTTCGCTGAATACCCTCTTTCAACCCACGATCCTGATGGCCTTGGCACTGATGGCAATCATCGTGATGATGATCCTGCCGATGCCTGCCTGGGTGCTGGATATCGGCCTGGCCATTTCCTTTGCCCTGGCGATCCTGATCTTCACCATCACGCTGTTCATCGAACGCCCGCTGGATTTCTCGTCCTTCCCGACGATCCTGCTGGCGTCGCTGATGCTGCGCCTGTCACTGAACGTTTCATCCACCAAGCTTATCATCGGGCAGGGCCATACCGGCACACATGCCGCCGGGGATGTGATCAACGGGTTCGCCATGTTCGTCATGGGCGGGTCAGTCTTTCTGGGGCTGGTCGTCTTCTGCGTTCTTTTGATCGTCAACTTCGTCGTCATCACCAAGGGCGCCGCCCGCATGGCCGAGGTCGGCGCCCGCTTTGCCCTGGACGCCATGCCCGGCAAACAGCTGGCCATCGACGCCGATGTGTCCGCCGGCGCCATCAGCCACGAAGAGGCCAAGAACCGGCGGAGCATCGAACAGGCCGAAACCACCTTTTTCGGATCGCTCGACGGTGTCTCGAAATTCGTCAAGGGCGACGCGATTGCCGGCCTGCTGATCACTTTGCTAAACTTGGTCATGGGCCTGGCGATCGGCACCATCATCCACGGCATGCCCTTTGGCGAGGCCGCCCGCACCTACGCTATCCTGACGGTCGGTGACGGATTGGTCACCCAGATCCCGGCGGTTATCATCTCGATCGCCTCGGCACTGCTGTTGGCCCGTGGCGGCACCACCGGCACCACCGATTTCGCCGTTTTCAGCCAACTGGGTCGCCATCCTGCCGCCCTGGCCACCGTGGCGGTGCTGATGGCCGTCTTCGCCGTTGTCCCCGGCATGCCCTTTTTGCCCTTCGTTCTGGGCGCAATCGCGCTTGGCGTCGCCGCATTCATGGTAAACCGCGCCAACAAGGAAAAAGCCAAGGCCGCAGCCACCAAGGCCGACACCCCGGAAAAACCCGCAGCCGACCGGCCCCTGGGCGATGTTCTGGATCTGGACGATATCCATGTGCAGTTTTCGACGGATCTGGTGCAACTGATCCTCGATCCCGCCACGGGGCTGGATGCCCGGATCGGCAGCATGCGTGCCCATGTCGCCGAAACCTATGGTCTGGTGTTACCCGAAATCAGGCTGACCGACGATCCGACCCTGCCCCAAGGCACCTATGCGATCCGGATCCAGGGCGTCGAACGCGCCCGTGATCTGCTGCGCCCCGACCGGATGCTGGCACTGTTGCCCGAGGGGGATACCTCCAACCCCACCGGCGCGGAAGTACGCGAACCGGTCTATGGCGCGCCGGCCCGCTGGATCACGCCACAGGAACAGGAAAAGGCTTCTTTGTCGGGCATCACCGTTGTCCGTCCGGCCGAGGTGCTGGCCACCCATCTGCTTGAGGTCGTACGCGACAACCTGAGCCATCTGATGAACCTCAAGGGGCTGCGGCGCTTGATGGATGAAATGGTCAACCTGACAGATCGGGCCCGGGCCGAAGCGAACCGGCGCATGCTGGATGAACTGATCCCTGAAAAGGTGCCCCAGGATCTGCTGCTGACAGTCCTGCGACTGCTGCTGGAGGAACAGGTCTCGATCCGCAACATCCCCCTGATTCTCGAAGCGATCAGCGAGGTCCGCCCCATGCATGGATCGCCCCAGGCAGTCTGCGAACATGTCCGCCAGCGGCTTGGCGCGCAGATCATCGCCGATCACCGGCGTCAGGATGGCACAATTCCGCTACTGCAACTGGCCCCCGAATGGGAAAGCCGCTTTGAGCAACACCAGATCGAAGGGGAACGCGGCCTGCCCGACGTTGCCCTGCCGCCCGATGATTTCAACCGTCTGGCCCAGGGCATCGCAGATCGCATCGCCCGGGCCAGCGCCAACGGCACCAGCCCAGCGCTGGTCACCTCGACACGACGCCGGCGGTTCCTGAAAACCGTTTGCGCCGCCAAGGGCCTGCGCCTGCCTGTCCTGTCCTTCGAGGAAATCGGTTTTGACGCACGGCCCGCCGTGGTCGGGGTCATCGCGGCGTGACCCCTGACGAGGCCGCCACCGCACTGGTTGCCTGGGCCAGCGGACAGGGCTGGGCCGCGCTGGTCGTCTTTTTCCGCGCCGGGGCGGCCATGACCTTTCTGCCGGCTTTCGGTGCCTCGACAGTTTCGACACGGATCCGCCTGGCTCTGGCCATCGCATTCACCGCAATCGTCGCCCCGGCCGTGGCCGATGACATTCCCGTCGCGGGATCCAGAAGTGGGGCCTTCGGCATTCTTCTGGCCGAGGTCGTGGCCGGCCTGGCCCTGGGATTTTCCGTGCGCCTGATGACCTGGATACTGCAAATCGCCGGTACGATCGCCGGGCAGGCCACCTCACTGGCGCAATTACTGGGGGCAGATGCTGCCGAACCCCAACCCGCCATCGGTCAGGTGCTGCTGGTCTCCGCCCTGGCACTGGCGGCAATCGCCGGGCTTCATGTCCGGATCGCCGAAGCGTTGATCCTGTCCTATGATCCGCTGCCGGCCGGGGTGCTGCCCCTGGCCTCGGAAACCGCCCGGTGGAGCATCGCACGCGTCCGTGATACCTTTGGAACCGCCTTCAGCTTTGGCGCCCCGTTCATGATCGCCTCACTGATCTACAACGTGGCCCTGGGCGTCATTAACCGGGCCATGCCGCAACTGATGGTCGCCTTTGTCGGTGCCCCGGCGATCACCGCCGGCGGGCTGATCCTGCTGACATTTGCCGCCCCGCTGATCCTTGCGCTCTGGAGCGATGCGCTGCACACTCTTCTGGCTGCCCCCTTCGCCACACGACCATGAGTTCCGGGGACGAAGATACCGACGACAAGCCATTCGAGGCCAGCCCGAAAAAGCTTGAAGACGCCCGCCAGAAGGGCGACATCCCCCGTGCTGCAGACCTGAACGTCGCCGCGGCCTATGCCGGACTGCTGCTGACCTTTCTGACCTTGGGACCCATGATCGTCGCCCGGACCGGCAGCATCCTGCAGGGGATTCTGGCACGCGCCGACACGCTGGGCGGATTGATCCTGGCCGATGGCGGGCGGTCCGTGGCCGGCGCGCTGATGGCCTCGGTCGCCGCGCCGCTGTCAGCCTTGCCTCTGCTCCCCGCCGCCGGGATTCTGATCGTCCTGATCGCCCGGCGCGGCTTTGCCCCCAGCAAGACCAAAATCGAACCGAAGCTGTCCCGCATCTCGCCCCTGTCCAATTTCAAGAACAAGTTCGGGCGCAGTGGGCTGTTCGAGTTCTTCAAAAACTTCGTCAAACTGGTCGTATTTTCGCTGGTCCTGGGCATCTACCTGTCCCGTCACACCGAGGAAATGCTAGCCTCCCTCTACCTTGAACCCGGGCTGGCCATCGCCCTTCTGGGGAAGCTGGCCCTGGGGTTTCTGGGCATCGTGCTGGCCATCGCCCTGATTATCGGCGTGATCGACGCGCTGTGGCAGCAGGCCGACTTTCTGCGCCGCAACCGGATGACGCGCAAGGAAATGACCGACGAGCACAAGCAATCCGAAGGCGATCCGCACATGAAACAGCAACGTCGCCAACGCGGGCACGACATTGCGATGAACAAGATGCTGGTCGACGTGCCCAAGGCCGATGTCATCATTGTCAACCCACAGCATTATGCCGTCGCACTGCAATGGGATCGCAAAAGGGGCACCGCGCCGGTCTGCGTGGCCAAGGGCGTCGACGAAATCGCCGCCCGTATCCGCGAAGCGGCGGCAGAGGCCGGCGTACCAATCCACCGCGACCCGCCCACGGCCCGATCCCTGCATGCCACCGTTGAGATCGGCGACACGATCAGCCGGGAACATTATCAGGCCGTCGCCGCCGCAATCCGTTTTGCCGACAAGATGCGCAGCCATGGCCGCCGCTAAGCCCCCCGCCGCCGACCCCCGTCAGCTTGAGAGGCTGCGCATGGCCGCGCAGCTCCAGGAGGACCGCGATGCCATGCAACTGGCCGCCCTCCAGGCCGAAATCGCCGAGTTGCAACGCCAGATCGCGGCGCTGTCCGGGATGCCGACAGGCGACCTGACAACCAGCGGTTTTGCCCAAAGCGGCGGCCTGGAACGGTGGGACCAGCACCGTATCAGCGAACGGACACGCCTGAACGGCCTGCTTGCAAAAAAGATGGCCGTTCTGCCCGAAACGAAAAGAACAGCCGGCCTGTCCGCCGCACGCCGGATGGTTCTGGAGCAACTGCAAAAAAACACCTGAGCAGGCACACGAAAAGGCCCCGCACCTGAACATGCGGGGCCTGGACGACCGGCGCCAGATGGAGAGAACTACATCGACTGCTGGACCAGGTTGACGATCAGAACATCGCGCACCACGGGCCCGAGCGACGCACTGGCGGATTCCTTCAATTCCCGGCGCAACTGGTCGACCCCGGCACTGCTGTAAATGCCATCGTCAAACCCACCGGCATTGGCGTAATCGAACATCACCCGCAGGAATGTATCGCGCAGCCTGGGCTCGCGATCGCGAACCAGAGTCGTGCTGGCATCTGGCACCTCGATGCTCAGCGACAGGATCATCAGCTTGACGATCCGGTCGTTTTTCATGACCGGAACCATGAACTCGGTTTCAAACGCAACAAATGCCGTGACCTCCTGATCAGCCATGCTCTTGGCCTCAACCGGAGGAGGGGCGCTGCCCCCCCCCAGAAAGGCCGCAGCACCAATGCCGGCACCGGTACCCAACAACATCAGGATCAGGGGCAGAAGAAGACGCATCATGGCAGACCTCAGAACGGCAGAATGATATCGGCGATCTGCTGCCCATAGCGGGGCTGCTGAACATCCATGATCTGGCCCCGCCCACCATAGGAAATGCGTGCAGACGCGATCTTGTCATACGTGATTTCATTCAAACGCGAGACATCACCCGGCCGCACATATCCCGACACCAGCAGTTCCCGGATCTCATAGTTCACCCGGACCTCCTGGGACCCTTCGATCCGTAGAACACCGTTGGGCATCACTTCCAGAACGGTCGCGGCCACCCGCAAGGTCAGCTTTTCCTTGCGCCGAACGGATCCATCCCCCTGCGAGGTCGAGTTGGACCCCACATCAACCGGGTTTGTCGGGCTCGCCCCTTCGGGCAACCGCCGTTCCAGACGCTGTGGCACACCAAACAGTTGTGGAAACTGCATGTTCTCGCCCGCTGATCGTGACCGCGCGGTCGAGTTCGAAATCTCGGCCTTCTCGTCGATCTCGATCACCACCGTCAGGATATCCCCGGCCTCTCCAGCCCGCCGGTCCCCCAGCAGAGATCCGCTGGATGCGCTCCAGGTCGATGCACGATCGACCACACGTTGCTTTTCCAACGACTGCGGCAGGCCCCGCATGGTCATGGCCAGGTGTTCCGGACCGGTATCGGGCGAGGTGAAGCTGGGCGGCCTGCCCACATGGTCAAGACGGGCACATCCCGCCAATCCAGCCAGCACAAGCCCGGCGACGATGACGTTTCGCATGCGCGTTCTCCTTGTGGTCAGTAGGGGGTTGCAGCGACATTGACGCTGCCATCAACCAGGACAATCCCGGTCACTGTGGTCCGTGAAACCATGTTCATGACCCTGATCCGTTCACCAACACCGCCCCGCGACAAGGCCCGGCCCTCGGTGGAAATCGCCAGCCCGGCACGGTGATAATTCAGCACCACGCTCTGGTTGCGGTCCACAAGGGCCGGTGGGCCGACATCCGTGGGGCGGATCGGCCGACCCGCGTATAGATTGGTGCGCGCTTCCTGGCCGATGGCTCCGGCCAGGTCGGTCAGCGCCCCAGCCATAGCGACCGGTTTGAGATCCACATCCCCCGGCGCAATCAGTTCCTGAGCGCGGATCGTGCGGGTAGCAACCACCGTATCGGCAGCGGCCACCGAACCAAGGGCCACCAGGGCCAGAACCAGAACAGCGCGCATCATCGGATCAGCGCACCTGGCTGGTGGTCGACATCATCTGGTCCGCAGCCGTGATAACCTTGGCGTTCAGTTCATAGCCACGCTGTGCCTCGATCAGTTCAGTGACCTCACGGACCGCATCGACCGAGGAACTTTCCAGATATCCCTGCCGCAGCACGCCCAAACCATCGGTGCCCGGATCGCCCGCAGCTGCCGGGCCGGAAGCCTCGGTTTCACGGAACAGCCCGCCACCGATCGCTTCCAGGCCCCGGGGGTTGGTAAACCCGGCCATGGTAAACCTGCCCAAAAGCTCCGCTTCGACCTGATCATCGAAATACGCGTAAACTTCACCATCGGGATTGATCGACAGGCTGATCGCATCGTCGGGGATCACGATCTCGGGCGAAACGGGAAAGCCCTCGGACGAGACGATCACACCTTCCGCCGAGCGTTTCAGGCCACCGTCCCGGGTATAGGCCGCTTCGCCACTGGGCAGCGTGATTTCCAGATATCCGCTGCCCTCGATCGCGACATCCAGATCGCCGCCGGTTTGGCTGAGCGACCCTTGTTCCAGCGTGACCGAGACGGCAGACGGCCGCACCCCAAGACCCAGCTGGATCCCCGTAGGCAGAACGGTTCCATCGGCGGCATTAACCGTACCGGGGCGTTCAACCTGTTGATAATGCAGGTCCGAAAATTCCGCGCGACGGGCATTATAGGCTGTCGTGCTCATGTTGGCGAGGTTGTTGGAAATGACTTCAACCCGCATCTGCTGGGCGGTCATTCCGGTCGCGGCAATTTGAAGAGCGCGCATGATTTGCTCCTAGCTTCCGAGTGTTTCGATTGTGGATTTTAGCCGTTCATCATCGGCCATCATCAGGTTACGGCCCTGTTCATAAGCACGCTGCACCTCGATCATCCGGGCCACTTCGAGGATCGGGTCGACATTACTGTTCTCCAGAAAACCCTGCACCAGCACGGCATCTTCGGCAGGAATGATTTCGCCCTCGACCTCGTAAAGCAGCCCCGCATCGCGCTTGAGATCTTTCATATCCTCAGGCACGAACAGGCCGATCTGGGTAAGCGGCGTTTCATCCGCGCTCAGCGTTCCATCGCGGCCCAGTTTCAGCGTCACCGTATCGGGCGGCACGAACACAGGCGCCCCCCCGGCATCCAGCAAAAGGTACCCATCCGGATTAACCATTTCCCCGGTCGGCCCGGGATGGAAATTTCCCGCCCGGCTCAGCCGCTGCCCCTGAGGTGTATCGATCAGGAAATAGCCTTCACCTTCGATGGCAAAATCGAACTGCCCCCCGGTTGGCGCCAACTGGCCCTGGGTGCGATCGATCACGCGCCCCTTGGCCGTAGCCATGGACAACGAATTGTCGGCATTCTCCGTTGCAGCGACGAATTCCGAGAAAACCACGCCTTCGCGCTGGAACCCGCGGGTCGAAATATTGGCAAGGTTGTTGGCAACAACCTGCATTTCCTGACGCAAACCGGCCTGCCGCGTCAGGATCGCATAGGTAATATTGGCCATGTCAGCCTCCTGCGATCAGCGGAATAAGTCCTGCGGCAAAGAAATCCCGCAGCGTTTCAGTCATAAAGCCCATGCTCATCCAGAACACGATCAGGATCGCGGCAAGCTTGGGCACGAAAGTCAGCGTCATTTCCTGAATCGAGGTCAACGCCTGGAAAAGGCCCACGATCAGACCCGCCACCAGCGCCACGGCAAGGATCGGCACCGAGATCATCACTGCGGTCCATAGCGCCTGGCGCAATGTGTCGTATAAGACGCCTTCGGTCATGGATCAGACCGGCATTCTCAGGATTTCCTGATAGGCCTCGACTACCTTGTCGCGAACCGTGACAACGGTCTCGATGGCCAGCTGGGACTGGGCCAGCGCCATAACCATGCTGTTGGTGTCGCCCTTGCCGTTCATGGTCGCTTGGGCCGTCACCTCGGCCTGACGAAGACTTTCGGCGAAATCATCCGCCATGCCTGCGGCTTGGCCCAGGGCGCCTGGCGCAATGGCCTGTGGTTCGGTCGCGGCCCGGGCGCGTTCATAGGTCAAAGCGGCGAGTGTGGAAGGAACTTGCATTGTCAGCCTCCTTAACGGCGCAACAGATCGAGCAACGACCGCGACATCTGCCGGGCTTGATCGAACATTTTCAGATTGGCTTCGTACCCACGCTGCGCTTCGCGCGAATCGGCGATTTCCAGCAGCGTGTTGACATTGGACCCATCGTAAAAGCCCTGGTCATCCGACAACGGATTGGAGGGATCATAGATCCGGTTCAATTCGGATCGGTCCAGTTGCAAGGGACCGGCCTTGACCCGGCCATCGCTGGGATCATTCGGTGCGTACGCCTCGAACGACATGCTCTTGCGATGATATCCCGGGGTGTCAGCGTTGGCGACATTCTCGGCGACGTGTTTCAGGCGTTCCGATTGCGCCCGCATACCGCTGGCAGAAACGCTCAGGGTTTGGAGAAAATCACTCATCATTCACTCCTATCGCGCCCGCCCAAGGCCGGCCCGCAGCAGATCAATGCCGCTTCGGTAAACCGTCACGGCCAGGTCATGCTGCTGCCGAATATCGGCCCCACGGACCATTTCACTTTCCAGAGACACCGAATTGCCGTCGGGCGATTCGTTACCCGGGTCCACGACCTCGCGCACGCCGGGGCCCAGACCTGAAATCGGCTGTGTCCGATGGCCGGCCCGGGTTCCGCGCAGCTCGAAAACACCCGGTTGTTCAAAGCTGTCCGCAAAGCTTTCCAGATCCCGCGCCTTGTAGCCCGGGGTATTGGCATTCGCGATATTGCGGGCGACCAAAGACTGACGGCGCCCTGCATGTTCAGCCAGGGCTGACGCGGTGGTGAATAAACTCAAACTCTCGAACATCGGGGCTTCTCCCTCGATTACCTTCAACCTCGGCTTAACCGCGATTCGTTTAGAAACCGTTTGTCACGAATGATGAGGCAAAGATGACAACAGGTGGGCTTGAGGCATTGCAGGCGCGGTTAGCGCGGGTTGAAACAGGCGGACGGATCGGGCGTATTGCCAGGGTCAGCGCATCGTCCCTAACGATCGAAGGTCTTTCAGGGGCGCGATTGGGCGACCGTATCGACATCATGGGCGCCAGTGGTGTTCTGAACGCCGAGATAGTCGGTATGGAGGGCGACAAGGCCTTGGCACTGCCCGATGGCAGACCAGCTGGCATAGCCCCAGGGGATCGCGTACGGCATTGCGGCCCGGCGGTTCTGGCGCCTGATGACAGCTGGATCGGCCGCATTATCGACCCCGATGGTCAGCCGCTTGACGGTCGGCCCCTGATGCAAGGTCCAAACCTGCGGCCGTATGCCGGACCGCCCCCAACGGCCGCCACGCGCCGGGCGCTTGGCGACCGGATGGAGACGGGCTTGGCGGCCTTCAACACCTTTCTGCCCTTGGTTCAGGGGCAACGCATGGGCCTTTTTGCTGGATCGGGCGTAGGCAAATCCACCCTTTTGGGCCTGCTGGCCAAGCAAACCAAAGCCGATGTCGTCGTGATCGGTCTGATTGGGGAACGGGGCCGAGAATTGCGCCAATTTACCGAATCGGTTTTGGGAAAAGAAGGTCTGGAAAAAGCCGTGATCGTCACGGCCACGTCGGATCGCCCTGCTCTCAGCCGGCGGCGCTGTGCCCAGGCATGTCTGACCGTCGCCGAACACTTCCGCGACAATGGCCGTCATGTCCTGTTGCTGGCTGATTCGATCACTCGTTTTGCCGAAGCCCATCGTGATGTCGCACTGGCGGCTGGTGAAACAGCGGGCCCCAGCGGATACCCCCCGTCCATGGGACAGGCCGTCATGGAACTATGTGAACGGGCGGGCCCCGGGGCACCCGGTCAAGGCGACATTTCTGCGATCTTCACGGTTCTCGCTGCAGCCTCGGATATGGAAGGTCCCGTGGCAGACACGCTGCGGGGTACGCTGGACGGGCATGTGGTTCTGGATCGGGTCATTGCTGAACGCGGGCGCTATCCGGCTATCGATCTGCTTCGATCCGTTTCCCGCAGTTTGCCAGAGGCTGCAAGTGACGCGGAAAACGGGCTACTGGCCCGCGCGCGCCGCCTGCTGGGAGTCTATGAACGGGCCGAGTTGATGATCCAGGCCGGCCTCTACGTTCAAGGCGCCGATGCAGAGATTGATGAGGCCATCCTCAGACGCCCTGCAATCGAGGCTTTCCTCGGAAATACCACTGTTCAGAGCATCGCCGAAAGCTATGCGGCGCTGGCGAAAGCCCTGGATGGGGAAGATCAGGAATAAAGGATCGATAGAATCGATTCGCTGCTGCTGGTACCGGTCAGGATCTGCAACGCAGGGCTGGCCGGAACGGTATTCGTGGCCTCTGTGCGTATCAGATAGCGATCACGCAGCTCTTCCAAATGCTCAGGTTCAACCAAGTCGGCGATCTGGTCAGTCCCGAAAATTGCCCGCGCTTTGAATTTGAAGTCATCAAGTTGACGATCAAGATCCAACGCACCGAACTTTGCGGGCAAGCCAAGCGCGGTTTCAAATACCTTGCGCAACGGAGGGCTGCCCATCACACCAAACCAACGCGCATCGTTTCCCTTCGCACCGTCAATCACCGTGGTCAGCTCTCGCTCAATGCTCATTGCGATGCGCAGTTCCGGCGCGCTTTCACCAACCACTTGTTCAAAGCTGCGCTCCTGGAAACTGGCCAGGACCTTGTCAGCGAACCCGGCATCGCCCGTCCGCGGGCCCCGGGAATCATAAAACCCAAAGGTTTCGGACAGCGCCGCATAGCGCTTGTCCGCCATCCGTCCGGTAAGCCCCTTGGAATCCCCCGGGGCGTTTTCAAGAATCGTGCGAATGAAAAAGCGGTTTGGCAAGTCCTCTTCCAACCCGTGGGCTGTCAGGGCAACCGACAGCAACCGTCGGTCTGCAACCAGTTCTTCAGCGCTGGTAATGCTGCCGATCTTTTCACGGAAATATTCTTTGTCGCGCGTCTGCACCGATGCCCGATTGAACGCGTCTTTCTGGCTTTCCATCGTACGGTTCAGGAACTGCCAGCCCAACATCCCTCCAGCTGGCACAACTGGCATAAAACCACTCATGATGGGGCCCCTTCGATCAATGCATCCTCAATAGGCAAAAGCGTCCGCAGGGCCCGAAGACATTGATAGATATTTCCATCGTTCAGGCACTCTTCCGCACGATCAAGGCCTTCACGCCCCTCATCGCAAATGAATACGGCCTTCAACTGTTCGATTCCGCGGACCATCTGCGACACCGCGTCCGCAGGATCCGCGTCCCCTGACAGCGCAAGCTGTGCGATGTAGCACACACGGCGGACAGGGGTTGTGACCTCTTCGGGGTGCAGCGCATCCCGCAAGCGCAGGATGCTGGCGTTCGGGGTGACGATATTCAGGCGACTGCGGCGATCACCGTTCTCGATCACCGCACCATTGATCAGGATACGTTCATGCGGCCCGAGTTTCAGGACAAGGCCACTCATCTCCCCGTCTCCTGGGCCTTGAGACCCCGCATGACGGCCGTATTCACTTCGACCAGAATCGCGGGACTGTCCTTGTGAAGAATGATCTTGTTGATGGTGGCGAAAGTAAATTCGGCCAGGTAGAAAAGACGCGCACGCAGATCCTGCGGCAGATCATTGGCCGGATCAGCGACATGTGTCGCGACATAGAGCCAAAGCTGGCGATTGTCCTGCAGCGCGTGCAGCATCTCGGCATAGCCCCCTTCGGGGTCACTGGCTGCAAGGCGACTGGTGACCTTGGCAAAGGCATCATATTCAAGGCTCTGGGTCGTACGGACCGGAGCGGTCGGAGAAGCATAGGCCGTTCGGGCCCTTTCAATAGCGTTCACGTAAATTCTCCTGGGTGATCACGGACCAAAACTGCGTCCTGGTCGGATGTTCCGGGCGGGTCTATTTGACCCGCCCGGTACGTTAGGATCAGCGGAAGAGCGACAGGATGTTCTGCGGCGCCTGGTTGGCAATCGACAGCGCCTGGATACCCAGCTGCTGCTGCACCTGCAGGGCCTGCAGCCGTGCCGAGGTTTCTTCCATATCGGCATCGACCATGATGCCGATACCGGTTTTCAGTGAGTCGGACAGCTTGCTGATGAAGTTGGACTGGTTTTCCATCTGACGGGCGGCGGCACCAAGTTTTGCCGCACCGGCGATGGCCGTTTCCATATGCGACAGCACGTTGGCCAGCGACGCCTGCGCCGCAGCAGCATCAGAAACGTCAATATCAGCCGTCAGCGACGGAGCTGCGGTCCCACCTGAGGTCCCATAGGCCGCTTCAAAATCAACCGTTGCGATACTAGTGATATTGGCCGTAGCAGCAGACCCAATCCGGTCAAGAGACGACACAATCGACAGGCTCGTTGAACCAGAGGCGGAGCCATCAACATTGCTCCGCAGCAGGTTGGCACCATTGTACTGAGAACTGTTGACATAGCCCCCAATCTCGGCAATCAGGTTGGCAAGTTCGTTCGCGTTTTCAGTGTGGTTTGCACTTTCGGAACTGGAATCGATAACCAGAGCTTCGATTTTCTTGAAGGTTTCGACGATATTTTCCGCACCGGCCAAGGCCGTGCCGACAGTCGCAATCCCCAAACCAAGTTGGTTTTGAATAGCATCAAAAGCGCCAACATCGGCTTCCATCACCTTGGAAACGGCCCAAATCGCCGGGCCATCCTTGGCCGAGGCAATATCCTTGCCGGTGGAAATGGCATTTTGCGTTCTGTCAAGGCTGTTGTTGGTCGATTTCAGGGTCTGCAGGGCGACCATTGCGCCGGTGTTGGTCAGAATGCTGGACATGTAAGGTTTCCCCATTTCGTTGCGCTTTTACGCACGTTTCAATTCCGCATACGAGATGCG
>JBKDZR010000134.1:0-4575 GCA_047971485.1 Qingshengfaniella sp. | reverse complement strand
CGAGAAAGATCTGTTGGTCGAGATTCGCGATGCCCTGACGGCCCGTAATCAGGCTTAAGTGTGCTGGTGCAGGGCGGTTGCCGTCCTGCACGACAGTGTCGCGGCCAATACATGGCCGTTCGAGGTCATTTCTTGAGTTGATGCCACAGAGCGAGCCGCGCCAGCGCCGGACCGGGGGCTGACGCACCCACCCCTGTGATCAGCGCGATTTATGGTGGCCGTGGTAGCAAAACCCCAGAGCGTCGCGCTAACGGTGGCCGAGCGCCAGACCGGTGGGCCGCCCCAGTGATGGCGCGGCGCCCGTTCCGGGCTTGTCCCGCGCCGAGGGGATGAACGACCGCTTTGTCCGCAAAACGGACTGTCACAAGCGGTCAATCCTTAGGGCCGTTGGCATGAGGTGCGCAGTTGTGCCATCCAATCGCCGTGCCGGGGGGCGGCTCGGCGATGCGCGGCGCCCGTGCCGGGCTTGTTCCGCGCATAGGGGGAAGCAGCACAAAGGCCTCAAAGCAATCATTCTCCAAGGCCATTGATATGAAATCTGACCAAGGGAAGGCGGATCTGCCGCAAGCCCATCCAGCAGGGCAAACCGCAGCCAGATACCCCAGGGGATCAGCGCCCCCGCCGATCAGCGCTGGGGCCAGACTGCATAATCGCGTTGCTCTTGTTCCAATCTGCGGATCTCGGTTGGCAGTAGAACCCGTTCGCTGGGCAGAAGATCGCGGTTGCGCAGGCCCTCACGCAGATCGCTGCGCTTGAAATCCGCCTGTTGGCCAAGCTCCCAATAGCGGCGACCGAATGCATAGGCGGCCTGCATGTCCTCACCGGCGATGGCGGTACAGGCCTCGGGGAAACTGGCGCCGCTGCGCCCCCGTGCATAGCCCGTCTCCGCCACGCAATACAGCGCCAGCCCTTCGGCCAGCCCCGCCTGATAGGCCGTCGTATCGGGAAAGATGCCGGCCTTGGCACAACTGGTGACATGGCGCTGCAACCTGTCCGGCCCGTGGCCTTCCAGCCCGTCGGCCATGCCAATTGCCCGCCAGTCACCGGACCGGCATTGCCCGGCATCCAACGCCCCGCCACAGCCTGCCACCAGCAGCAATACCGCAACAAGGGCCAGGCCATGCCGGATCGGGGCCGGCGCAAGGCCGCCAGCCCCCTGGATCATCACAGATCCTCGTCGTCTTCGTCTTCGGGCGCATCCTTGGGCAGGTTGAAGAAACTGTCGGCATCGACGACCTTGCCGCCCGGCGCGTCCTCGGTTTCCTCATCGCGCGTATCGGACAGCGAAAAGGTTTCCAGCCCGGAAATCGCCGTCGGCATGCGCGGTTCGGGATCCATGCCCAGGGATTGTTCCGTCGAGACCAGCTTGCGCCGTTCGTCGTCGGTCATCACCTCGCCATCGCGGGCCTTCTTGGCCGCCGCCTTTTGCACCACCTGGTCCAGTTCGGACTGGCGGCAAAGGCCCAGGGCAACCGGATCAATCGGGCTGATATTGGCGATGTTCCAGTGTGTCCGCTCGCGGATCGCCAGGATGGTCGGCTTGGTCGTGCCCACCAGCTTCGAGATCTGCCCATCGGACAGTTCGGGGTGGAACTTGACCAGCCACAGGATCGCCGCAGGCCGGTCCTGACGCTTGCTGAGCGGCGTGTAGCGCGGGCCGCGACGCTTTTCCTCGCCATCGGCGGCGGGGTTGTTCTTCAGGCGCAGCTTGTACAGCGGGTTCTTTTCGGCCTTGTCGATCTCGGACTGGGCCAGCTGATTGTTGGCCACCGGATCGAAGCCCTTGACCCCCGTGGCCACATCGCCATCGGCGATGCCCTGGACCTCAAGCTCGTGAAAGCCGCAGAAATCGGCGATCTGCTTGAAGGACAGGGTCGTGTTGTCCACCAGCCAGACTGCGGTGGCCTTGGCCATGATCGGTTTGTCCAGCATCCTTGTCTCCTTTCATCGCCGGCCAAGGCCGGACACATTCGCCCCGTGCCGAGAAATCGGCTGCGCTGGTCCCACTGGGTTGGCGCGTCTTCTCGTTTTGGGGAAGATTGTCTGGCATATAGGCAGTTCGAGGCAAGGAGGAAAGGGAAAATGCGCAAGATACCCACAGATCCAGAGGCTGACAGCTGGCGGAGGGGCCGCTTTGCGGACAAAGCTGCCCTTCGAACACCAAAGCAATCCGCGCCAGTGCCGAACCGGGGGCTAGCGCATCTGCCCACGATCCGCGCGGTTTAGGGTAGCCATGGTAGCGGGACCCTAGGACCTTGCGCTGGTTTCACCAAAGCGCCAGACCGCTGGGCCGCCCCAGTGATGGCGCGGCGCCCCTGCCGGGCTGGTCCCGCGCCGCGATGGGCGACTTGCGTCACCAAGGGCGCAAGACAAACACTTACAGGAGAATGCGATGTCATCCTTAAGGGCCATCGGGATCCTTGCCGTTCTGGCACTCCTTCCAGGCATTTCGCCAACCAGGGCCGACACCGCCGGGCAGTTCGATTATTATGTGCTGTCGCTCAGCTGGTCGCCGAACTGGTGCGCACAAGAGGGCGCAGCACGCGGGGCCGCGCAATGCGACCGTGACCTGGGCTGGTCCTTGCACGGGCTGTGGCCACAATACGAGACGGGCTATCCCCAGGATTGCGCCACTTCCGCCCGCGATCCCAGCCGGGCACAAAGCGATGCCATGGCCGATATCATGGGCTCGGGCGGGCTGGCCTGGTATCAGTGGAAAAAGCACGGGCGCTGTTCAGGCCTGAGCGGGCGGGATTACTATCGTCTGGCACGCCAAGCCTATGACAACGTGACCCGCCCGGCCATCCTGCGCCAGTTGCGCGACCCGGTACGCCTGCCCGCCCATGTCATCGAAGAGGCGTTTCTGGAGGTCAATCCCGGCTGGACCCCGGACATGCTGACCATCACCTGCCGCGACGGCGCGATCCAGGAGGCCCGCCTGTGCCTGACCCGAGACGACCTGACCCCCCGGCCCTGTGGCCGCGATGTCCGGCGCGATTGCCCCTTGACCGACGCGCTGTTTCAGCCTCTGCCATAAGACACGAAACCCGCCAGCAAGGACACCACCATGGAGCCAGAGGTCAGCAGCACCCAGATCGTTACCGAGATTGGACAGATGCTATGGTCGCGGGGCGAGACCCTGCTGAACCTGCTGCTGCGCCCATGGAACGCCTATCAGATCGCCATCGCGGTCGGTCTGCTGATCCTGGCCCATCTTCTGGCCCGAGTCCTGGGGGAACGGCTGCGCGACAAGTTGCGTGATCGCACCCACTGGCCGAAATGGCGGCTGCGCGCCGCGCTGATCTTCGTGCAACGGTTGCGCGCGCTGTTCCTGGTGATCCTGCTCTGGACTACGGTCTTCGTCATCCGCGATCTGACCTGGCCCAGCCGCAGCTATATCCTGGCGATCCTGGCCAACATGGCCACCGCCTGGCTGATCGTCTCCTATGCCGGTCGGCTGATCGCCAACCGCCCGCTGCGCAGCCTGGTCACCTATGCCGCCTGGATCTGGGTGGCCCTGCGGATCCTGAAACTGGACGGCGAAACCGAGGCCCTGCTGGACCGGATGGCCATTACCCTGGGCGATACGCGCATCTCGGTCTGGCTGGTCTTGCAGGCGGCGGTGATCCTGGGCGTGCTGATGACGGTGGCGCGACTGATCTCCCAAGCCGTCTCGCAAAGGCTGGAGGCCAACTCCGACATCTCACCCTCGATGAAGGTGCTGACGGTCAAGTTCCTGCAGGTCGTCGTCTATGGCATCGCGCTGATTGTCGGGCTGCGGACCGTCGGCTTCGATCTGACCGGGCTGGCGGTGCTGTCAGGCGCGATCGGCGTTGGGCTGGGCTTTGGCCTTCAAAAGGTGGTGTCGAACCTGGTGTCGGGGATCATCATCCTGCTGGACAAGTCGATCAAGCCCGGCGACGTGATCAGCCTGGGCGATACCTTCGGCTGGATTGCAACACTCAGCTCACGCTACGTGTCCGTCGTCACCCGCGATGGCCGCGCCTACCTGATCCCCAACGAGGACCTGATCACCGGGCAAGTGGTCAACTGGTCCCATTCCGATCAGTTTGTCCGCCTCGACATCAAGTTCGGCTGTTCCTACCGCGACGATCCCCATCTGGTCCGGCAAGTGGCGATCGAGACCGCCACGGGCGTCAACCGGGTCAAGGCGGATCGCAAGCCGGTGTGCCATATCACAGGGTTCGGGGACAGTTCTGTGGATTACGTGCTGCGCTTCTGGATCGTGGACCCGGCCCAAGGCTTGACCAATGTCCGCGGCGACGTGTTCCTGGCGCTGTGGGATGCGTTCAAAGCGCATGGCATCACGATCCCCTTCCCCCAGCGCGAGGTCCGGCTGCTGGAAGGCAGCATGGTGAAGACAAAGGCAATCAGCGATTAGAACGTGTCGCACCCGCGCGACACGTTCCAGCAGGCTGCTGAAAAAGTCTCGTGCATCTCCGTTTTCAGCGGTGAGCCCGGAAAATTGTTCTCGACCACCAACCATGGCACGGGCGACCAGCCCGGGCCGCGCACGACCCTCCCCTCGGGAGGGCGCATTGCAACGGCACAAAT
>JBKDZR010000133.1:0-65948 GCA_047971485.1 Qingshengfaniella sp. | reverse complement strand
AAAACACCCCCGCAGGTCATCGCGTCAAGCTTTTCCCCCTGATCCCCATGGGTCAGGTGCCATGTTTACCTTCTGTACAATTGGCTGTTGAAGACCCAAAAATCGCCCGTTAATTTGTATTAAGATTTTTTGCACGTGATGGAGTGAGTGTCTTGTACAAAGTAATGGGTTTGAGCGCCGCCGCAATTCTGGCGTCCGTTTCCGCACACGCCGCGACGGTGCAGCCGATCAGCTACAGCATGCTGCAGGGCGGTGAAAGATCCGGCTTCACGGCGGACAGAACCTACCGCGACGATACCTACAGCGGTGTGAACACGGACGTCACCACCGGCGCAAACCTTGACATCGATGACAACGGGTATCTGTCGGGCGGGCTGGGCCAGCTGACCGACGGGATTATCGCGACGCAAAACGCCCGTGTGTACAACGAAGGTGCGCCCGACACCTATCCCGAGCTTGACCTTTATGTCGGCTGGCGGCTGGTGCAGATGGGAGAACTGTACGGCACCGGCACTCGGCCGACCATCACCTGGGAATTCGACCAGGCCTATGAATTCAACTCGGTCAGCTTTTATTTCTCGCGCAGTGATGTCGAGCATTCCGCAGGCGTACGTGCGCCCAGCCGGATTGCCATCAATGATGACATCAACTGGGTGGACCCGGTATATCGCCCCTATTCGGCTGCTTTCCCCGGGTCGGGCACGGAACTGCAGGGCGACCCGTTCAAGTATACGCTTGATCTGAGCAGCTATGGCCCGATGAGCACGTTCGACACGACGTTCTTCCACTCCGGCAGCTGGATTTTCCTGAGCGAGGTCACCTTTGATGCAGCCACCCCCGTGCCGCTGCCGGCCTCGGCGCTGCTGCTGGGCGCGGGTCTTGGCGGGCTGGGCCTGCTGCGCCGTCGCCGCAAAAAGGCCTGAGATCACCTGAACAGATCGGGCTGCAGGCGCCCATAATCGCGCCGTGCGACCCAACCAATCTGAGTGTTTCCAATCCGCTGCGGCCCCTGTCGCAGCGGATTATTTCATGTCTATCGGCAGCACGTTCCGCGCATAAAGGGCCCAAGAGGATAGCTATGAAGCACCTTATCGTGCTGGCTAATTACGAGACAGGCAATAGTGCGATGGCTTCGGCCGTCTGACCGGAATGTCGTGAAATGTCTGGGGTGGCCATTCTAACACGGTGTGAACACAACCACCAAGCTGGCCGCGCCACTTAGCCTTGTAAAAATGGTGCGGTCGAGAAGACTCGAACTTCCACGGGAGTTACCCCACAGCGACCTCAACGCTGCGCGTCTACCAATTCCGCCACGACCGCACGTGCCAGACAGTGCGCGCGATGTACCCGAGCCATCGGAGGATGTGAAGCGCTTTTTTCCGGGCCTTTGCCCCCTTTTCCCCGCCCGCCCACAGCGCTATGCACCGCCGAAAGCGGAGGTCCCATGGTCGACTGGATCATCAGCGATACCCCCATCCCCTACCCCGACGCCCTGGCCGAGATGGACCGCCGGGTCGAAGGCATTCGTGCCGGCACCTTGCCCGAAACCCTCTGGCTGCTGGAACACCCCCCTCTCTATACAGCCGGCACCAGCGCCGACCCACGGGACCTGACGGACCCGGACCGCTTTCCCGTCTACAAGGCAGGCCGGGGCGGGCAATACACCTATCATGGCCCGGGCCAGCGGGTCATCTATGTGATGCTCGATCTCGACCGACGGGGCCGCGATATCCGCCGCTTCATTCAGCAGACCGAGGCCTGGGTGATCGCCGCCCTGGCCGAGTTCAACATCCGCGGCGAAATCCGTGAAGGTCGCGTTGGCGTGTGGGTGACACGCCCGGACCGGCCCGTCGGGGCAGATGGTCAGCCTGCCGAGGACAAGATCGCCGCGATTGGCCTGCGCGTCCGCAAATGGGTCAGCTTTCATGGGATCTCGATCAATGTCGATCCCGACCTCAGCCATTTCGACGGAATCATCCCTTGCGGCATCCGCGACCACGGTGTCACCAGCCTGACCGATCTTGGCCTGCCTGTAACGATGGCTGATCTGGACATTGCCCTTCGCCGGACATTTGACGACATATTCAGCGACTAAATCATCACGCGGCCAAGAAAAATTTCGACCCACGGCCCAAATCCGGCACAGCCCCTCAGGATCGTTACGATATCTCAACCCGGGCGAAATATACGAAAACCAGAGCATAACCCACTGACAAAAATGATATTATCGGGCATGATCGAACAAATCCCCGGCCCATCCGCCGGCCGGCCCCGATTTTCACCTTTCGACCGGAACGCGTACGCCCCGTTGCCTCGCACGGCCAGCGGGATTAGAACATCGACTTAGCGAAGCCGGCCCATCCGCCGGCGGCAGGACTTTTCGGGAGAAACGCATGGCAGACGCCGCCGTTCACGACCACGGGCATGAGGACCAGCGCGGCTGGTTCACCCGGTGGTTCATGTCGACCAACCACAAGGATATCGGCATTCTCTACCTCTTTACCGCAGCTGCGGTGGGTCTGATCTCGGTCATTTTCACCGTGTACATGCGGATGGAACTGATGAGCCCCGGGGTCCAGTTCATGTGTCTCGAAGGCGCGCGGCTGTTCCCGTCCTCGGCGGAATGCACACCGAACGGCCATCTTTGGAACGTCATGATCACCTATCACGGCGTGCTGATGATGTTCTTCGTCGTCATCCCGGCGCTGTTCGGGGGCTTTGGCAACTATTTCATGCCACTGCAGATCGGCGCCCCGGACATGGCATTTCCGCGGCTGAACAACCTGTCCTATTGGCTCTATGTTACCGGCGTGTGCCTGGGCGTCGCCTCGATGCTCAGCCCCGGTGGCGACAGCCAGTTGGGATCGGGTGTCGGCTGGGTTCTGTATCCGCCGCTGTCCACGCGTGAACCGGGGATGTCGATGGATCTGGCGATCTTTGCCGTCCACGCCTCGGGGGTCTCGTCCATTCTGGGGGCGATCAACATGATCACCACCTTCCTGAACATGCGTGCCCCGGGCATGAGCCTGTTCAAGGCGCCGCTGTTCTCCTGGTCGATCTTCGTCACCGCCTGGCTGATCCTGCTGTCGCTGCCCGTTCTGGCCGGCGCAATCACCATGCTGCTGACCGACCGCAACTTTGGCACCACCTTCTTCGACCCGGCAGGCGGGGGGGATCCGATCCTCTACCAGCACATCCTGTGGTTCTTTGGCCATCCTGAGGTGTACATCATCATCCTTCCCGGGTTCGGCATCATCAGCCATATCATCGCCACCTTCGCCAAAAAGCCGGTCTTCGGCTATCTGCCGATGGTCTGGGCGCTGATCGCCATTGGCGTTCTGGGCTTCGTCGTCTGGGCCCACCACATGTACACCGTGGGCATGAGCCTGTCGCAGCAGTCCTATTTCATGCTAGCGACGATGGTCATCGCGGTGCCAACCGGGGTCAAGATCTTCAGCTGGATCGCCACCATGTGGGGCGGCTCGGTCGAGTTCCGGGTACCCATGCTGTGGGCCTTCGGCTTCCTGTTCCTGTTCGTCGTCGGGGGCGTCACCGGCATCGTTCTCAGCCAGGCCGCCGTCGACCGCGCCTACCATGACACCTATTACGTGGTGGCGCATTTCCACTATGTGATGTCGCTGGGTGCCGTGTTCTGCATCTTTGCCGGGATCTATTTCTACATCGGCAAGATGTCGGGCCGGCAATACCCGGAATTCTGGGGCAAGGTGCATTTCTGGATGATGTTCATCGGGGCCAACCTGACCTTCTTCCCCCAGCACTTCCTGGGCCGTCAGGGCATGCCGCGCCGGTATATCGACTATCCCGAGGCCTTCGCTGTCTGGAACCACGTGTCGTCCATGGGTGCCTTCCTGTCCTTTGCCTCGTTCCTGCTGTTCATCGGCATCATGTACTACACCCTGACCCGCGGGGCCCGGGTGTCCGAGGACAACTACTGGAACGAATATGCCGACACGCTGGAATGGACCGTGTCCTCGCCGCCGCCGGAGCATACGTTCGAAACGCTGCCCAAGCGTGAGGACTGGGACAAGCACCCGGCGCATTGACAGAAAACCATGCCCATCGAATGGATTGGCATCACGGACGCAGGGGCCCCGGATCTTTCCGGGGCCTCTTTCCATGAACGGGGCGACCCGCCACTGGCCCAGCTGCATCTATGGCCCAACCGGTCCCTGCCCCGGCGCGGCTTTGTCTTCTTCATCGGGGCCACTGCCGCCCTGATCCTTGTCCCGTTACTGACGGTTCTGGGCACGCCAATCTTGTGGGGACTGTTGCCCTTCATGCTCGGCACGCTGGGATTGCTGTGGGCGCTGCTTGAGAAAAGCTATCGCGATGGCGAAATTCTGGAGGAACTGACCCTCTGGTCCGATCACGTGCGGCTGCTGCGCAGGGGGCGCCGCCAGCCCCTGGCCGAGTGGCAGGCCAACCCCTATTGGGTCAGCGTGCATCTGCACAAATCCGGGGGTCCAGTTGAAAACTACCTGACCCTGAAAGGCGCAGGACGCGAGGTTGAGATCGGTGCCTTCCTCTCCCAAGAGGAACGCGACGTCCTTTACCCCCAGCTGACCGAGGTTTTCCGCCAGCTCGCCCTGACCGGCCGCCCCGCGGGCTGACCCCCCCACCACGGCCATTGCCCCGGCTGCACGGGGCCACCCCTGGCACGTTTGCCCAGGGACCAGTGGTCGCATAGCTGACGAACGCTGATTTTTCCAAAAGATCAGCACAGCATCAGATGTAAAATCAAAATCTTACAGCCAGACATCCAGGTTAGACAAAAGGTGTCAGGCTTTATCCGGCAACGCCCGCTACGCAGGCAGCCAACCATTCCAATCGGCGGGACAGAAACGCCCGCTCGGCGGGCTCAACTCAGCCGGTCACGCACCAGCGGGCCCACGGTCGAGAAATCCATGCGCCCCGCATGGCGGTCCTTCAGCAGCGCCATCACCCGCCCCATGTCGCGGATCGAACTGGCCCCCGCTTCTGACAGTGCTGCTGCGATCGCCGCCTCCTGTTCGTCCTCGCTGAGCGGACGGGGCAGGAATTCCTCGATGACGGTGATTTCCGCCAGTTCCCGCTCTGCCAGTTCAAGCCGCCCACCTTCTTCATAGGCACGCGCGCTTTCGCGACGCTGCTTGATCATCTTGGACAGGATCGCGCGCACCTGATCATCCCCCAGACACCCGGCTTGGGCATCATCATCGCTGCGCAATGCAATCTCGGTGTCCTTGATCGCGGCGTTGATCAACCGCAAGGTCGACAGGCGCGCCGCATCCTTGTCCTTCATGGCCTGTTTCAGACCCGTTTCAATCCTGGTCTTGAGCATCATGGATAATCATCCACTCCCTGTTCACGGCGCTGCTAGATAGTTTCATCGCCCCCACATGACAAGCTTTCCATCGGGTGTATCGGTCCCTTTCCCCAAAGAAATGCACAACCGGGATGTCAAACGAGGCTATCATCTCTGCGTCAGGCGGCTTGACCCGGGCGGGTCGCGGACATAGGGTCCGGCCGATTTTGCCCCCCGTTCGGAAAAGGAATCTCCAATGTCCGCAACATCCGCGCCGACAGCCTGCCTTGCCCTGGCCGACGGGACCCTGTTCTACGGGCGTGGTTTCGGCGCCGAGGGGCAGACCACGGCCGAGCTGTGCTTCAACACCGCGATGACCGGCTATCAGGAGATCATGACAGATCCGTCCTATGCCGGCCAGATCGTCACCTTCACCTTCCCGCATATCGGCAATGTCGGCATCACCCCCGAGGATGACGAAGCAGGCGATCCGGTGGCCTCGGGCATGGTGGTCAAATGGGACATTACCGAGCCCTCCAACTGGCGCGCCGCCGGGCCCCTGTCCGATTGGCTGAAACAGCGCGGACGGATCGGGATCAGCGGCGTTGACACGCGCCGCCTGACCCGCGCCATCCGCCAACAAGGCGCGCCCCATGTGGCGCTGGCCCATGCCCCCGACGGCAAGTTCGATATCGACGCGCTCGTCACCGCGGCACGCGGCTTTTCCGGCCTGGTCGGGCGAGATCTGGCCCGCGATGTGACCTGCGCCCAAAGCTATCGCTGGGATGAAACCCGCTGGGCCTGGCCCGATGGCTATGGCAAACGCACCGGCCCTGCCCCGCGCGTGGTGGCGCTGGATTTCGGCGCCAAGCGCAACATTCTGCGCTGCCTGGCCTCGGCCGGTTGCGACGTGACGGTAATGCCCGCCACGACCACGGCCGAAGAAATCCTGGCCCAATCCCCCGACGGGGTATTCCTGTCCAACGGCCCCGGCGATCCTGCCGCGACCGGGGACTATGCCGTGCCGATGATCCGCACAATCCTGGACAAAACCGATTTGCCGGTCTTTGGCATCTGTCTGGGCCATCAGATGCTGGCCCTGGCACTGGGGGCCAAGACAGTCAAGATGAACCACGGGCATCATGGCGCCAACCATCCGGTCAAGGATCTGGAAACCGGCAAGGTTGAGATCACCTCGATGAACCACGGCTTTACCGTCGACAGCCAAAGCCTGCCTGAGGACGTGGTCGAGACCCACGTTTCCCTGTTTGACGGATCGAATTGCGGTATCCGCATGATCAACCGCCCGGTTTTCTCGGTGCAATACCACCCCGAAGCCAGCCCCGGCCCGCAAGACAGCGACTATTTGTTCAAGCGCTTCCGCGCCGCCATGGCCTGATCCGCAGCAGATCATTGCCCAACCCGGTCCGGGGAACGGAACAGCCGCAGGACGGGAAGGGTTTTCCGTTCTCCTGCGAAGCGATTCTGCCCGCACGTGCCCTCAGCTGCGATATCTGTGAACGTTCCTCCGGAAGGGGCGCGCTTGTCCGCGGTCCGGTGGGGGCAGGCACCCCTCATAACGACCATATAATATATTGATACAAAAAAATATTATCGAGACATCACCATAGACCCGAAAACTGCATTGTCTTTTCAAGATATAAGCCTGTTGCTCGAATTTGGTAACAAAAGGGTGCTATAGCGAAATCTGTGCAACTGCTCGACACCATCGGACGCCAGAATGATATTCAGCTTTTTCCGCCCTCGCTTTACGATTTTCATCCTGACAATCGTCCTGACGGTGGTCTGCTTGTTCGCCACCTTCCTCTGGTGGGGCTGGATGGCCCTGCCCGCCGCGCTCTTCCTCGCCCTCACGCTGTTGGGCATCCATGATGTGATGCAGGATAAACACTCGATTCTGCGCAACTATCCGGTCATCGGCCATGTGCGCTTCATGTTCGAAAGCATCCGACCCGAGATCCGCCAGTATCTGATAGAAGGTGACCGCGACGAGGAACCCTTCAGCCGCGAAGCGCGCGCCTTGGTTTACCAACGCGCCAAGGGGGTCGAAGACAAACGCCCCTTCGGCACCACCGAAAAGATCTATGAGGCCGGCTATGCCTGGCTGACCCATTCCGTTATGCCGGTGGCGATCAAGAACACGGATTTCCGGGTCACGGTTGGGGGCCCGGATTGCCAGCAGCCGTACGACATCTCGCTGTACAACATCTCGGCGATGAGTTTTGGCGCCCTGTCGGCCAACGCCATTCTCTCTCTCAACTGCGGGGCCCGGGCCGGAGGATTCGCCCATGATACCGGAGAGGGCGGAATCAGCCGCTATCACCGCGAAGGCGGCGGGGATCTGGTGTATCAGGTCGCCTCAGGCTATTTTGGCTGCCGGGCCGAGGACGGCACGTTCGATCCGGATAAATTCGCGGCCCAGGCGACGGACCCTCAGGTCAAGATGATCGAATTGAAGCTGAGCCAGGGGGCCAAACCGGGCCATGGCGGCATGTTGCCCGCGGCCAAGATCACCCCTGAAATCGCCGAGGCCCGTGGCATTCCCATGGGGGTGGATTGTATCTCGCCTCCCGGACACAGTGCGTTTTCAACGCCGCTCGAAATGATGCAGTTTATCGGTCGCTTGCGCACCCTGTCGGGGGGCAAGCCGGTGGGCTTCAAGCTGTGCATCGGTCACCGGCGCGAATTCATGTGTATTGTCAAAGCGATGCTTGAAACCGGCCTTACCCCGGATTTCATCGTGGTTGATGGCAAAGAAGGCGGCACAGGCGCCGCGCCGCTGGAGTTTGCCAACCGTGTCGGGATGCCCATGCTTGAAGGCCTGAGCTTTGTGCACAACACCCTGCGCGGGGCCGGACTGCGCGACAAGATCCGTATCGGTGCCGCCGGCAAGATCGTAACCGCCTTTCATATCGCCCGGGCCCTGGCCCTGGGTGCCGATTGGTGCAATTCGGCCCGTGGCTTCATGTTCGCGATTGGCTGCATCCAGTCCCAATCCTGTCACACGAACAGGTGCCCCGTGGGCATCGCAACCCAAGATCACAGCCGGGCCCGGGCCCTGGATGTCCCCGACAAGAGCGAACGGGTTGCGCGGTTCCACAAAAACACGCTGCACGCGCTTGGCGAACTGGCCGGGGCCGCCGGTCTGGACGATCCGCGTCATTTCCTGCCCTATCATTTCATGGTCCGGCACGCGGATTCCGAATTCCTGGATGGAAACGATTCCTTCCCCTACCTGCCCGAAGGTTTCCTGCTGAACGGCACCGAGTTCCAGGGATCCGATGACTGGCACGACAGATGGGAACGGGCATCTGCGCACAGCTTTGCACCGCCAAAGGTTCTCATCTCTTGGCACGATCGGGGGATTGCCCCGAAAATGATGAAGGATCGTGACCGGCCGGCGACTGCCACGTAACCGGCCCAGCAACAGGCCAGGCGGCTATTAGGACGATCAAAGCACGGCGCGCCCAAAGGGCGGGCCGCGTGTTTTTGAAGCGTCCGCGATGCGCAGGGGCTTTTGTTTACACATAGTTAACCAAGCTGCCGCAATGTTGACCGGTTACAAGGCCGGTTTCATCATGTCCGACGCGCTCAATGACCTTAACAGGTCAAATCTGTCATCAGCCCCCCGCGCTCCGACACGGCGACGTCTGGGCGATATTCTGGTGTCCCGCGGTATTCTGACCGCGCCGGCCCTGGCAAACGCCCTGCGCATGCAAGCCGGTCAATCGACCCGGCTGGGACATCTGCTGATCACATCGGGGCTGGTTGATCGAGAGGACATCAATGACGCGTTGGCCCAGCAATATCGGACCGGGCGCATTGATCTGCATCGCGACGCCCCCGATCCTGATCTGATCGATTCCCTTGGCATCGGATTTTGCCTAGCACAACGCCTGCTGCCCTGGCGACGGGTCGGGGCGACCACCATCATCGCCGCCGTTTATCCCGAGACCTTCCTGGATCACCGGGATCTGTTGGAAGACATCTTCGGCCCCGTTCGGCTGTGTCTGGCAGATGAAGACGATCTGAACGCGTGCCTGACCCGGATCGGCGCGGCACAATTGGTCCAGCAAGCGGAAACCCGCACCGAAGAGGCGCTGAGCTGCCGCAACTGGACCGGTCGTCCCATGCGGCTGCTGGTCCTCGGCCTGGCCATGACCGGCCTGACCGGCGCCATCGCCTTTCCGGCGACGCTGCTGCTTGTCCTGACCGCCATCGCCCTGGGGCTTCTGCTGCTCTCTTCGGCACTGAAAATCTGTGCATGGCGCAGCTCGGCCCATACCGATCCAACACCGGTGGCCGAGGTCGGCGGCCCCAATGTCGTGCCCTTTCAGGCCCCGCAAACAGCCCGCCTGCCCACCGTGTCGCTGTTGGTCCCTCTGTATCGGGAAGATGCGGTTGCGCTGCGATTGGTCGATCGGCTGGCCCGTCTGGACTATCCCACCGCGCTGCTCGACATTTGCCTGGTGATGGAGGCCGACGATGCCACCACCCTGGCAACGCTTCGCCGAACCAAGTTGCCCCGGCACATGCGGGTGCTGTCGGTGCCGCCCTCAACCCTGCGCACCAAACCCCGGGCGATGAACTTTGCCCTGGATTTCTGCCGCGGCGACATCATCGGTGTTTATGATGCCGAGGACGCCCCCGAACCAGACCAGATCGCCAAGGTCGTCGCGCGCTTTGCCGCCGCACCGCCCGATGTCGCCTGCATCCAGGGACGGTTGGGATATTACAACGCCACCCAGAATGTGATGTCGCGCTGTTTCGCCATCGAGTATGCCAACTGGTTCTCGGTGATCCTGCCCGGTATCGCGCGGCTTGGCCTGCTGGTGCCCCTGGGCGGCACAACCCTGTTCTTCCGCCGCCGGCTTCTGGAGGATCTGGGCGGCTGGGATGCCCATAACGTGACCGAGGATGCGGATCTGGGCATTCGTCTGGGGCGGGCCGGCTATCGCACCGAATTGCTGGAGACCACCACCTGGGAAGAGGCCAACTATCGCCCGCTGGCCTGGGTGCGACAGCGGTCGCGCTGGATCAAGGGCTATGCCATGACCTATGCGACCCATATGTCCCAGCCGGGGCAGATGCTGTCCCAGGTCGGTCCACGCGCCTTTGCCGGTTTTCAGGTCATGTTTCTCGGCACATTTCTGCAGACGCTGATTGCACCGGTCTTGTGGATCTGGTGGGCCATCCCTCTTGGCGTGCCCGCACCGGTACCTGCGGCGGCGGTGCCCTTCGTCTGGGTCATGCTATGCCTGTCCGAGATCCTGAACCTGTCACTTTGCATCGCGGCGCTGCGCAGGACCCGGCAACTGCGCCTGATCTGGTGTGTGCCACTGATCAATTTTTACAACGTTCTGGCCAGTTTCGCCGCCTACAAGGCCCTGGCCGAATTGATGACGCGACCGTTTTACTGGGACAAGACCAGCCACGGGATTACGTCAGAGCATCCGGCCCCACGGCAAGCGGCGTATAGCGTTTTGTGAACGGGCCAAGGCGGAGGACCTGTCAAACCATCGATTCAAGGTCCGCCGAATTCAGCTTGAGCCGGGTCTCGAACGCCCGCGAAATGTGATTACAAAGCGCAGCATAGGCCGCCGCAGGATCCCTGTTTTCAAAGGCCGCGACAATCACACCGTGTTCGGCCAGCGCGGTTTTCGGCCGTCCCACCGCCACCAGCGAGGTCGAGGCCATCAGCGCCATGGTCCGATGCACCAGGTCCAGTTGCTGCACCAGATAGCGGTTATGCGAAGCCAGGTGGATCTGCTTGTGAAACCGCCGGTTCGCCCGCGCCAACGCCTTGGGATCATCGATCAGCGCCTGATCGGCCGTGACCATACCGCGCAGCACCCGAATTTCTTCGTCCGTTGCATGCTGTGCGGCCAGACGCGCGGCCAGCCCTTCCAGTTCGGTCCGCACGACGTACAGCTCGGCCAGTTGATTGTGGTCCAGCGACGCAACGATCAGGCTGTGCCCGTCGCGGGCAAGCAGGCTTTGGGTTTCCAACCGTTGCAGCGCCTCGCGGATCGGGGTGCGCGACACGCCGAACCTGTCCGCCAGTTCCGATTCGACCAGCCGATCGCCGGGCCGATAAATCCCGACATCAATGGCATCAAGCACCAGCGCATAGGCATCCCTGGGTGCCGATCTGTTATCTGTCATGAACGCGCCTCCTGCGGGACACTATCCCGGCAGATCCGAACCGCGCAAGATGCGGGACTGGCGCCCCGGCCCACAGCACATATATAGTCACCGACATGACCGATGACTCTGACCTGACAACCCTGAACGGGCGCACGACCTGGGTGTTCGACCTGGACCAGACGCTGTATCCTCCGGAGATGGCGCTCTTTCCCCAGATCGAGGCCCGGATGACCGCCTTTGTGGCCGACACGCTGACCGTCTCGGAGGCTGAGGCCAGCCGCATGCGCCACCATTATTGGAAGAACTACGGCACCACCCTGGCCGGACTGATGGCCGAACACGGGGTCGAGCCGGAACCTTTTCTGCGCCATGTCCACGATGTGTCCTTTGATATGCTGCACCGGGATCCCGCCCTGCGCGCCGCAATCGAGGCCCTGCCCGGACGCAAGATCATCTACACCAATGGCTCGGGGCCCTATGCCGAACGGGTGCTGGCGGCACGCGGCCTGTCGGGACTGTTCGCGGCGGTCTATGGCGTCGAACATGCGCAGTGGGAACCCAAACCCCTGCGCAGCGCCTTTGAACGGATTTTCGCCATGGATGGTCTGATCCCCGAAACCGCCGTGATGTTCGAGGATGACGCCCGCAACCTGGAAGTACCCCATGCCATGGGCCTGGCAACGGTCCATGTGGCCCCGGTTCGGCAAAAGGCGCCGCATATCCACTTTCACACCGACAACCTGACCCGCTTTCTGAGCACCCTGCCCAGCCGGTCCAAAACCGACCAATCCTGACCAGAGCCCGCCATGCAACACACCCCCTGTGATACCGGCGCCGTGCAACGCACGGATGTGGTCGTGGCTGGCGGCGGGCCAGCCGGGCTGATCGCCGCGCTGGCGCTGGCCCGGGCGGGTCTTGAAGTGGCCTGCGTCGATCCCGCCCCGCCGGTCTCGGGACGGGCGACACCGGGGGCCGATCTGCGTTCAACCGCGCTGATGCAGCCGTCGCGCACCTTTCTGGAAGAGATCGGGATCTGGCCCGACCTGGCCGCCCAGGCCAGCCCCTTGCGGGTCATGCGCCTGGTCGATGCCGGTGGCCCCAAGCCCGAGGTGCGGCTGGCCCGGGATTTCGATGCCGCCGAACTGGGCGATGCCCCCTTTGGCTGGAATGTGCCCAACTGGCGGCTGCGGGGCACCTTGGCCCGCTGCGCCGAAGCCGAGGCCGGCATCACGTTGCGGTTCGGCCTGTCCGTGGCCACCGTACTGACCCGAGAAAGCGAGGTCCGGGTGGGTCTGTCTGATGGCACACGCCTGGCATGCCGGTTGCTGATCGGCGCCGATGGGCGCGAATCGGCGGTGCGTCAGGCCGTGGGAATCGGCGCCCATACCATCCGCTATGGGCAAAAGGCGCTGGCCTTCGTCGCCACCCATCCCACGCCCCATGAAGATGTCTCGACCGAGGTGCATCGGTCAGGCGGGCCCTTTACCCTGGTGCCCCTGCCCGATCTGGAGGGACAGCCCTGCTCGGCGGTAATCTGGATGGAACGCGGCGCTGAAGCCACCCGGCTGATGGCCCTGCCGGAGCCCGAGTTCGAGCACGCCGCCACCGAGCGGGCATGCGCGGTGTTCGGGCCACTGCGCCTGGCCTCACGCCGGACGCTGTGGCCAATCATCTCGCGCCTGGCCGACCGGCTGGTGGCCGAACGTACCGCCCTGGTTGCCGAGGCTGCCCATGTCGTGCCGCCCATCGGCGCCCAGGGCCTGAACATGAGCCTGGCCGACATCCGCAGCCTGACCGAACTGGCCGCCAGCCGCCCCGAAGATCCCGGCGCCCCGGATCTGCTGGCCAGCTATCAGCGCCAGCGCTGGCCCGAACTGGCCGCGCGCGTTGCCGGGGTTGATGCCCTGAACCGCGCCGCCATTGCCGGGCCACAGGTGTTGCGCGATCTGCGGATGCAGGGGTTGCGGGCGCTGCATGGCACGCGCCCCCTGCGCCGAGCCCTGATGCGTACAGGACTGGGCGCGTCTTTGTAGGGGCGGGCGACCTCTAGCCCAGTGGCCCTGGGCACTGTTCCTCGCTGAGCATGACATTGGCCTCGACCTCACCCACGGCCGGCAGTGTCATGATCCGGCGGCGCAGGACGCGCTCAAAATCCGGCAGGTCACGGGCCACCACCACAAGCCGGTAATCAGAGCGCCCCAACACGTGATGAACGGCCTGCACCTCGGGGATGGCGGTGATCGCACGCTCGAAATCATCCAGGCTGACCCGCCCCCGCGCCGCCAGCTTGACCCCCAGAAACACCGTGACGCCAAACCCCAGCTTCTCGACATCCAGATCCAGCCGCTGCCCGGTGATCACGCCGATCTCCTCCAGCCGCCGGATCCTTCGCCAGGCCGCTGGCTGGCTCAGGCCATGGCGCCGCCCCAGCGCCCCGGCGCTTTGCGACGCATCCCGGGCCAGATCGCGCAGCAGCGCCAGGTCGATTGCGTCAAGGTCGCTCATATGGGCAACGTATCGTCGGATTTGATGGTTGCGACATGCATCAGGGCCTCGATCTCAACGAGATGCGGCAGTTTCAGGATCCGCTCTCGGTAGAGCTCCTGATAATGGGCCATGTCACGGGCCAGAACCGACAGGCGCAGATCGACCCGGCCAAGGAAGGTCTGGATCTCGCGGACCTCGGGGATCTGCCGGGCCAGGGCCAGCACCTGATCAAAGGCATCGGGCACGGATTTATCCAGGGTCAGGCGCAATGAGACTTGCACATGATAGCCCAGCTTCTGCCAGTCAATCACCGCGCGCCGCCCCCGAATCACCCCCGCCGCCTGCAGTTTTTCCAAGCGCCGCCAGGCCGTGGCCCGGGTCATGCCGGCCCGTTCGGCCAAGGCAGCAGCACTGAGGCCAGGATCGGCCTGAAGCTGGCGCAGCAATCGTCTGTCCTGATCATCAATTTGCATGGTTGTCTCGTATTTTTCACACAAATGAATAGCAATCTCATTTGAGAGTGAAAAGCTGCGAAATCTCTGCCCATCACCAGCCAACAGCGGATAGGTTACACCGCACAAGAACACACAGGCTGGAGGAAAGCCCCATGCGCGTTTATTATGACCGCGATTGCGACATCAACCTGATCAAGGACAAGAAGGTTGCCATTCTTGGCTATGGCAGCCAGGGCCACGCCCATGCGCTGAACCTGCGCGACAGCGGCGCCAAGAACATCGTCGTGGCGCTCCGCGAAGGATCCGCCAGCGCCAAGAAAGCCGAGGGCGAAGGCCTGAAAGTCATGGGCATCGCCGAAGCTGCCGCCTGGTGCGACCTGCTGATGTTCACCATGCCCGACGAGCTGCAGGCCGAAACCTGGGACAAATACGTCAAGGACAACATCAAGCCCGGCGCGGCCATCGCCTTTGCCCACGGCCTGAACATCCATTTCGGCCTGATCGAAGCCCCCGAGGGCGTGGACGTGATCATGATGGCCCCGAAAGGCCCCGGCCACACGGTGCGCGGCGAATATGTCAAAGGCGGCGGCGTGCCCTGCCTGGTGGCCGTGCACAACGATGCCTCGGGCAAGGCGCTGGAAATCGGCCTGTCCTATTGTTCGGCCATCGGTGGCGGCCGGTCCGGCATCATCGAAACCGACTTCAAGGAAGAGTGCGAAACCGACCTCTTCGGCGAGCAGGCGGTTCTCTGTGGTGGCTTGGTTGAACTGATCCGCATGGGCTTTGAAACTCTGGTCGAGGCTGGTTATGCCCCGGAAATGGCCTATTTCGAGTGCCTGCACGAAGTGAAGCTGATCGTCGACCTGATCTATGAAGGCGGCATCGCGAACATGAACTACTCGATCTCGAACACGGCCGAATACGGCGAATACGTGTCGGGCCCGCGCATCCTGCCCTATGACGAGACCAAGAAGCGCATGAAAGAGGTTCTGACCGACATTCAGCAGGGCCGTTTCGTCCGCGACTGGATGGCCGAGTGCCGCGTGGGTCAGCCGTCCTTCAAGGCAACGCGCCGCAACCATGACGCCCACCAGATCGAGCAGGTCGGCGAAAAGCTGCGGGCGATGATGCCGTGGATTTCGGCTGGCAAGATGGTCGACCAGGCCAAGAACTAAGCTGACACTCCGGGCCAATGCGATTGACGCGTTGGCCCGCGATAGACGTGGCGGGGCGGCAAGATCGGCCCGCCTATACGACCCCCATGAACCATGCGCTCACGATGGTGCACCTCAGGGCAATGGCCATATCAACCGGCCATGAGCAACAGCCAGCTTGCGGACAGAGCCGCCGTTTCCATCAGCAGAGCAAGCAGCGCGTCGACGGGCCGCGGTGCGGCGATCCCGGGCCGGGGCGGGTGCGCTTTATGGCAGCCATGTACATCTTCCCTTCAAGGTGCGCGCATCCGGCAGCCAATCGCCGTGCCGGGGGGCGGCCCGGCGATGCGCGGCGGCCTGCGGCCTTGTCCCGCGCATAAGGGGAAGCGTCAACAAGGCCTCAGAACAGACATTCCAAGCAAGGGATCGTCACCTTATTCGAGTCCTCAATCTTACGCCCTGGGCCCCGAAGCGTCTTCCACCGCCGCAACGATCTGATCGACCATCTGGCCCAACAGCCCCTCATCCTCGGCCTCAACCATGACCCGGATCAGGGGTTCCGTCCCGGATTTGCGCAACAACACCCGGCCCTGCCCGTTCAGGCGTGCCTCCGCATCGCGGATCGCAGCCTGCACCGCAGCCGCCCCCAACGGATCGGTGCCTGCCGTAAACCGCACATTCTGCAACTTCTGCGGACAGGGATCGAACACCCGGCACAGGTCCGAGGCCCGCCGGCCAGTCTGCACCATGGCTGCCAGGAATTGCAGCCCGGCGATCAGCCCGTCGCCGGTGGTGGCGTAATCCATCAGCACGATATGGCCCGATTGCTCCCCCCCCATGTTCAGCCCGGCCTTGCGCATCGCCTCAACCACATAGCGGTCGCCGACCTGGGTGCGTTCCAGCGCCACCCCATGGGCGCCGAGATGACGCTCCAGCCCCAGGTTGGACATGACCGTGGCCACCAACGTCCCCTTGTTCAGGCGCCCTTCTGCAGCCCAGCGGGTGGCCATCAGCGCCATCAACTGATCGCCATCGGCCACTTGGCCCATCTCGTCGATCACCACCAGGCGGTCGGCATCCCCGTCCAGGCAGATCCCGACATCGGCCCCGTGGGCAACGACCGCCGAGGCCGCAGCCTCGGGCGCGGTCGATCCGCACCCCTTGTTGATGTTGAACCCATCCGGCGCTGTGCCCAGCGGGATCACCTCGGCACCCAGTTCCCACAGCACCTCGGGCGCTGCCCGATAGCCTGCCCCGTTGGCACAGTCGATCACCACCTTCAGCCCGGTCAGCCGGCAATCCCGGGGAAAGGTGGTCTTGGCATATTCGACATACCGCCCCCGGCCATCGTCAATCCGCCGCGCCCGGCCGATATTGGCTGGCTGCGCCAGCTGGATCTCGCGGTTGCAGATGGCCTCGATCTCGGCCTCGGCCTCATCCGACAGCTTGAAACCGTCGGGCCCGAAAAACTTGATACCGTTGTCATGATGCGGGTTATGACTTGCCGAAATCATGATCCCCAGATCGGCGCGCATCGACCGGGTCAGAAAGCCCACTGCAGGCGTCGGCACGGGCCCAAGCAACAACACGTTCATCCCGGTCGAGGTCAGACCCGCCGTCATCGCGTTTTCCAGCATGTAGCCGGACAGCCGCGTGTCCTTGCCGATCACCGCCCGATGCCCGTCAGACTGGTCACGCCGGAAATAGCGGCCCGCCGCTGCCCCCAGCCGCAGCGCCAGCTCCGCCGTCATCGGATAGCTGTTCGCCTGGCCACGGACACCATCGGTGCCAAAGAGTCTGCGTTCGCCCATTGCCCGTATCCTCTTGTTCTTTTTATGTCAGTTTCGCACCCGGTCCACACCGCCCGTCATCGCCCTGTCCAGGATCAGGGCCTGGTGCGTTTCCACCACATCATGCACGCGGATCACCTGCACCCCCTGCCCGGCCATCGCCAAGGCAACAGCAACCGAACCCGCCACCCGATCTGTCGCCTGCGTCGTGCCGGTCAGGGACCCGATAAAGCGCTTGCGCGACGCGCCCACAAGGATCGCGCAGCCGAGGCTGTGAAACAAGGAAATCCGGTAAAGCAAATCCAGATTGTGCTGCACCGTCTTGCCAAACCCGATGCCCGGATCAACCAGAACCGCCGCGCGCGGGATCCCTGCGGCTTCGGCCCGTGCGATCCCCGCCTCCAGATAATCATAGATATCCAGCAACACATCGTCGTAACGCGGGTCGTCCTGCATGGTTTCAGGCGTGCCCTGGGCATGCATGATGCACACCGGCACCCCCAGGTCCGCCGCAAGCCCGGCCATCGCCGGATCATGCTCCAACCCCGAGACATCGTTGATCAGCCCGGCCCCCGCCGCCACTGCCGCCCGGGCAACCGGCGCATTGCGCGTATCAATGGACACCGGGGCAAGCCCCCGCAATCCGGCGATCACCGGCGCGGTTCTGGCAATCTCGGCCTCGGTCGGAACCGGGGCCGCCCCGGGCCGGGTAGATTCACCCCCGATATCCAGCAGATCGGCCCCCGCCGACGCCAGCGCCCGGCCATGGTCCAGCGCCGCCGTGTCGCTGTCGTAGCGCCCACCATCGGAAAAGCTGTCCGGCGTCACATTGACGATGCCCATGATCCGGGGCCGGTCCAGTGCCAACCCCATCACCGGCGCACGCGGGGCCGTCATCCGGGCCAGAACCGGGGCGGGCACCTGAGTCACCGGCAGGATCACCGGGGCGGCATCACGGCCAAGCCGTTCCACATGATCAAACCAGCACGCGCCCCCCGCCAAGGTCAGCGCCTGCGCGGGCCGGGCCGGGCCACGACCGGGAATAGGACGATAATAGATGGATCCCCGGGTCATTGCCCTGGATCCCCGGCGACACCTGCAAGCCACCAACTTATTTCGGTCACGCGGGCCTCCCGTATCTGAACGTGGTCGATACGGGCAGCCCTAGCGCACAGCTCAGCGTTTGGCCACCTGGGCCTCACGCCGGTAAAACAGGTGTGAATCGATGCTGGCAGTGCGGGCGAATTTGCGCGCCCAGGACGGATTGACCGCTGTGGTATGGTAGAACATCGCCCCTTTGGTCAGGGTCCGCGGGGCACCGGCCAACGCGGCGGCAGCCACCTTGCGCACCTGACGCAGGGCCTTTTTCTCGTGCATCACCTCGGGGTGGCCATCGCAGGTATAGGTGAACTGGCACTGGAACTTGGCACCCGTGCCTTGATTGATCACACCGCAGACGGTATCGGGGTAACGCGAACTGTCGACCCGGTTGAGAATGACCTCGGCCACCGCAAACTGCCCACGCACACTTTCACCCCGGGCCTCGAAATAGAGGGCCTCGGCCAGGCAGTCGCCCTGCTTGCCCAGTTCTGGATCGGGCCGCGCGGCCACCCAGGCACGGGTGTATTCGATACCATGCACTTCGGGGCGGCGTTCCGGGGAAGGCATCACCAGACGACGAAGATCCGAGGTATCGGTCTTCTTGACAGCGATTTTCTCCTGCCCGAACAGCGTGGACAATTTGGTTTCCAGGGTCGCGGCAGGATTGGTCGACGTTCCGATCGTCGCACCGGCCTGGGCGGAGCATGCAAAAAAACTGGCCGATACGACAACGACGCCGGCCCGGATCGACTTCATCACGATTTATATTCCGTTCACAATTCTTCAGCAGACTGCTAGCCGAAAGCATCCTGCGAGGGCAGTCCCGGATCCGGCGAAAAGGGTTAACGCCGCCCAAAAACCACAACCCTAACAAGAACCCCGAAATTAGCCCTTAATTTTCAGGTCCTTCAGAGCTTAACGGGAATAAGCGGATTTTAGCGCAATTTGCGCGGCCAACAGCCGGGTGATCGGCACCCGGTATGGCGAACAGGACACATAGTCAAAACCCGCGCTGCGACAGAAGGCAATCGATTCGCTGTCACCGGCATGTTCGCCACATAAGGACAGGGTCAGACCCGGCGAAACCGCCCGTCCCCGGGCCGCACCGATGGTCAGCAATTCGCCGACCCCGTCGATATCCAGCCGGTGAAAGGGATCCTCGGCGAAAACCCCCTGCCGCACATAGGTCGCCATGAACTTGCCCGCATCGTCACGCGACAGCCCATAGGTCATCTGGGTCAGATCGTTGGTCCCGAAGCTCAGAAAACTGGCATGGGCCGCGATTTCATCGGCGCGCAAACAGGCCCGCGGAGTTTCGGCCATCACCCCCAGCCGGTAGCTGAAGGGCGCGCCCCGTTCCGACTGAACGGCGGCGGCCACCGCCTCGACCTGGGTCTTGACCAACTCCACTTCGCGGCACGCCGAGACCAGTGGGATCATGATTTCGGGAACAATTTCAATACCGTCCTGCTGTGCCTCCAGCACCGCCTCAAAGATCGCGCGGGCCTGCATGGCGTAGATTTCCGGCCAGATGATCCCCAGCCGCACCCCCCGCAAGCCCAGCATCGGGTTGAATTCCGACAGCGCGTCGATGCGCCGGCTGACCTCGGACACCGGCAGATCAAGGGATTCCGCCAGATCGGTGATGCCCTGGCGGTCATGGGGCAGGAATTCGTGCAACGGCGGATCGAACAGGCGGATGCAGACGGGCTTGCCCGCCATGATGCGAAACAGCCGGGTGAAATCCGTCCGCTGCATGGGCAGCAAGCGCGACAATGCCGCCGCCCGTTCCGAGGGCGTGTCGGCAAAGATCATCTCGCGCATGGTGGTCAGCCGGTCCAGCGGAAAGAACATGTGTTCCGTCCGGCACAGGCCAATGCCCTCGGCGGCAAAGCTGTGGGCGATCTTGGCCTCTTCGGGGGTGTCGGCATTGGCCCGCACGCCGATATCGCGGACCTCGTCGGCCCAGCCCAGAAGGGTTTCGAAACTGCCGTCCAGCGCGGGTTCCAGCAGGGGCACGGCGCCGGCCAGAACCTCGCCGCTGCTGCCATCGACGGTGACCAGATCCCCCTCTTTCAGCGTCGGCCCACCGGCAATGGCGATCTTGCCGCTGCGCCGGTCGATGGTCAGCGCATTGGCACCGACCACACAGGGCACGCCCAGACCCCGGGCGATCACCGCCGCATGGCTGGTGGTGCCGCCGCGTTCGGTAATCACCCCGCGCGCGGCCAGCATACCGCGCACATCTTCGGGGGCGGTTTCGCGTTTGACCAGGATGCAGGCCTCATCCTTGGCGGCGAACGCCTGGGCCGTGGCAGAACTGAGCGCAACCCGCCCCGTGGCGGCTCCCGGGCTGGCGGCGATGCCGCGCAGGATCGGTTGGCGCGGGGCCTGGGGATCGACCATGGGGTGCAGGATCTCGTTCAACGCCCGGGCAGGGATGCGCAGCAAGGCATCCTCGCGGGAAATCACCTCATCCTCGGCCAGCGCCACAGCGATTCGCACTGCGGCGCGGGCGCTGCCCTGAACGCGGACCGCATCGATGATCGACAGGCGACCGGCCTCGATGGTGAATTCGATCTGCATCTCGTCGCGCAGCTTTGAGCGGCAGGTTTCCCCGTGCGCGACAAGACTGTCGAACAGGGACGGGCAGTGATCCTCAAGCGAGGCCCCCCTTGGATCGCGTGTCAGATAGATCGTGCCCACCTGCCCGGTCAACGCATCGCGGCCCTGGCTTTGGCCCAGATAACGGCCAGTGATCTGGGGCGCCCCGGTTTGCGGATTGACGAACTGGATGACGCCCGATCCGCTTTCTCCCCCGCCCACGCCCAGGGCCATTTCCTGCACGACCAGCCCCAGCCCGGCATCGGGTGGCGCCCCCTTGGCCTGACGCAGGAGACGCGCCGAAGTGCTGTCCCAGGCCTTGGCCATGGCCCGCAGAACGCCAGCCAGCTGTTCGGCCGGATCCTGGGGGAACGCCTGTTCCGTTTCCGTTTCAAAGGCGGCCAGGGCCGTGGTGACGGTGGCTGCATTGACCGGTGCGGCGCGATCGAACAGCGATATGTCGAGATGCGCCACCTGCGCGGCATAGGTCTGGATAAACCGCAGATAAAGCGCGCTGGCGGCGGCTTCACCGTGGCTGTCGCACATGGCCCGGTGGCGCTGATCGTTCATGCCGATATTCAGCGCTGCCTCCGGCCCTCCCCAGTCGGGATCCTGGCTGGAGGGCCGTACACTGACCAGGGGCGCCGCACCGAAGGCCGAGAGAATCCGGTCGATATCCGGCATCCGCCCGCCAGCGATCGCCTGAACCGTATCGAAGGACAACGCGATGGTCTTGGGCACGGGCAGACCAAGGCGGATCAGGCGTTGCAGGCATTTCGCCCGCCCGCCATGCTGCGCGACGATGATCCCCGCCGAGGGGGTTATCGTGGTGAATTCCTTGAAGGTCGCAAGTTTCTGCAATGCCGCCCCTCCTTGCCGGGGCGAAGCGTACCCCATGGCCGCCGACGGCGAAAGCACCAGTTTCAGAGGAAGGGCAAGAGGGGTGGCGGGCGGTCCGGCCATCGAGACCGGCCCGCCCGCCCCGGTCGCTGACGCGCCCGGCCGCCCGAACCTGACCTAACCGCCCAAACGGGACAGATCGGCCACCTGGCCGCAGGTGCGGCGGATATCATGCAGAAGGTTCAGGCGGTTACGCCGCAGAATCTGGTTATCGGCATTGACCTGGACCGCCTCGAAAAACGCATCCACTGGCCCGCGCAAGGCGGCCATTCCGGCCATAGCGGCGGAAAAATCCTCGGCGGTCAGAGCGGCAGCAATTTCCGGCCCCCTGGCTGACAGCGCGGCGAACAGGGCCTTTTCCTCAGCCCCCTCGGCAAGTGCGGGATCGGCGCCAAAGCTGTATTCCACCCCATCGGCGGCTTCGGCCTGAGCCAGGATATTGTTGGCCCGCTTGAACCCCTGGACCAGGTTTTCCCCATCGGCGGTTTTCAGGAAGGCGGCCAGCGCCTCGGCCCGGGCGACCAGCAGCGTCAGGTCATCGGCGTTGGGCATGGCCAGGCAAGCGTCGATCACGTCATGGGGAATGCCCCGATCACGCAGGTAGACCTTGAGGCGATCGTGGAAGAAGGCCAGAAGATCGGTGCCATCGGCCTCGGTCCGCGCTTGGGCGAAGGCCTCGGACAGGCCGAAGCGCAGCCGGTTTTCCAGCACCAGCCGGATCACCCCCAGCGCCGCACGGCGAAGCGCAAAGGGATCCTTGGAGCCGGTGGGTTTTTCGTCAATCGCCCAAAAACCCGTCAGCGTGTCGATCTTATCGGCCAGTGCCACGGCAATGGAAACAGGCGCCGAGGGCACCGCATCCGAGGGACCAAGGGGCGCGTAGTGATCCTGTGCAGCGGCGGCAACGGCATCAGGCGCCCCAGCCATAGAACTGTAATAGCGCCCCATAACACCTTGAAGTTCTGGAAATTCATAGACCATTTCCGAAGCCAGATCAGCCTTGGCCAGCCGCGCCGCCTGCCCGGCCTGCACCGGGTCGGCCCCAACCATGGGCGCCAGTTCCCCAGCCAGCGAGGCAATCCGGGCGATCCGTTCCCCCTGGCTGCCCAGCTTGGCGTGGAACGTCACCTGATCGAGCTTGGCCAGCCAGGCCGTCATCCCGGCCTTTGCCTCACGGCAATCGTTTTCCCAGAAGAACCGCGCATCCGAGAGCCGCGCGGTCAGCACCTTGCGGTTACCGGCCAGGATGGTTGCACCATCATCGACGGTTTCACGGTTGGCCACGGTAATGAAATGGGTGATCTGCCCATCCCTCGCCGGATTGCGCACCGAGAAGAACTTTTGATGTTCCTTCATCGAGGTTTGCAACACCTCGGCGGGCAACCCGTGAAAGGCAGCGTCGATCTCGCCCATCAGCACCACGGGCCATTCCACCAGCCCGGCGACCTCGGCCAGCAGGCCGCGATCCTCGATCACCTCAAGCCCCTGGGCAAAGGCCTGATTGGTAGCCGCCTGCCAGATGAGTTCAGCCCGTTCTGCGGCATCCAGCACGACATGGGCGCGTTTCAGGCGAGCGGCGTAATCGTCAAACCCGGTAACGGCGAAACTGTCCGGCGCCATGAACCGGTGTCCGCGGGTCGTATCGCCAGCCCGCAGACCGTCGATTTCCAGCGGAACGATATGGGTGCCGGCCTCATCGCTGAGCACACAGAGGACCCCATGCAACGGGCGGACCCAGCGCAGATCGCCCGCGCCCCAGCGCATGGATTTGGGCCAGGGAAAGCGGCGGATCACCCCTTCCAGCACCTCGGCCACAATATCCGCTGCAGGACGACCCGGGATGTCGATGACCGCGAACCAGACGTGACCCTTCTTGTCCTCGCGCGTTTCAAGCTGATCACGGGTCAACCCGGTTGAGCGCAGGAAGCCCTCCAGCGCCTTTTCCGGGGCATCCGTGCGCGGGCCCTTGCGTTCCTCGCGCTTGCGGGCGCTTTGCCCGGACAGGCCATGGAGGCTGAGGGTCAGACGGCGCGGCGTATGAAAGGCGCGCGCACCTTCATAGGTCAGCCCGGCCTCGACAAGGCCATCAGTGACCAGCTTTTTCAGATCCTCGGCCGCGCGCGCCTGCATGCGGGCCGGGATTTCTTCGGAGAACAGTTCGATCAGAAGGTCGGGCATGGGGGGCTCTGGGTCTTCGGGTTAAGGCGTCAATCGGCGGATTCGGGGGTAATCTGGGTCCAGGCATAGGCCCGGCCATCATCAAAGGCGGCAACGATGCGATCCACACCAGGGGCGACATTGGCCTCGGACAGAAAGGCCACGGCCTCGCCGGTTTCCAAAGCGGCCCCGATCTCGGCGGCATCGAAACAGTCGAACCAGCGCGGGGCGGTCAGGGGCTCGGCGGCATCATAAAGCTGGTAGGTCTCGGTCAGCATCGCGGTGCTAAGCGAGGTGGTGAAGCACGCCCGAAAGCGGATCGGTGAACTGCCGGCATCAATCGCCTGAAGCCCGGAAACCGGGATCGCCTGCGGGCGGCCACCGTGAACCGGCGTCAGACGGATCGTTACCGCAGCGGCATCAACCCGGTCATAATAGTGGTATTCCTGCAAATAATAGATCCCGCCACCGGCCAACGCCGCAATGGCCAGGATCCCGATACCAACATGTTTACCCTTCATGATGCCGCCCCGGCGGCTTCGGTCTGCACGAAGGCATCGGCGCACAGCTTGGCCAGCGTCCGGACCCGGCCGATATAGGCCTGCCGTTCGGTGACCGAGATCACGCCCCGCGCATCCAGCAGGTTGAACAGGTGACTGGCCTTGATGCACTGATCATAGGCCGGGTGGGCCATGATGATCCGCTTGCCGGTTTTCGGATCCACGGCGGGCTGGTCCAGGATGCGCTGGCATTCGCCTTCGGCCTCATCGAAATGGCGCAGCAGGATCGCGGTGTCGGCCACGTCGAAATTCCAGCGGCTGAACTCCTGTTCCGTCTGGCGGAAGACATCGCCATAGCTCAGCGGGATCGGCGCAGCGGGATCGTTGAACGGCATGTCCATCACATGATCAACGCCCAGCACATACATGGCCAGCCGTTCCAGTCCGTAGGTCAGCTCACCCGAGACGGGGCGGCAATCATGGCCGCCAACCTGCTGGAAATAAGTGAATTGCGACACTTCCATGCCGTCGCACCAGACCTCCCAGCCCAAGCCCCAGGCCCCAAGGGTGGGGCTTTCCCAGTCATCCTCGACAAAGCGGATATCGTGCAGATCCATGTCGATGCCAATGGCTGCCAGCGATCCCAGATAGAGATCCTGCAGATCCGGCGGGCTGGGTTTGATCAGCACCTGGTATTGGTAATAATGCTGCAGCCGGTTCGGGTTCTCACCATAGCGCCCATCGGTGGGCCGCCGCGAGGGCTGCACATAGGCCGCCGCCCAGGCCTTGCCGCCCAGAGACCGCAGGGTGGTGGCCGGGTGAAAGGTGCCGGCGCCGACCTCCATGTCATAGGGCTGAAGGATGGCGCATCCCTTGGCCGCCCAATAGGTCTGAAGGCGCAGGAGGATGTCCTGAAAGCTTTTGGGGCGGTCGGGCATGTTGGTCATGGGCGGGATCCGTTTGAAAACCGGCCTCTGCATAGGCAAGGCCGGGGGGGGCGTCAACGCACCGTGGGCCCCGGTCCATGTCTGTGTTTGAAAACCCCTGGGACCTGACCCCGGAATGGCGCAATCAGGATGGCCCGACCGCAGGGCCTGCGCCCGGTTCAGACACGCCAGAACGCGGGAATGAACAGGACCAGAACGGCCATCAATTCCAGCCGCCCCAGCAACATCGAAAAGATCAGGATCCACTTCGCCGCGTCATTCAGCCCGGCAAAGTTCCCCGATGGGCCAATCTCGGGACCCAGCCCCGGGCCGATATTGGCAATCGCCGTCGCCGCCCCCGAAACCGACGTGATGAAATCCAGCCCGGTCAGCCCCAGCAGCACCGCCACCCCCCCCAGCAACAGCAGGAAAGCGACGAAGAACACCATGACCGAGGAAATGACCTCATCCGATACGGGCTTGCCCTCGTAACGCGGGATAAAGATGCCATTGGGCCAGTGGATATTGCGGATCTGCGCATTGATCGCGGCGAAAAGCAGCTGATAGCGGAACACCTTCATCGAACAGGCGGTAGACCCGGCACAGCCCCCGATCAGTCCGATCAGGAAAAAGGCCACCGCCGGAAAGCTGCCCCAAAGTCCGTAATCCGCGCTGGCATAGCCGGTGCCGGTAATGATCGACACGACGTTGAACAGCGCCTCGCGAAAGGCAATCTCGGTCATGCCGTTTTTCACCCACAACCACGAGGTGATCATTGACGTCGCGATCCAGACAATGATCAGAAAGACGCGGATCTGGCTGTCCCGGATCAGGTTGCGCGGCGATCCGGCGACGAACTGGACATAGCGCACGAACGGCAGCGCCGACATCAGCATGAAGATCACCGCCGCATAGTGGATCTGCGCATCGAAGGCCCCGAAGGAACTGTCGTAATTGGCAAACCCCCCGGTCGAGACCGAGGTCATGGCATGGACCACCGCGTCAAACCCGGACATGCCCAAGGCGGCAAAGGTGATCGCACAAACGGTGGTCAGGATCACATAGATCACCGAGATCTGCTTGGCGATCTCGCTGGCACGCGGCAGGATTTTGCCCTCTGTCTCAAAACCTTCGGACTTGAAGATCTGCATCCCGCCGACCCCCAGCTCGGGCAGGAAAACCATGGCGACAACGACAATGCCCACCCCCCCGAACCATTGCAGCATGCCCCGCCACAGCAGAATCCCGCGCGGCATGTCATCAAGCCCGGCAAACACCGTCGATCCGGTGGTGGTCAGGCCCGACATGGCCTCGAACACGGCATCGACATAGCGCGCATCCAGCGCGCCCAAAACCAAGGGCAGCGCCCCGAACAGCGGCAGCGCCACCCAGACACCGGTAGTCAGCAGAAAGATCTGCTGGATGGTCAGCGCCTCGCGCGCGCCATTGGCACAGGCCAGCGCCGTCGCCCCTCCGCCGACCAGCGCAATTGCCCCGCTGACCAGAAAAGCCATCCAGTTCGGATCGCCCTGACGCCAGTCCAGAAAAAGTGGCAAGGCCATGGTCAGGCCAAGCACGGCAACAAGCAGGCCCACAACATAGCCGACAGGACGAAAATCAATCATGGTCGAGCGTTGGCGCGGGCAGATGGCAGTGTCAAGCACAGCAATGGGCGGCGTGTTTCAGTTTGAAAACCGTCCTGCCCCTTATCCACGGGACACGGCCCATCAGGGCCGCCGCGTCGCAAAGGCCATTCTCCTTTGAAAAGGTCTGACGGACCTGCCTAGGGACGCCCCTCAGCCCCGGTGGATCAGCGTCGCGAAAAGCTGCGGATCCAGGCTGTCGGCGGCAAAGGTCGAGCCCTCGGTCAGCACGCTGACGGCATCGTGGCTGTGCAGGCTTTCCTGATGGCTGGCCACAACGCGGAAATCGCCGATCCGGGGATCCTTGCGCAACTGATCGCAGAAGGACCGCGCCGCATCCTCGACGAAGATCGGGTTGGCCGCGTTCAGTTCCGCAAAGGCCTGTTCGTCCTCGCGTTTGACCATTACCTGGGTCTCGGTCGGCACCGCCGCCCGGCACAGGTCTATCATGTCTTCGTACCACAGCCACTTGTGCGGCTCGACCACCACGGAAACCCGCGCGACCGACCGCTGCGAATGGGGCGTTGCCAGCTGATTGCGGCTGCGCCTTGCATGTTCCGACAGTTCCAGCGAACACGGGCAGGTCGAGGAATAGACGTAATCCAGATGCATGATCTGCAACCGGGTGCCTGCGGTTTCCACCAGTTCCAGCGCGATGTCGTAATACTGGTATCCCGCCAGCCCCGAACGCAGACTGTCCACCTTCATCGGGAAGGAAAAGCGCATCATCAGCCGGGCATCGAAACTGTCCAGATCGGTCTTGTAGGCGTTGATCGTCTTGGCCATCACGTCAAAGCTGAAGGTCTGTTCGGCCTGGGCATAGAAGGTGCGCATGATGCGCGACATGTTGATGCCCTTTTTCTCGGCCTCCAGGCTGACCGTTCCGGTGACCGAGGTTTCCAGCGTCAGATCGCTGCCATCGCGGGTGTGAAAGCGGATCGGCAGGCGGAAATTCGAGATGCCCACATGCTGGATCTGGGTGCGGGCCCCGCGGATCAGGCTGCTGGGCCCATTCTGCAAATCCGGCAGCGCATCCTTGTAATCCGGCGTGACGGTGAATGACTCGGGGTAATTCCTTGAAAAATCAGGGTATTCAGGCGCAGCATCCGTACCGCCAGACAGCTGCCCGATGCGCGCATCCAGCCGTTCGCGGTCCGCCGCGCTGGCCGTATCGGCCCATCGACGCAACAGGGCCAGCGCCTCTTCGGCGTCTTCGCGGGTTGGCTCAACCGTATTCGTTGGCGTGTGCATGTTCATGGCGTTGCTCCCATCAACAACCCTTTTCCTCCCGAATGGACAGCAGGGGGCGCTTATCCGAATCCAGGGGCCGCAAATGGCCTATGGGGTCCGTCATATACCCTCAAGCGCGGAAAGGACATCCTCCAACAGATCTTCGGCATCTTCCAGGCCACAGGACAGACGCACCAGCCCCGGCGTGATGCCCAGCTCGGCCTTTTGGGCATCGGGCAGACGCTGATGGGTGGTCGTGGCCGGGTGGGTAGCGATGCTTTTGGAATCGCCCAGGTTGTTCGAGATGGTGAAGATCTCAAGCCCATTGAGGAACCGAAAGGTTTCACCCCGGCCGCCGTCGATCTCGATCGACAGGACGGTGCCGCCCCCGTCCATCTGCTTGGCGGCGATGGCCCGCTGGGGATGACTGTCAAGGCCCGGATAGATTACCCGGCGCAGCTTGGCATGCCCTTCCAGCCCCGAGGCCAGCTTCAGCGCCGTATCGGCCTGGGCCCGGACGCGCAGATCCATGGTTTCCATACCCTTCAGCAACACCCAGGCGGTAAAGGGGCTCATGGCGCCACCGGTGTGCTTGACATAGGGTTCCAGCGTCTTGCGGATGAAATCGCAGCTGCCCAGAACGATCCCGCCCAGAACGCGCCCCTGCCCGTCCATGTGCTTGGTCGCCGAATAGATCACCACATCGGCCCCCAGATCGAGGCTGCGTTGCAGGACCGGCGTGGCGAAGACGTTATCGACCAGCAACAGCGCCCCCACGGCATGGGCCAGTTCGGCCACAGCGGCGATGTCGATCACCTCCAGCGTCGGGTTCGAGATGCCCTCGATGAACACGGCCTTGGTATCGGGCCGGATCGCCGCTTTCCATGCGTCCATGTCCCGGCCATCGACAAAGGTGACCTCGACCCCGAAACGGCCCAGCACGTCCTCAAGCACGTACAGGCACGATCCAAACAGCGCGCGCGAGGACACGACATGATCGCCGGCCTTCAGCATCGAGGTCAGCGCACCACTGACCGCCGCCATGCCGGACGCGGTGGCAAAGGCATCCTCGGCCCCCTCCAGCATGGCCGCGCGATCCTCGAACATGCGCACGGTGGGATTGCCATAGCGGGCATAGATGAATTCATCCTCGCCAGCTTTGATGAACCGCGCCTCGGCCTGTTCGGCCGTGTCATAGACAAACCCCTGGGTCAAAAAGATCGCCTCGGCGACCTCACCGTACTGGCTGCGGCGGGTGCCGCCATGGACCAGCTTGGTGCGCGGCCGTCTGCTGGCAATCGAAGGGCGGGCAGAGCGATCATTGGCCATGGGAACCTCCTCCTCGGGACCGGACGCAGGCGGCGTAGCCGAGGGCCGGGCCTCGGTCAAGCGGTGGCGGGGGAACGGCCCCCTGCCCTGATGATGCGCGCTACCGGCCCCAGAACGTCCGAAACAGGCCCCCTCAGACGTCCGGCCCGGGCAGTGTGTGGCGGCGGATCAGCCCGGCCTGGGAGACGAAGAACCCCGCCATCAGCGCCATCTGGCCAAACGTATCCCAAGCAACGAAGATATCAGTGGAAAAGCTGCGCCAGATCACTTCATTGCCCGCCGCGATCAACGCCAGAAAGATCGCCAGCCGGCGGGTCAGGATCATCCAGCCGCGATGGGTGATGGGCAGGGCCCCATCCAGCATGTATTCCAGCCAGGATTTGCCCATGGCGATGCCGATCCACAGCAGGCCCGACATGATGCCAAAGCTGATCGTGCCCTTCATCTTGAAGAATCGCTCATCGTTCAGCCAGACAGTCAGCCCGCCAAAGATCACCACCAGAACCAGGGTGAAAATCTGCACGCGCGACACCTTGCCCGTCAACCGCCAGAGCGCGATGTTGGTCAGCACACACAGAGGGATGAAGACCGCCGTGACAACGACAAAGCCGTCATAGTCCCCGCCAGCGACGGTCACGGTGCTGTCGCGCAGCCAGACATAGCCAGCGACGAAGGCGATCACCGGCCCCAGTTCCAGCACCTGCCGGATGATTTCACGCGTGACGTTGTTCATGTCGTCTCCGGGTTGCAACTCGGCGCCGGTGTAAAGCCCCGGCTGCGCCTTGACCAGCCCGGCAGGCACGTGGGGGCGACACAAACGGCAACCTTGCCGCCGGCCAAAACGTCCCCGTCCGGCCAAGGCCCGCCTGCCATTGATCCCCGGCACAGCCCCTGCGGCACGGGCAAAAGGCCCCTGGACACGCACGCCCCCCCCGCAATGCCGGCGGCGATCCTGGCCTTACCCGCCCATCTCGACGATCACCGCGCCCAGCGCGATCAGCGCCATCAACCCCAGACGCCGCGGCCCGACACTTTCCTTCAGAAACACCCAGCCGATGATGGCCGCAAAGACCGTCGAGGTTTCCCGCAGCACGGCCGCCTCACCAACCTTGCCCAGCCGCGTGGCCAGCATCACCGACCCGAAACTGCCATAGGCGATCAGCGCCCCGATCATTCCGCGCATCATCAGCGGCGTCAGCCGGGGCCGAACCGCCAGCCGCCGCCAATGCAGGGCGGCAATCACCGGCATCAACAAACCATCCGTCAGGAAAAACCAGGCCAGGAAGGTAAAGGGATCGGCCGTCGCCCGGATCCCATAGGCGTCATAGGTGGTGTAAAGCGCAACAAATCCGCCGGTCATCAACGCCAGCGCCAGGGCAGTGACCAGCGTCTCACGCGCCACAACCACATGGATCAGGTTGTAGACAGCCAAACCGAAGATCCCCGTCAGCAGCAAGGCGATGCCCAGCCACTGCAACGGGTGAAACACCTCGCCAAAGACAAGATAGGCCCCGATCACCGCAAACAGAGGTGCCGTGCCGCGCACCACAGGATAGACCACGGTGAAGGCACCCTTGGTATAGGCCCAGGCTTGGGCAAACTTGTAGAGGGTGTGAATAACGAAAGCCCCGGCAAAAATCGGCCACATATGGGGTTCGGGCCAGGGCACGATGAACACCAGCGGCAGGGCCATCAGCGCATAGCAAAGATCAATGGCCCCGCGCGTCAGCCACGGATCATAGCGCCCCTTTTGCAGCGCACCGAACACCGCATGCAGAACGGCCGCCGAAAGCGCCAGAACCATGGCCAGATCCTGCCCGGCGGTTGTCCCCTCCAGCGCGATCAGCCAGTCGCTCAGCCCCGTCACCGCGATCCGCCATCCAGACCGGTCAGGGCCGCTGCGAATTCTTCGGGATCAAAGGGCTGCAGATCGTCGATCTGTTCCCCGACCCCGATGGCATGGATCGGCAAACCATAACGATCAGCCAGCGCCACCAGAACGCCGCCTCTGGCCGTGCCATCCAGCTTGGTCATCACCAGCCCGCTGACATCGGCCAGATTACGGAAAACCTCGACCTGGTTCAGGGCATTCTGGCCGGTGGTTGCATCCAGCACCAGCAGGGTGTTGTGGGGGGCCTCGGGATCCTTCTTGCGGATGACCCGGACGATCTTGGCCAGTTCCTCCATCAAATCGGCGCGGTTCTGCAAGCGCCCGGCCGTGTCGATCATCAGCAGATCGGCACCCTCGGCCTCGGCCCGGGTCATGGCATCAAAGGCCAGGCTGGCCGGATCGGATCCTTCGGGCGCAGTCAGCACCGGCACACCGGCACGATCCCCCCAGACCTGCAACTGTTCCACCGCTGCAGCGCGGAACGTATCCCCGGCAGCGATCACCACCGATTTGCCCGCCGCCTTGAACTGGCTGGCAAGCTTGCCGATTGTCGTGGTCTTGCCCGAGCCGTTGACCCCAACCACCAGCACGACCTGAGGTGTCTTGGGATAGATCGGCATCGGCCTGGCTACGGTTTCCATGATCCGGGCGATTTCCCGGGCCATCAGTTCCTTCAATTCCCGCGCACTGACCCGTTGGCCCAGCCGTCCCTCGGCCATGGCTGCCGTGACTCGCAACGCCGTGTCCACCCCCATGTCCGAGGCGATCAGCAGTTCCTCGATCTCCTCCAGCATCTCGTCGTCCAGCGCCCGGCGCGGCCCGGCATCCGCCCCCCGCCCGGTCAGACGCGATAACAGCCCGGCCTGGGGCACCGCCGGGGCCGCAACCACAGGGGCAGATCCCGCGTCCGGCAGGTCCACGGGGCTATCGTCATCCCCAACGATGGCTTCCAACCCTCCCTCGATCTTCGAGGAAGAGTTGAACATGCGGTCCTTCAGCTTCTTGAAAAAAGACATCATCACCCCCGAGCGCGCAATACGCGCAAACACCTAGCCCGTTGTCCAAAAGGATGGAAGAGGTCAGGGATTGTCGTCATCGGCCAGCACGCTACCATGCAGACCATGCCCCATGGATCCATCCTTCGCGCACTCGGCATTGCCCTTGTTCTGGCCAGCCCCGCCCTGGCCGACACACCGCTGACCGCAGCCCAATTCGAAGCCTATGTCACGGGCAAGACCCTGACCTACGGACAGGACGGCCAAGCCTATGGGATCGAGGAATACCTGCCAAACCGGCAGGTGCGCTGGTCCTATCTGGGGGATGCGTGCCTGGACGGACATTGGTATCCGCAGGGAACAGCAATCTGTTTTGCCTATGACGGGGCCGATCCGCCCCAGTGCTGGAAATTCTTCCTTGGCACGCAGGGCCTGTCCGCCCGGTTTCTCGGCGATCCCAATCCCGTCCCGCTTTATGAGATCGCCCAAAGCCCCAAGCCGATGGTCTGCCCTGGCCCGCGCATCGGCGTCTGACCACCTGCCACGGTCCCCGCCGTGCGATCAATCGTCGAACAGATTGGGTTGCGCAGCAGGTTTGCGGCGCGACACAGGCTTGACCCGTGGCGCTTTCGGTTTGGCCGTGGCGGGGGCGGGCACCGCCGCATCCCCCGCCGGGATTGCCAGCCGGCCATCGCTGAATTCCAGTTCCAGCGCCCCCGCCCGGGCCGCCGCATCGCGCCCGGTAACAACACGCCCTTCGGCCCGAACAACGGCATAGCCGCGCGCCAAAGTGCCCCGGTAACTGAGGCTGTCCAGCATCCGCCCCGCCTGGGTCAGACGATCCGCACGGCCGGCCGCCAACCGTGCCCAGGCGGCAATAAACCGCTCGGTTCCCCGGGCCAGCGCCTCGCGGTCCTGATCGAGCCGTCGCGCCAGGGGCCGCTGGCTGAGACGTCCGGCCCAGCCCTCCAGGTCCCGGCGTCTTCGACTGGCCGCATCAAGCGCCGCCCGATCCAATCGCTGGGCCAGCGCCTCCAGCTTCTGCCGATCCTGCCGCACCAGCCCGGCAAGCGCCGCCGGACGCAACGCCGCGCTGGCCTGACCCAGCCGCAACCGCCGCCGATCCAGCCCTGCCTGCAGCGCCCGAGGCAGACGATCAGACAGGAAATCCAGCCGCTGTGCCGGCCCTTCGGTCAGCGCCGCCGGCCGGGGCAGGGCCCGGGCGCAATCGCGCAGCCGCTGGCCCCGATCCCGCAGTCCCCGCGCCATGGCCCCTGACAGGCGCGCGCCCTGTTCGCTGACCCAGGCCAGCAGATCGGCCCGCACCGGCACCGCCAGTTCGGCCGCCGCCGTCGGCGTCGGCGCGCGGCGATCAGCGGCGAAATCAATCAGCGTCGTGTCCGTTTCATGGCCAACCGCGGAAATCAACGGGATCTGGCTGGCCGCAGCCGCACGCACCACGGCCTCTTCGTTGAAGCCCCAGAGATCCTCGATGGATCCGCCCCCGCGCGCCACGATCAGCAAATCGGGCCGGGGCAGCGCCCCCCCAGGGGTCAGCCGGTTAAAGCCTTCGATGGCCCGGGCAACTTCCGGCGCACACGCCGCGCCTTGCACCGCCACCGGCCAGATCAGCACCTTGCGGGGAAACCGGTCGCGCAGCCGGTGCAAAATGTCGCGGATCACCGCCCCCGAGGGCGAGGTCACCACCCCGATCACCTCGGGCAGATAGGGCAAGGGCCGCTTGCGATCCGGCGCGAACAGTCCCTCGGCCTCCAGGGCTTTCTTGCGCTTTTCCAGCATGGCCATCAGCGCGCCCATCCCGGCCGGGGCCAGATCCTCGATCACCATCTGATATTTGGACTGGCCCGGAAAGGTGGTCAGCCGGCCCGTGGCCACCACCTCCAGCCCTTCTTCGGGGCGGGTCTCGATACGCGCGGCCTGACCCTTCCACATCACCCCGGACAAAACAGCGCGATCATCCTTGAGATCCATGTAGATGTGCCCGGACCGCGGTCGGGACACCCGGCCGATTTCGCCCCGCACCCGAACCCGGGAAAATCCGGTCTCGATAGTGCGTTTGACCGCGCCGGAAATCTCGGAGACGCTGAATTCAGGGGCATTGGCACCGGGTTGGGGTGTATCGCCCCCGGACTGGGGATCTTCGAATAGGTCGGACATGGGCGGGCTCGGGCTTGGGATCTGAAGGCCCAGACTAGCAGCTTGTTGGGGGGGCCACCACCGGCCAAGATGCCCCGCCCGCGCCAAGCCGCCTTGCCCCGCCCCCCCCCTGCCGGTAGAGGCAGGGCCAGGCGGAAGACGAAGGAAGGTGCCGATGAACATCCTGATCCTGGGCGGCGGCGGCCGCGAACATGCACTGGCCTGGGCCGCCAAGCAAAACCCGAAATGCGACCGGCTGATCGTTGCCCCGGGTAATGCCGGGATCGCGCAAATCGCGCGCTGTGCCGATCTGAACATCACCGATGGCGCATCGGTTTGCGAATTCGCCGGCGAGAATGCCATCGACCTGGTCATCATCGGCCCCGAGGCGCCCCTGGCTGCCGGGGTTGCCGATGATCTACGCGCCGCCGGGATCGCCTGTTTCGGGCCATCAGCGGCAGCGGCACAGCTGGAGGCCTCAAAAGCCTTTACCAAGGAAATCTGCGATGCCGCCGGGGCGCCCACCGCCGCCTGGGCGCGCTTTACCGATGCCGAGGCCGCCAAGGCCTATATCCGCCAGAAGGGTGCCCCCATCGTCGTCAAGGCTGACGGGTTGGCCGCCGGCAAGGGCGTGGTTGTCGCCATGGACGAGGCCGAGGCCCTGGCCGCCATCGACGACATGTTCAGCGGCGCCTTCGGGGGCGCGGGCGCCGAGGTGGTGATCGAAGACTTCATGACCGGCGAAGAAGCCAGCTTTTTCGTCATCTGCGACGGCGAAACGGCACTGCCCATCGGCACCGCCCAGGATCACAAGCGCATCGGCGAAGGCGACACCGGCCCCAATACCGGCGGCATGGGCGCCTATTCCCCGGCCCCCATCCTGTCCGACGCCGTGGCCGAAAAGGCCATGGACCGGATCATCCGCCCGACCCTGGCCGAAATGGCCCGGCGCGGCACGCCCTATCAGGGGGTTCTCTATGCCGGGCTGATGATCGAGGACGGCAACCCACGGCTGGTGGAATACAATGTCCGCTTCGGCGATCCGGAATGCCAGGTGCTGATGCTGCGTCTGGGCGCGCAGATGCTGGACCTGATTGATGCCGCCGTCGGGCGGCGCCTGGCCGCGATGCGGGTGCAATGGGCCGAAGACCACGCGATGACGGTGGTGCTGGCCGCCGACGGCTATCCCGGCCCCTATCGCAAGGGCACGGTCATCGGCGGGCTGGAGGATCTGCCCGAGGACAGTTTCCGGATGATGTTCCATGCCGGCACTGCCGAACGCGATGGCCAGACCGTTGCCACCGGCGGACGGGTCCTGAATGCCACCGCCCGGGGCGCAACCCTGGCCGAGGCCCGCGACCGCGCCTATGATCTGGCCGCCGCCGTCGACTGGCCCGAGGGGATCTATCGGCGCGATATCGGCTGGCGGGCCTTGTAGGATGATCGTCGGACGGCGGCGCAAGAACTCGGTCGAGTTGCTGTTTTCCCTGCGTGGATCGGTTCTGCCCCATATTGCCCCATGGATCGCGATCATGGTGGCCCTGGCCTGTGCCGTGGTCTGGGTAGACGGCCATCTGATGTCCCTGCCCCATCCCGGCGTACAGGCCTTTGCCGTGTTCGGCATCGCCCTGTCCCTGTTCCTCGGCTTTCGCAACAACGCCGCTTATGAACGGTGGTGGGAAGGCCGCAGGCTGTGGGGTCAGTTGATCGCGGACAGCCGGGCCCTGGCCCGCGAAACCGAGATCTTCCTGCCCGATCCCGCCCAACGCAAGGCAGTGCTCGAACTGCAACTGGCCTTTCTGCACCTTCACCGGCTGAACCTGCGCGCAATCCCCGCGGACGAGGCCGCCCGGCGCTGGGTGCCGGAGGATTTGCTGAACGCCCCACGCCCGCCCTGCGCGGCCCTGAACCGGATCACGAACATCCTGGCCGAGGCCCGGCAGACCGGCCATCTGGACGGCTATGGCGCGCGCATGCTGAGCGAACGGATGGCCGCGATCACCCTGGCCCAGGCCGGCTGTGAACGGATCGCCACCACGCCCCTGCCCTTCGTCTATTCCCTGATGATCTATCGCACATCCGTGCTGTATTGCCTGCTGGTCCCGCTGGGGTTCGTCGATACCGCCGGCTGGCTGACCCCGCTTTTGTCCGGGGTGATCGCCTATGTGTTCTTCGGTCTTGCCGAAGTTACCGAGGAACTGGAATCGCCCTTTACCCAAAGCGGCAACTGCCTGCCGCTGGATGCGATGTGCCGCACGATCGAAATCAGCCTGGCCCCCTATCTGGGACTTCCGGCCCCAGCCCCGCTGACCCCCATCAAATCATTCCTGAGCTGACGGCCAGCGGGGATCCGATCCTCAGATCTGCTTTTCGGGCATCTGGACAATCAGCCCGTCCATCTCATCCGTCACCTTGATCTGACAGGTCAGACGCGAGCGGGCCGCATCCGGTTCATAGGCGAAATCCAGCATGTCAACTTCCATCGCCTCTTTGGCCGGCAGTTTGGCCACCCAGTCGGGATGCACATAGACGTGGCATGTCGAACAGGCGCAGGCCCCCCCGCAATCGGCCTCAATCCCCGGAATGCCGTTGTCGCGCGCGCCTTCCATGACGGTCAGACCAGTGGGAACATCGACAGTATGTTCTTTACCGCCATGTTCAATATAGGTGATTTTCGGCATGGGTGCTTCCTTGCTACGCTGCGGTCAAACTGGAATGCGACATACGGCATGGCGGCGGGCTTGACCAGAAGCGTCATCCCACAGGGTATGGCACCCCCGCGACAACGATAAAGCACCAAAAACCCGCCATCCCGAAAGAGGACGGGTCATGACCCGGCGGGATACCGGGCCATGGCATATGCACCCCTATTCCAACGGCAGGGCGACAAAGCGCGGCTCGCTGTCGCGCCGGACCAGCAGCAGCACGGATTTGCGCCCTGCTTCCCGGGCCTCGGTGATCCGCCCTTCCAGATCGGCAATCGACGCCACCTTTTCCTGCCCTGCCTCGGTGATCAGATCACCGGCGCGCAGGCCCTTTTCATAGGCGCCGCTGGCCTGATCAAGATCGGTCACCACCAGGCCCGTCGCCGCGTCATCAAGCCCCAGCTGATCGCGCAGGTCCGGGGTCAGGCCACTGACGGTCATGCCCATCATCTCGCGCTCCACCGGGTCAGTCGCCGAAGCCGCCGCCGGGATCGCCTCGGCCGTTTCCCGCCGCCCCAGCGTGACCAAAAGCGTCTCGGTCTTGCCGTCGCGGGCTACGGTCAGGCGGACGGCCTTGCCGACCTCGGCATTCCCCACGGCCCGGACCAGTTCGCGCGTATCCGCCACATCCCGGCCATCGAAGCTGAGGATGACATCGCCGGCCTGGATCCCCGCCTCGGCCGCCGGACCCTGGGGCACATCCGTGACCAGCGCGCCACGGGTGCTGGTCAGGCTCATGGCTTCGGCCAGATCGTCGGTCACATCCTGGATACGCACCCCCAGCCAGCCCCGCCGGGTTTCCCCATAGTCGCGCAACTGCAACACGACATTTTTCACCACCGAGGACGACATGGCAAACCCGATCCCGATCGACCCGCCATTGGGCGACAGGATTGCGGTATTCACCCCGATCACCTGACCATCCATATTGAACAGCGGCCCCCCGGAATTGCCCCGGTTGATCGCCGCATCGGTCTGGATGTAGTCGTCATAGCTGCCCGACAAGGCCCGCCCCCGAGCCGAGACGATCCCGGCAGACACCGAAAACCCCTGCCCCAACGGATTGCCCATGGCCATCACCCAATCGCCAACACGGGCCGCATCGCTGTCGCCAAAGGTGACAAAGGGCAAGGGCGTGTCGCTGTCGACCTTCAGCAAGGCGATATCCGTCTTCGGATCGGTGCCGATCACGCGGGCCGGTAAATGGTTGCCGGAATAGAACTCGATCTCGATCTCATCAGCGGCCTCGATCACGTGATTGTTCGTGACGATATAGCCATCCTCGGAAATCACGAACCCGGATCCCAGCGCCGATCCACGCCGCTGCTGAGGCTGGCCCTGACCGTTGCGGTCCATGAAATCGCGGAAAAAATCCTCGAACGGTGATCCTTCGGGCACCAGCGGGCTGTCCATCCCGGCAGAGGACACCGTGGTGGTTGTCGTGATGTTGACCACGGAATCGCTGATCCGTTCGGCCAGATCGGCAAAACTGCCGGGAATGTCGCGCGCTGCGACAATCGGGGCCGGGCCGGCGCCGACCATCAGCCCCAACGCCAGGGCCGCCAGCAGGCGGCGCGGCGCACGATAGTCACTCATGTGGAACCTGGACACGCGCAACTCCTCTTGTGCTGTTGGTTCATGTGGCCAAGGCGATCCCCGGCCCTTGAAAGACACTATGCGCCCGTTGCGCCGGCAATGCCAACTCACACGCGCGCCGCCCCCGTCAAACCCCTGTGAAAGCGCTGAAACGTGGCCCGCTCAGCCCAGCCCAAGCCCCCGGGCCAGCCACAGCAACAGGACCCCCGCCGCCATCGCCCCCAGGCCCAGGATCCGCCGGGTTTCGACCGGAATCTGCCGCAGGGTTTCCAGAAAGGTCTCCAGACGCGAAGGGGCCAGTGCAAAGACCAGCCCCTCGAAAACAAGGACAACCCCGATGGCTGTCAGCAAAAGGGCCATCACTGCGGTGCCAGCGGCCCCGATCCGTGCAGATAGTTGAAGAACTCGCTGTCCGGTGTGATCACCATCGAGGAATTCGAGCCCTGCAAGGACCGTTCATACGCCGCCAGCGAGCGGTAGAATTCAAAGAACCCCTCATCGGCGCTGTAGGCCTCGGCGAAGACGCGGTTGCGCTCGGCATCGGCCTCACCCCGGGTGATCTCGGCCTCGCGGCTGGCCTCGGAAACCAGTTCGACCACGGTCCGATCGGCCTGGGCGCGCACCCGCTGGGCCGCCTCTTCGCCGCGCGCGACCTCATCGGCAGCCTCGCGCTCGCGTTCGGCACGCATCCGCGCATAAGTTGCCTCAAGGTTCTGGCTGGGTAGGTTGGTCTGCTTGAGCCGCACATCGACCACATCCAGCCCCAGGGCATCGGCGCGGACCTCGGCCTGGGCGCGGATCCGGGTCATCAGCTCGGCGCGGTCCGGCGACAGGATCGTGGACGAGGTCACTCCGGCAGAGCCCAGCACCTCGCGGGTCTGAGTGATCAGGATGCCATGCAGACGGTCCTCGGCCGTGCGGATCCCCCCCACGCCAACCGCCTGACGGAAGCGCACGACATCGCCGATGCGATAGCGGGCGAAGGCATCCACCACCAGACGCCGGTCATCCGACGGCGTCACCTCGATCGGCTGCGTATCCAGCGACAGGATCCGGTCATCATACTTGGCCACCTGCTGAATCAGCGGGATCTTGAACCCGAGTCCCGGTTCTTCCTTCACGCGCTTGATCTGGCCGAATTGCAGAACCAATGCCTTTTCACGTTCATCGACGATGAAGATCGACGACAGAAAGCCGATCACAAGAACCGCGACGACCGGCAGAAGATAAGTCCATTTGCGCATCGCTCAGTTCCCCGTATTCGTGCTGGCACCAGTGCGGCGCAATTCGTTCAGCGGCAGGTAAGGCACGACACCCTGACCCTCGCCACCGGTCACGGCCCCATCCAGGATCACCTTGTCGACATCGCCCAGAACCTTTTCCATGGTCTCCAGATACAGCCGCTTGCGCGTCACATCCGGGGCGTTGCGGTATTCCTCAAGCACGGCCGAGAACCGGCTGGCCTCACCCTGGGCTTCGTTGACCACCTGGGCACGATAGCCTTCGGCCTCTTCGAGCAGCTGGGCGGCCTCACCGCGGGCACCGGCCAGAACCCGGTTGGCGTAGGCGTCGGCCTGACGTTCCAGCCGATCACGTTCCTGTTCAGCGGCCTGCACCTCGCGGAAGGCATCAATCACCTCGGTCGGGGGATCGGCCTTGTCGAGGTTGACCCGGATGATGTTGATTCCGCTGTCATAGCTGTCCAGCGTGCCCTGGATCAGCTGCTGGGAATTGACCTCGATCTGGCCACGATCCCGGTTCAGGATCGGCGCCAGTTCCGACTGGGCGATGATCTCGCGCATGGCCGATTCCGACACCGCACGCACCGTCGCTTCAGGATCCCGCAGGTTGAACAAATACTGGGCGGGGTCACGAATGTTCCAGACCACCTGGAAATCAATGTCGACGACATTTTCATCGGTGGTCAGCATCAGGCCCGTATCCGTACCCGTGCGCTGGACACCGATATCTTCAGACCGTTCCCGGGTGACCGGAATCACCTGGGCGGTGACAACCGGCCAAGGCGCAAAGTTCAGACCCGGATCGCCGGTCGCGTGATAGCGACCAAGAAACAATTCGACCGACTGCTCATCCGGTTTAACCGTATAAAAGGACGCAAAGGCCCAAAATCCGACAAGCACCAGCGCCGCCAGACCCACCGTGCCACGGGTCAGCTTGGGCCCGCCCGACATGCCCGGACCGCCCCGGCCCGTGCCGCCGCCGCGTCCCCCCATGAGAACGCGCAGCTGTTCCTGCCCCTTCTTGACGAGATCGTCGATCTCGGGGATCTGAGGCGTTTCACCCTGTCCGGGCCGCCGTCCGCCCCCGCGATTGCCGCCATCGCCACCGCTGTTGTGGCCGCCGCCTCCCCAGGGACCTCCGTTGTTACCTGCCATGAACGGTCCTTTTTCCTCTATGTACGTCGTCGTGTTGTTTCGTAAATGTAGGCCCGCCCGCCCAATTCAAGTTGTGCGGACAGGGGCCTTCATCGTCACCAGTTCCTCGGCCATCGTCGGATGAACCGCGCAGACACGATCGAAATCTTCTTTCGTCGCCCCCATTTTCACCGCGATTCCCGCCAGTTGGATCATCTCGCCGGCCTGGGGCGCGACAATGTGACAACCCAGGACCTTGCGGGTCTGGGTGCAAACCAGCAGCTTCATCATCACCCGATCCTCACGCCCGGCAAAGGAATGCTGCATGGCACGGAAAGCCGAGACATAGATCTCGACCGGGGCGGGATGATCGCCGGCCTGCTCTTCGCTCAGGCCGATCGTGCCGAATTCGGGCTGGGTGAAGACCGCGCTGGGGATCAGATCATGATCGGGGCTGGTGGGATTGCCCTTGAACACCGTCTCGACAAAGGCCATCCCCTCGCGGATCGCCACCGGCGTCAGATTCACCCGGTCGGTCACATCCCCGATGGCATAAACCGAGGGCACCGCCGTCTGACTGTAGGCATCAACCGCGATCGCCCCCCCCCGGCCCGTTTCGATCCCAAGCTCGCTCAGCCCCAGACCACCGCTGTTGGGTACGCGCCCGGTGGCATACATGACCTGATCGAAAACCCGTTCCTGCCCATCCGTTGTGGTCACCCGGCTGCTGTTGCCCTGCCGGTCGATGGCCGACACATCAGTACCGGTCAGCAGTTCGATCCCAGAGGCGACCATTCGGTCGGCAATCAGCGTCCGCGCTTCGCCGTCAAAGCCGCGCAAGATCTGTTCGCCGCGATAGAACTGGGTCACCTTGATGCCCAGCTTATTGAGAATGCAGGCGAATTCACAGGCGATATAGCCACCGCCGACAATCAGCATCGTCTCGGGCAAGCGATCCAGATGGAAGATATCATCCGAGGTCAGCACCGTTTCGGCCCCCGGCAGATCCGGCACGAAGGGCCGCCCGCCGGTGGCGATCAGGATATGCTTGGCGGTCAGGCGCCGACCACTCGCCAGGGCCACCGTATGGGGATCGGCAAGCGTCGCGCGTTCCCCGAACCAGGTTACACCGGACCCGTCAAGCAACCCCTGATAGACAGATTCGAGACGGTCCAGTTCGGCCTCCAGCTTGGGCCGAAAGGCCATCCAGTCGAACGGCCCGTCCGTCACCTCCCAGCCGAAGGCGCGGGCATCGTCAAAGCTGTCGCGAAAGGAAGAGGCAAAAACCATCAGCTTTTTCGGCACGCAGCCGCGGATCACGCAGGTCCCGCCCATGCGGCTTTCCTCGGCCAGCGCAACCCGTGCCCCACCAGCAGCCGCGACACGCGCCGCGCGCACGCCCCCGGACCCGCCGCCAATGACAAAAAGATCGTAATCGAACGCCATTCACATGTTCTCCGCTTCGGGTAGGGCCGAGGCATCGGCCAGATCAACGCACTGTGTTTCAACCGATCCGTCGCGGCCACGCATCTCCGCCCGCCCATCGGGATGACCGATCACAACCGCATCGCACATTCCCAGAAACAGCCCCGTCTGCAACACCCCCGGCACCGCCAGCAGTGCCGCGTCCAAGGCCCCGGCATCCGAAATGCTGTCCATGTGCAGGTCCAGAATCCTGTTGCCTTCATCCGTGACGAAAGGCGCCCCCCCCGTTTCGCGCAACGTGACGGCGACATCCAGGTAATCGGCGACCTCCAGCACCTGACGAATCATCCTCTGCGAGGCTTCCAGCCCGAAGGCCAGCACCTCGACCGGCAGCGGGAACGCCCCCAGCCGCGCCACCTGTTTCGACGGATCGGTGATCACCACCATCCGCTCCGAAGCTGCGGCCACCACCTTTTCACGCAGATGCGCCCCACCGCCGCCCTTGATCAGGTCCAGCGTCGGATCGAACTCATCGGCACCGTCAATGGTCAGGTCCAGGGGGCCTGCCGCATCCAGGGGGACCACGGTCAACCCCAGGGACTGGGCCTGTTGCGCCGTGCGGGCAGAGGTTGCGGCACAGGTCAGGCGCAACCCCTCGGCCCGCGCCCGCGCCGCCAGGCACCGCACCATCCACGCGGCCGTGGATCCCGTGCCCAGACCCAGCTTCATCCCGTCCTCGACCAGATCGACAGCCCGCCGCGCGGCGGCGAATGTCCCGGCATCCGAGGCGCTCAGTCCATGTTGCATCTCGCGGTACTCCACAGTTCTCGGCAAGATATAGGGCAGCTTGCCCGGCGCTGCGAGGCGAAAACCCCACAGCCTACCAGCGCGGGGCCTCTGCCAAGCCCGCAATCAACCGATCCAGCCGGCAACGGGGCAGGATCAACAACATTCCCGGCCCAGCGAAGCCCAGCGTTACGGGCCCGGCCGCGCGATTCGAGGTGCCTATCATCCCGCCCGGCGCAAAGTCATGGCCGGCAATCGGCCAGACCAACCCGGCGCTGCTCCCCCGCACCGGGCGCAACGGGAACAGCGACAGCCTGTCGCCAGCGATCAGATCCAGCGCGATTTCCGGCGGAGCCAGACACACGACATCGGTGTCGCCCACCACCACACAGCGGTGATCGGGATAACGCACCAGCGTGTTGAACACCGACAGCGCATGATCAACCCGTCCCCCGGCAAAGCCAAGCGCGACCACCAGCGGCGCGGCGATCCGCGACAAACATTTCTCGAAATCGGTACTGTCCTGTTCACCGACCTCGATCAGCGTTTCCGGCGGCAAGGCTGCCCGACCGGCCCCCGACAGGGAATCCAGATCGCCAATCACCGCCCGGGGCACATGCCCCAGCCCCAGCAACCGGTCGGCACCGCTATCGGCAGCCAGCAAGGGACCGGCAAGGGCCAGGCACAGGGCCAGGTCCGCGGCAGAAAACGGCGCGCCCCCGGCCAATGTGACCGGGCCGTCAAAACGCAGGTCCGGCGCGGTCACGGATCGGGCGGGGCATCCGGGTCCGCCTTTCCCACCCCGCGAAAGACGAAGCGGAACGGCAGCGCCCAAAGCACCCCCAAACCGACATAGACCAGAAGCTCGACCAGAATCGGCGGCCGGTCCAGCCAGTTCATCACGCTGACCGACGCCACGATGTAAAGCGGCAGGCCGACCAGCAGGATCACCAGAGACCAGCGGCGGCGGGCTTTGTAGGACAGGGCCATGGTCTCTCCTCGGGCGCGGTCCAGTCAGTCGGCGAACGGATCGGTTACCAGGATCGTGTCATCGCGTTCCGGCGAGGTCGACAACAGCGCCACCGGACACTGGATCAGCTCTTCGATCCGGCGGACATACTTGACCGCCGCACCAGGCAGATCCGCCCAGGACCGGGCCCCCGCCGTGCTTTCGGACCAGCCATCCATCACCTCATAGACCGGCTTGACCCGCGCCTGTTCCGCCGCAGCCGTGGGCAGGTAATCCAGCAGCTTGCCGTCCAGCTCATAGCCGGTGCAGATCTTCAGTTCCTTGATCCCGTCCAGCACGTCCAGCTTGGTCAGCGCGATCCCATTGACCCCCGAGGTGGTGCAGGTCTGGCGGACCAGTACCGCATCGAACCAGCCACACCGCCGCGACCGGCCGGTGACAGTGCCTTTTTCGCGACCAACCTCGGCCAGGCGCTGACCGATCTCATCGTCCAGTTCGGTCGGAAACGGCCCCGACCCGACCCGCGTCGTGTAGGCCTTTACGATGCCAAGGACGAAATCCACCGATCCCGGGCCCAGCCCGGTGCCCGTTGCCGCCATCCCCGCCAGGGTGTTGGACGAGGTGACATAGGGATAGGTGCCAAAGTCGATATCCAGCAGCGCGCCCTGGGCCCCTTCGAACAGGATCCGCTGACCGGCGCGGCGTTTCTCGGCCAGGATCTTCCAGACCGGCGCGGCATAGGGCAGAACCTTGGGGGCGATCGCCAGCAACTTGGCCTTTAGATCGTCACGGTCGATCTCGGCCACACCCAGGCCGCGCCTCAGCGGGTTGTGATGGGCCAACAGACGATCGAGCCGGGCATCCAGCGTGGCTTCATCGGCCAGATCGGCCAGCCGCACCGTGCGCCGGCCCACCTTGTCCTCATAGGCCGGGCCGATGCCGCGGCCGGTGGTGCCGATCTTGGAACTGCCCGCCGCCTCTTCGCGGATCCGGTCCAGATCCTGGTGCACGGGCAGAATCAGCGGGGCGTTTTCCGCGATGATCAGGCTGTCCGTGGAAATCGCGACGCCCTGGGCCTCGATCTTCTCGATCTCCGAGATCAGCGCCCAGGGATCGAGCACCACCCCATTACCGATCACCGACAGCTTGCCGGACCGCACGATCCCCGAGGGCAGCAGCGACAGCTTGTAGACCTGTTCCCCGATGACCAGCGTATGGCCCGCGTTGTGGCCGCCCTGAAAGCGGGCGATGATATCGGCCCGCTCGCTCAGCCAGTCGACGATCTTGCCCTTGCCCTCGTCGCCCCATTGGGCGCCTACGACAACTACATTGGCCATTGGGGTCTCCCGTTTTCTCGAAGCCGCGCCCTCATACCCCTAGCGGGAAGCGCGCGAAACCCCTTTTTCCAACAGCACAGCCCCCGGCCGGCCAGAAAACCAGTGCATTTCCCTCTGCCCGCCAATCCGTTAACAGACGCTCGAAATTGTTGATTTTCATTTTGGCAAGCAAAAAACTGCCGATACAGATTGCTTTAGATAACCAATCTATGGAATGAGGCCTTTATCCGGCTTATAGTCGGCATGTGAAATACCGTACGGGGCCTTCAAAAAATGGCAGATTTTAACGTCGACAAAATGCCGCTGAGCGAATTGAAAGATCTCAAGAAAGCGGTCAGCAAGGCGATCGAAACCTACGAAGATCGCCAGCGCCAGGAAGCGCGCGCAGCCGTTGAGGCAAAAGCACGGGAAATGGGATTTTCGCTGAACGATCTGGTTCAGCCAACGCGCAAATCCGCAAAACGGGTCAATCCCCCGAAATACCGCCACCCCGACGCCCCCGATCTGACCTGGAGCGGCCGCGGCCGGCAACCGGCCTGGATCAAGGACATCCTGTCCAATGGCGGCAATCTGACGGAATACCTGATCTGAACACTACGGCGCTGCCCCACCAACGGGGCACGCACCGGGTTGCGAAGGCGCCCACGAAGCTTTAGGTGGGCCTATCGAATAAGCTCGGATGCCCGCCCATGGAAAATGTTATCCTGATCGTCCACCTGATTCTGGCCCTTTGTCTTATCGGGGTTGTGCTGTTGCAGCGCTCCGAAGGAGGGGGGCTGGGCATGGGCGGCGGCGGCGCGATGACCGGCCGGCCGGCAACCACCGCGCTTGGCAAGCTGACATGGACCTTCGCCGGGGCTTTCATATGTACCTCGGTGGCCCTGACCATCATCGCGGCCGAGAATTCGGCCGGCAGTTCCGTCTTCGACCGGCTGGGGATCAACGCCCCTGTGGCACCGGCCACCCCTTCCGAGCAGCCGCTGGGCGGGGGCAGCCTTCTGCCGCCGTCGACCGGTAACAGCGGATCGCCTGCCCTGCCCCCACGGGCCGAATAGGGGCCCCGGCCCCGGTCTGCGCGTCCATACCGCCCCGCCCCGTCACGGTCGGCCCCGACACAGCAAGGCAAATCCCCGCGCCCGGCACAAACGCCACAACGTATAGCATGGGCGCGTGGTTCACCTTACTTGATGTTGCGGTACCGCACCGAATCTTCTATATCTCAAATCCCGTGATGCCCGGTCCCCGCAAGGCTGGACGAGTGCATTCATAACGCAGTCACAGCGGTTCGCGGGGAGGCACCTGACATGACCCGATACGTATTCATCACCGGCGGTGTCGTCTCTTCCCTTGGCAAGGGATTGGCGTCGGCGGCACTTGGCGCATTGCTGCAGGCCCGCGGGTTCACTGTCCGCCTGCGCAAGCTTGATCCCTATCTGAACGTCGATCCGGGCACCATGTCGCCGTTTGAACATGGCGAGGTCTTCGTCACCGACGATGGCGCTGAAACTGATCTGGACCTGGGCCATTACGAACGCTTCACCGGCGTCGCGGCCCGGCGCACCGATTCCGTTTCCTCGGGACGGATCTATTCCACCGTTCTGGAAAAGGAACGCCGGGGCGATTACCTGGGCAAAACCATCCAGGTGATTCCCCACGTGACCAACGAGATCAAGGAATTCCTGTCCGTCGGCGAAGGCGAAACCGATTTCCAGCTGTGCGAGATCGGCGGCACCGTCGGCGACATTGAAGGCCTGCCGTTTTTTGAGGCGATCCGCCAATTCAGCCAGGACAAGCCCCGCGGCCAGTGCATTTTCATGCATCTCACGCTCTTGCCCTGGATTGCGGCCTCGGGCGAGCTGAAAACCAAGCCGACCCAGCACTCGGTCAAGGAATTGCGTTCAATCGGGATCGCACCAGACATTCTGGTCTGCCGAACCGAACACCCGATTCCCGAAAAGGAACGCGACAAGCTGGCGCTGTTCTGCAACGTCCGCCCCGAGGCGGTGATTGCCGCCCAGGATCTGTCCACCATCTACGACGCGCCCCTGGCCTATCACGAACAGGGCCTCGATCAGGCGGTTCTGGACGCGTTCGGCATCTCACCCGCCCCGCGCCCCAATCTGGCCCGCTGGGAAGATGTGTCCGACCGGATCCACAATGCCGAGGGCGAGGTGCGTGTGGCCATCGTCGGCAAGTACACCCAGCTGGAAGACGCCTACAAATCCATCGCCGAGGCCCTGACCCATGGCGGCATGGCCAACCGGGTGCGGGTGCGCTCGGAATGGATCGACGCCGAGATTTTCGAGCGCGAGGATCCCTCGCCCCATCTGGAAGGGTTTCATGCCATCCTGGTGCCCGGCGGCTTTGGCGAACGCGGCACCGAGGGCAAGATTCGCGCCGCCGAATTCGCCCGCACCCGGGGCATCCCCTATTTCGGAATCTGTCTGGGCATGCAGATGGCGGTGATCGAAGCCGCCCGCAATCTGGCCCATGTCACCGATGCCGGATCCGAGGAATTCGACGACGAGGCCGGTGAGAAGCGCTTTACCCCGGTGATCTATCACCTCAAGGAATGGGTGCAGGGCAACCAGACGGTGGCGCGCAAGAAACACGACGACAAGGGCGGCACCATGCGCCTGGGCAGTTATACTGCCGTGCTGACCACCGGATCCCACGTCGCCGAGGCCTATGGCGCCACCCGGATCGAGGAACGCCACCGGCATCGCTATGAGGTGGACCTGCGCTATCGTGACAAGCTGGAAGAAAAAGGCTTGGTCTTTTCCGGCATGTCCCCCGACGGACGGCTGCCCGAGATCGTCGAGGTCAAGGATCACCCTTGGTATATCGGCGTCCAGTTCCATCCCGAACTGAAATCGAAACCCTTCGATCCGCACCCCCTGTTCGCCGATTTCGTCCGCGCTGCGAAGGACATCAGCCGCCTGGTCTGATCTGGGTCTGATCTGGGCCCGATCCGGGCGGCATGTCGGCCCGGCGTCGGTTTACCCTTGCGCTGCGCACAGGCGTCCCTATCTTTCGGCCATGATCGGCGATATCCTGAAAAGCCTTCTGGCCCCCGACCCTGCCCCCCTGCCAGAGCCTGACGCCCGTCTGGCACTGGCGGCCCTTCTGGTACGTATCGCACGCTCGGATGGCGAATATGCCCCTGCGGAAATCGCCCAGATTGACCGGGGGCTGGCCGCACGGCATGGACTGTCGCCCTTCGAGGCGGCGAAGCTGAGGCGCGAGGCCGAGGCCATGGAAGCCGAGGCCCCCGATACTGTCCGCTTCACCCGCGCCCTGAAACAGGCCGTCCCCTATGAGGAGCGGCTCGCCATCATCGAGACCCTCTGGAGCGTCGTTCTGGCCGATGGAACCCGCCAGGAAGAAGAGGACAGCCTGCTGCGCCAGATCGCCCCGCTTCTTGGCGTAAATGACCGCGACAGCAATATGGCGCGCTTGAAAGTTCAAGACACATCAGACGGTTGAGGGGCATACCTCATCCTTCGGCCCCGCAGGTCAGCTGCGCCCCAGACTGGTATTCTCATGGACATCACGACCCCCAGCCTCCGTACTGCCTGCGCCGATCTGAACGGACAGATGCGGGGCAAGCGCCTGCCCGCCCGCCATGCCGGCAAGATCGAATTCGAAGGCCAGCGCCTGCCCCTTTCGGCCTTGGCACTGGACATCTGGGGCAGCGATATCGACGACAGCCCTCTGGTCTTTTCCTCGGGCGATTCCGATGGCCAGTTGCGCTGTACCGATCGCGGGCCGGTGCCCATGCCCTGGCTGGATCAACCGGCAACGCTGCTGCCCATGTGGATGTTCACCGAGACCGGTCAGGGCTTTGCCGCCGATCCGCGCCATGCCCTGGCCCGGGTCCTCGACCGCTATGCCCGGCGCGGCTGGAAGGTGGTCGCCGCCACCGAACTGGAATTCACCCTGGTTGATGACCGCGGGCCGGCCCTCGATCACGCGATCAACCCGCAGAACGGCAAGCCCCTTGGCGCGGGCGAGGTGGTTGGCATCAACGCGCTGGATATCTTCGCCCCCTTTTTCGACGATCTCTATGCCGGAGCCGAGGCCATGGGCATATCGGCCCAGGCGGCGATTTCGGAATCCGGCATCGGCCAGTTCGAGGTCAATCTCGATCACGGGCCGGCCATGCGCATCGCCGATGACACCTGGCTGTTCAAGGCCCTGGTCAAGGGCATGGCCCGCAAGCACGGCCTGGCGGCGACGTTCATGGCCAAACCCTTCGAGGGTGACAGCGGCAACGGCCTGCATGTGCATTTCTCCATCATTGATGATACACGACGCAACCTGTTCGATAATGGCGTGATGACCGGCTCGGGGGTGATGCTGAATGCTGTTGCCGGGTGTGTGGCCGGGATCGCCGGGGCCACGCTGATCAATGCCCCCTTTGAGAACAGCTATGCGCGGATCGCCTCGGGCAGTCATGCGCCAATCGGGGCCTGCTGGGGCTATGAAAACCGCACCACCGCAATCCGCATTCCAGGGGGAGATCCCGGGTCCCGGCGCATTGAGCATCGCGTGGCCGGGGGCGATACCAACCCTTATCTGGTGCTTGCGGCAATCCTTGGCGCGGCGATGATGGGGATCGAGGACGAACTGACCCCGCCTGAACCGATCATCGGCAACGCCTATGGCCAGCGGATCCTGCAGTTCCCCACCGATTGGAATGCCGCGATCGAACGCTTCTCGGTCTCGCCGCGGATGGCCCGGATCTTTCCACCGCTGCTGATCGACATGCTGGCCCGCATCAAACGCCAGGAACAGCGCAAGCTGGCCACCCTGGCACCGACCGAACAGATCCTCAGCCTGTTCGAGGCCGTCTGACCCCTGCCCCGACCCGGAGAATCCCATGCATATCGGCGTTCTGATCTGCGGTCATCTGCCCCCCGATGTCACCCGCGTCCATGGCACCTATACCGATTTGTTCGGCACTCTTTTCGCCGGACGGGGATGGCGGTTCAGCACCTGGAACGCCGTGGACATGGAACTGCCCTCCCACCCGCAAGAGGCCGAGGCCTGGCTGGTCAGCGGATCGGCCCATGGTGTCTATGACGACCTGCCCTTCATTCCGCCCCTGGAGGATTTCCTGCGCGCCATCCATGCCGCCGCTCTCCCCATGGCCGGGATCTGCTTTGGCCATCAGATCATCGCCCAGGCCCTGGGGGGGACCGTCCGCCGGCACCCCGGCGGCTGGCGGTTGGGCCGGCAGACCTATCGGATCGAGGGTCTGGGTGATCTGTCGCTGAACGCCTGGCACCACGATCAGGTGATCACACCCCCTGCCGGCGCACGGGTGGTTGCCGCAAATCCCGGATGTCCGATCGCCGGGCTGGCCTATGGGGACCGCATTCTGACGGTCCAGCCCCACCCGGAATTCTCCGATCCGGTTCTCTCCCGGCTGGCCCAGGGCCGTGAGGGCGCCCCCGGCTATCCCCCCGGTCTGACCGGGCTGGTCACCACCGGCACGGACACCCCGCTGGGATCCCCGCGTCTCGCCGATTGGATGGCCGATTTCCTGGAACGCGCCGCCGCAAAGGCCCCAAGCGATGACTGACTGGATTGACCGGCTGCCCGCCGCCGCCCGCGCCTATCTGAACGGCAACCGACTGGATGAGGTCGAGTGCATCATCTCGGACCTGCCCGGCATTGCCCGGGGCAAGGCGATGCCAGCGGGAAAATTTGCCCGGCAGCGGCATTTTTACCTGCCTGATTCGATTTTCTACCAGACCATTGCCGGCGGTTGGGCCCAGGCCCCGGACGATACCGGCTTTACCGAACCCGACATGGTGCTGGTTCCCGATCTCGACACAGCCACCGCCGCCCCGTGGACGGCCGACTGGACCTTGCAGGTCATCCATGACGCCTTTGACAATCACGGCACCCCGGTGGCCATCGCCCCGCGCAACGTCCTGAAACGGGTGGTTGCCGCCTATCAGGCCCGTGGCCTGGTACCCGTGGTCGCGCCCGAAATGGAATTCTACATGGTCGCGCGCAACACTGACCCGGCCAAGGCGATCACCCCGATGATGGGCCGCTCGGGCCGGCCAGCCGCCGCACGACAGGCCTATTCCATTTCGGCTGTCGATGAATACGGGCCGGTAATTGACGATATCTACGATTTCGCAGAAGCGCAGGGCTTTGAGATTGACGGCATCACCCAGGAAGGGGGCGCCGGTCAGGTCGAGATCAACCTGCGCCACGGCGATCCGGTGAAATTGGCCGATGAGGTGTTCTTTTTCAAGCGCCTGATCCGCGAGGCCGCCCTGCGCCACGACAGTTTCGCCACCTTCATGGCCAAACCGATCGAGGGCGAACCGGGATCGGCCATGCATATCCACCATTCGGTGCGTGATGCCCAAACCGGCCAGAACATCTTTTCCACCCCCGACGGGCGTGAAACCGCCGCCTATTTCCACTTTATCGGGGGCTTGCAACGACATCTGCCAAGCGCCATCGCCATCCTTGCGCCCTATGTGAACAGCTATCGCCGCTATGTCCCCGACCAGTCCGCGCCGATCAACCTGGAATGGGGCCAGGACAACCGGACAACCGGGATCCGGGTGCCGATCTCGGATCCGGCCTCGCGCCGGGTTGAGAACCGGCTGGCCGGGATGGATTGCAACCCCTATCTGGGCATCGCCGCCTCGCTGGCCTGCGGGTTGTTGGGGCTGATCGAACAGGCCGCGCCCCGACCGGTCTTTACCGGCGATGCCTATGGCGGCGAGGATGAGATCCCGCCCGGCATGTATGATGCGCTGAAATTGCTTTCTGCGGCGCCGGGGCTGCGCGACCTGCTGGGGCCCGAATTCTGCCGGGTCTATGAAGCGGTGAAAGAGGCCGAATACAGTGAATTCCTGCAGGTCATCTCGCCCTGGGAACGTGAACACCTGCTGATGAACGTGTAGGCCGTGAATCTGCTGCACGCCAATGACCGGCCCGGCCGCTATCCGCACAGCTGGTATGCCGCCACCGCCGATCCCCCGCCACCGCAACCCGCACTGGCAGGCACCGTGCGCGCCGATATCTGCGTGGTCGGCGGCGGCTATACCGGCCTGTCGGCAGCATTGCACCTGGCCCGACGCGGCTATGCCGTGCGGCTGCTGGAGGCACAGCGCCTGGGCTTTGGCGCCTCGGGGCGCAATGGCGGCCAGATCGGGTCGGGACAGCGGTTGGAGCAAACGGATCTGGAAACGCGCTTTGGCCCCGATACGGCCCGTCACCTGTGGCACCTGGGTGAGGCAGCGAAGGCCAAGGTCGCGGCGCTGATCGACACCCACCGGATCGACGCCGCCTATCGGCCCGGCATCGCCCATGCCTGCTACACCGCAGAGGAAACGGCCCATGCCGCACAACAGGCCCAGCACCTCGCCCGGTCCTACGATTATGATCGCATCGAAGTGCTGGACAGCCCGGCCATGGCGGCGGCCACAGGATCGACGGCCTTCGCCGGTGGAACGATCGACCACGGGGCCGGACACTTGCATCCGCTGCGTTTCGCGCTGGGTTTGGCCCGCGCCGCGCAAACGGCCGGCGCCCTTCTGCATGAGGGCAGCGAAGCCCGGGCGATCACCCGGGACACGCGCTGGCAGGTCCATACCAGCGGTGGCATGATCAGCGCCGATCACGTGATCCTGGCCGGCAACGGATATCTTGCCGGGCTCAATCAGCAGGTCGAACGGCGCGTCATGCCGATCAACAATTTCATCGTCGCCACCGAACCGCTGCGTTCAATCGCCCCCGAGATCCTCCCCGGGGATATCGCCGTCGCCGATACGCGATTTGTCGTCAATTACTGGCGGCGCAGCGACGACGGCCGGTTGCTGTTCGGGGGGGGCGAAAGCTATGGCTATCGCTTTCCACAGGATATCGCGGCATTGGTCCGCAAGCCGATGCTGCGCCTCTATCCGCAACTGGCCGGGGCCCGGATCGAGTACGCCTGGGGCGGAACCCTGGCGATCACCCGCAGCCGCCTGCCCCATTTCGCCCGCCTCGGGCCCGGGTTGTTCAGTGCTTCGGGCTATTCCGGCCATGGCGTCGCGCTGGCCACCCTGGCTGGCGAGATACTGGCCGAGGCCGTGGCCGGCACCACCGAGCGTTTTGATCTGATGGCCGATCTGCCCTGCGCGCCCTTTCCGGGCGGCCCCAAGGGGCGCAGCCCGCTGCTGGCGCTGGCGATGACATGGTATGCGCTGCGCGACCGGCTGGGGATATAAGCGCGCTATTCCCCGTTCAGCTTGGCCATCTTGGCCTTGAGTTCCTCAAGCTGTTTCTTGAACTCTTTCAGTTCCTCGCCATGGGCCTGATCGGCGCCGGACTGGCCAGTCGCATCCTCGGCCTGATCCGGCCCGGTGCCGCGCCAGTTGGGCATCAGTTGCGACAGAAAGGCGCGCTGCTGTTTCTGGATCTTCTCGAACCCCGACATCGGATTCATCGCATTCGGCAGGGTGGAAAAATTCTCCATCATCTTCGACTGGCTTTCGCGCAGCATATCGAAGGACATGGCCAAGAATTGCGGCATCACGCCCTGCGCCTGATTGGTATAGCTGCGCACCAGATCGGTCAGCACCGCAATCGGCAGGACGTTTTCCCCCTTGCTTTCATGTTCCGCGATGATTTGCAGCAGATACTGGCGGGTCAGTTCATCCCCGCTTTTCAGATCGACGATCTTGACCTCGCGCCCATCGCGAATGAAGCGGGCGATATCCTCCAGCGTGACATAATCGCTGGTTTCGGTGTTATAGAGCCTGCGGCTCGCGTAGCGCTTGATCAGCAGGGGTTTTGCGTCATCCGTCACACGATGTCCTCCGGCACGGGATAGCTGCAGTGCAGTATGGAACCGTCCCACGGAAAAATAAAGACTCTGTAACAGAGAATGCGGATCCCCATCTCTGAAACGCAAACGGCGGACCCCAGGGCCCGCCGCATATCGGTCGCATCCTTGTACCAGATGCGGCTGTTCAGGGTCGCTCAGGCGGCCGTCGCTTTCTTGGCGGCGGTCGTCAGATCCGACGTCGCTTTCTTGACGGCGGCGGTCGCGTCTTCGCTGATGTCCTTGCCAGCGGCCAGCATCAGTTCAACAGTTTCCATCTGCACCTTCTTGGCCACTTCGGCGAAGGCAGCCATGGTTTCCGACGCCATTTCGGCCTGACCCGAGGCGAAATCGGTGATGGCTTTGCCGTAAGCGGCCGGCTCGGCCTTGACCTTGGTCACGTCGCCCAGCTTGGCAATGGTGTCTTTGGTCCATTTGGTCGAAATCTCGGTCGACTTGTCAGCAGCTTCCAGGGCCACTTTCGACATCTTCTCGCTCAGCGCGGCAGAGGTCTTGAAAGCATCCTGCATGGCTTTGCTGTCGACGGGGAAAGCGCCCATCATGTCTTGCATCATCTTTGTCATGTCGTTCGCGGTAGCGGCCATTGTTCTGTTCTCCTTGGAAACAAACACGGCTGCGTGCCGCGTCCTCAACTCTTCACCCCATATGGATGCTGCGGCGCAGCATTGCAAGAATTTTTTCTGCACCGCAGCAAAAAAGATGTCAGGCCGCCGGGATCGCGCGGACGTAAGTTCCCGGCGCCGCGCCCAGATCAACCGACCCCTCCGGCATCCGCGCTGGGACTTGCGGGCCGGACTTTTTCTTCAGCCAAGCCTCCCAGGTGGGCCACCAGGATCCGGGGTGAAACTGGGCCGCCGCCTGCCAGCTGTCAGGATCCGCCTTCATGTCCGGGTTGGTGTAATGGCCGTACTTGACCTTGCCCGGCGGGTTGACGATCCCCGCGATATGCCCCGATTGTGACAGGATAAAGGTCTTGCTGCGACTGCCAAAATACCGCACGCCGTTATAGCTGGATCGCCAGGCGGCGATGTGATCGGTCTCGCAGGCGATGGCGCAGACCGGGTGCTTGACATCCTTCAGCGTCACAACGTCGCCGAGCAACGGAAAACCCTGCTGGGCGAACAGGTCCTGCTGGCACAGCCCGCGCAGGTATTCCACCGCCATCTTCGCCGGCAGGTTGGTGCCATCCCCGTTCCAGTACAGAAGATCAAAGGCCGGCGGGGCCTCGCCCATCATGTAGCTGCGCACGGCCGGCGTATAGATCAGATCATTCGAGCGCAGGAACGAGAAGGTTCGCGACATGAAAAACGAATCAAGCACCCCGTTCTCGGTGACCTCGCGTTCGATACCATCCACGAAGGGATCATCCAGAAACACCCCCAACTCGCCCTGATCGGAAAAATCCGTCATCGTGGTGAACAAGGTGGCCGATTTGACACGCTTGTCATTGTTACGGGCCATCCACGCCAAAGTCATGCTGAGCGTCGTGCCCGCGATACAATAGCCGATTGCATTGACCTGACTTTGCCCGCTGATCTCGCAGGCCTGTCCGATCGCCTCCAGAAAGCCTTCGCGCACGTAGTCGTCGATCCCGACATCGGCATAGGTCTTGTCCGGGTTTTTCCAGCTGACCACGAACAGCGTATAGCCCTGATCGACGATCCACTTGATCAGGCTGTTCTTCTCTTTCAGATCGAGAATGTAGAACTTGTTGATCCAGGGCGGAAAGATGATCAGCGGCACGGCATGGACCGTCTCGGTGGTCGGCGTGTACTGGATCAGTTCGCACATGCGGTTGCGAAACACCACCTTGCCAGGCGTCGTCGCGATGTTGTGCCCGACATCAAAGGCATCGCGATCAGCCAGGGTGACCAGAAGATCGCCCTTGTGGTGTTCGATATCACGCACCAGGTTTTCCAAACCGTCGACCAGCGACTGACCCTCGGTTTCGACCGCCCGTTCCAGCGCGTCCGGATTCGTCGCCAGGAAATTCGTCGGCGCCAGCATGTCGACGATCTGGCGGGTAAAATACTCGACCTGCTGCTTTTCCTTGGGCGCCAGATTTTCCAGCCCGGCCACGGCGGCCTCGATCGCTTCGGCAGTCATCAGGTAATTGCGCTTGATGAAATTGAAATAGGGATGGGTATCCCACAGCGCATTGCCAAAGCGCCGGTCCTTGCTTGTCGGATCGGGCGGCGCCGCGAATCGCCCCTGCACAAGGGTCTGGTTGGCCTCGACGTAATGCTTGAGCATCTTGCCCCAATACCCGACCTGATGTTCAATGATCTTCGCCGGATTCTGCATCATATCAGCCATATAGGCCGTGGCCGCCTTGGCAAAGATATCCCTGTCCGGCCCCTGGAGATTGGGATCGATGGTCCGTTTCTGGGACAAAGCCGCCATCAATCGCTGGGACAGGGCCTCCATTTTAGCAATATTTTCATTTAACCGGGCTACGTCGGGACCATCCGTATTTTGCTCAGTTGTCATGATCGGTCTTCCCCCCTAAGTTTGGGACCAATTCTTATGTCGCCTCGGACGGGAGGCCAAAGCGGCGACTTGAAACGGGCCCGGCCCGAGGAGAATCGACATGCGCTATATGGCCACCTACGACCTGATGGAAACAGCACGGAACACGAACCAATGGCTGGGCGCAACCGCGCGTGCCTTTGGATCGTATCCGGTTACCGGACTTGCGCCAACACCAGTCTTTCGCATGATCGCCGCTTGGGGCGAGGTCATGGAACGCAGCTTCTCGCGCATGATCACCAAGCCCGACTGGAACATCCGCGTCGTCGTCGGCGAAGGCGATGGCCGCGACCATGTTGTCACCACCCAGGTCGAAATTGCCCGCCCCTTCGGCGACCTGATCCGGTTCAACGTACAGGGCCGGCCAAAACGGTCGCGCCGGGTGCTGCTGGTGGCGCCGATGTCGGGCCATTACGCCACGCTGTTGCGCAGCACCGTGCTCAGCCTGCTGCCTGATTGCGAAGTCTATGTGACCGATTGGAACAACGCCCGGGACATTCCCGTCTCGGCCGGCAAGTTCGACATTGAGGATTATACACTCTATCTCGCTGAGTTCATGGAGCACCTCGGGCCAGACCTGCATGTCATCGCCATCTGTCAGCCCGCCCCCCTGACCCTGGCCGCCACCGCTTGGCTGGCCGAGAAAAAGCCCGGCGCCCAGCCCAACACCCTGACCCTGATCGGTGGCCCAATCGACCCCGATGCCGCCGCCACCGACGTCACCGATTTCGGCCGTCGCGTGACCATGGGGCAGCTTGAGGAACTGGTGATCCAGCGGGTCGGGCTGAACTACAAGGGAACCGGGCGGATGGTCTATCCCGGGCTGTTGCAGCTGGCTTCCTTCATGTCGATGAATGCCGACCGCCATTCCGAGGCCTTCTTCAACCAGATCCTTCGTGCCGCCAAGGGCGAAGCCGCCGATCACGACCATCACAACCGGTTCTATGACGAATATCTGGCGGTGATGGACATGCCGGCCGAATTCTACCTGTCAACGGTGGAGCGGATCTTCAAGAACCTTGAAATCGCCAAGAACGCATTCGTCGTCGATGGCCATCGCATCGACATCGGCAAGATCAGCGATGTCGCGGTCAAGGTGATCGAGGGCGAGAAAGACGATATCAGTGCGCCGGGGCAATGCCTGGCCGCGCTGGACCTGCTGACAGGGTTACCCGACAGCAAGAAAGCCAGCCATCTGGAACCGGGCGCGGGCCATTACGGCATCTTCGCCGGCAAAAGCTGGCGCAACAACATCCGGCCGCTTGTGCTCGATTTCATCGACCACAACAGCAAGACCGCCCCCGCCCCGCGCGAGATCATGGAAGTCGGTTAAGGCCGTCCTCGGGGGCCGTCAGACCCCCACCTTTGCCAGCCCTCGTACCTCGCCAAGGGCCTGCACGATCAGCGCCAGGCAGTCGGGGCTGGAAAAGCGGTGATCGGCCCCCTTGACCAGGCTGAGCCGCATATCCGGGCCGATGGCGTGATCCAGCAGGCGCAGCGCCACCGACATATCCACATCCGCATCCGATGTGCCTTGCAGGAAGCGAACCGGGAACGGCAGATCCAGAGGCTGGCGCAAAACCAGGTTCTGGCGGCCGTCCTCAATCAGCTGGCGGGTGATGATGTAGGGTGCGTCATAATCGCTGGGCAGCAGGACCCGCCCGTCGATCTCCAGCGCGGCCCGCTGGGCAGCATCGAAACCGGCCCACATGCTGTCCTCAGTGAAATCCGGCGCCGCCGCAATCGTCACCAGGCCTGCAATCCGGTCAGGCATGGCCCGCGCCAACAAAAGCGCGATCCACCCCCCCATGGACGACCCGACCAACACCTGCGGTCCTTCGCTCAACGCACTGATCGCCGCCATGGCATCGGCCGCCCAATCGCCGATCGTGCCCTGGGTGAATTCACCCGAAGACTGACCGTGGCCGGAATAATCGAAGCGCAGAAAGGCGAACCCCTCGGCTTCGGCCTGGGCCTGCAGGGCCAGCGCCTTGGTGCCCTCCATGTCCGAACGAAAGCCCCCCAGAAACACCACACCGGGCCCCGTGCCCTGCGTCCGGTGATAGGCGATCCGACGGCCAGACGGCGTATCAAGAAATGCGACTGCGGTCATGGGGCCCTCCCTGCAACTGGAACCCGAACCTCACCCGACACCCGGGGCGAAGCAAGTGCTTTTCGCCCCGCCGCCCTGCCCTCGGATACGACGGACCAGCAGGGGTCAGACTGCCGCCCACCCTTTCCAGCCCTTGACACCCCACGCCACCCGGCGCAGAACGCCCGCCGAAAACCCTACCCGCAACCGGGCGCTCCGTGGGCGCCAAACCGACGAGGAGGCCAATTATGGCAGACGTCACCCTCACCTTTCCCGATGGCAATCAGCGCGCCTATCCGGCCGGCATAACCGCCGCCGATATCGCAGCCGACATCTCGAAATCGCTGGCGAAAAAGGCCATCTCGGCGCAGTTGGATGACGCGCATTGGGATCTGGCCTGGCCCATCGACCGCGATGCCACCATCGCCATCAACACCTTGAAAGACGAAGCACCGGCCCTGGAACTGATCCGCCACGATCTGGCCCATGTCATGGCCCGCGCGGTTCAGGCCCTTTGGCCCGACGTCAAGGTCACCATTGGCCCGGTCATTGATAACGGCTGGTATTACGATTTCGACCGCGCCGAGCCCTTCACCCCCGAAGATCTGGGCCTGATCGAGCAGAAGATGAAGGAAATCATCAACCTGCGCGATCCGGTCCGCACCGAACTGTGGGACCGTGACCGGGCCATCGCCCATTACGAGGCCTCGGGCGAACCCTACAAGGTCGAACTGGTGCAGGCGATCCCTGCCGATCAGCCGATCCGCATGTACTGGCACGGGGATTGGCAAGATCTGTGCCGCGGCCCGCATCTGCAAAACACCGGCCAACTGCCCGCCGACGCCTTCAAGCTGATGAACGTTGCCGGCGCCTATTGGCGGGGGGATTCCAACCGCGCCATGCTGCAACGCATCTATGGCGTTGCCTTCCGCACCCGTGACGAGTTGAAGAAATACCTGACCTTCCTGGAAGAGGCCGAGAAACGCGATCACCGCCGTCTCGGCCGTGAGATGGACCTGTTCCATTTCCAGGAAGAGGCCCCGGGCATGATCTTCTGGCACCCCAATGGCTGGCGGATCTACAACACCCTGCGCGATTACATGCGTCGCCAGCAGGAACGTCACGGCTATGTCGAGGTCAACACCCCCCAAGTCGTGCATCGCAAGCTGTGGGAAGCCTCGGGGCATTGGGACAATTATCAGGAGCACATGTTCATCGTTGAGGTGGACGAAGATCACGCCCGGGAAAAGGCGGTCAACGCCCTGAAACCGATGAACTGCCCCTGCCATGTCCAGGTCTATAATCAGGGGCTGAAAAGCTATCGCGACCTGCCCCTGCGCATGGCCGAGTTCGGCGCCTGCAACCGCTATGAACCCTCGGGGGCGCTGCACGGCATCATGCGGGTGCGCGGCTTTATCCAGGACGATGCGCATATCTTTTGCACCGAGGATCAGATTGAGGCCGAAACCCGCGACTTCATCGAATTCCTGGCCAAGGTCTATGCCGATCTGGGCTTTACCGACTGGCGGATCAAGCTGTCCACGCGCCCCGAGAAGCGCATCGGCAGCGAAGAAAGCTGGGACCTGACCGAGGCCGCGCTGGCCGATGCCTGCAAGGAGGCCGGCTTTGCCTATGAGATCAGCGAAGGCGAAGGCGCTTTTTACGGGCCCAAGCTGGAATTCGTGCTGACCGACGCCATCGGGCGGGATTGGCAATGCGGCACGCTGCAGGTTGATCCGAACCTGCCCGAGCGTCTGGATGCCAGCTATATCGGCGCCGATGGCGCGCGTCATCGCCCGATCATGCTGCACCGTGCGATCCTGGGCTCGTTCGAACGGTTCATCGGCATATTGATCGAGAACTATTCCGGCCGCCTGCCCTTCTGGCTGGCCCCGCGTCAGGTGGTGGTGGCCTCGATCGTTTCGGATGCAGATGGCTATGTGAACGATGTGGTCGCGAAACTGCGCGCCGCCGGGCTGCGGGCCGAGGCGGACATCCGCAACGAAAAGATCAACTACAAGGTCCGGGAACATTCCCTGGGCAAGGTCCCGGTGATCCTGGCCTGCGGGCAACGCGAGGTCGAGGAAGGCACCGTGTCTGTGCGTCGTCTGGGCGAAAAGGCCACCCGTACCGCCACGCTGGACAATGTGCTGGCCGACCTGATGGTTGAGGCCGTGGCCCCGGATCTGGCCAGCTGAGATCGCGTTCGGGCCGGTCCCCCGGCCCGGACCTTATCCGATCAGGGCGTTTTTGACCGCGTCCGTCCAGCCCAGATAGGCCTGTCCGCCGGTCTCGATCAGTGGGCGTTTCATCACCGGGGCATGGGCCTGCAACAGGTCAACCGGGGGCAAGGCCCGTGTAGCATCATCCAGATCGCGCCAGGTGCGGGACTTGCGGTTCACCAGCGCCTCCTCGCCGAACTGCAGCAACCAGGCCTCCAGCTCCTGCCGGCTGGGCGGATCGGCCCGCAGATCGCGCAGTTCCGCCATCAGCCCCGCCGCGTTCAACGCCTTGACCGCCTTGCGACAGGTATCGCAGGTCTTCAGGCCATTTACCCTGATCATCCGTCTCTCCCGATCCGCAGCGTTTTACTGCCCGAATGCCGCCTGGAATTCCCGCCATTCCCCGGCGCTCATCCCAGAAGTTTCCTGGGTCACCGGTTCCCCGGCCAGCATCCGTCGCAGACAGGCCAGGCCGGTTGCCGACAGGGACACCGCCCCCAGGCGGTAATCCTCAAACGCGGCATAGGCCGCCGGCACCCAATCCCGGGTGATGTCACAGATCGCATCGGCAAAGGCGCGGATCTCGTACTGGGCGTGGGAATCGGCGCGCAGACGCAAGAAGTGGAACAGGTTGTGCAGATCCGTTTTCCAGTACCATTGGGTATAGATATTGGCCGGCAGGTTCATCCGCGCCAGTTCCCGGGCCAGGCCTTGCTTGCCTTCGCCGCCACCCAGCATGGACTGGTAATTGTCATAGGCACGGGTGGAATCGGCCTTGAGGATTTCCAGAACCTCGGCCGCCTCGGCCCCTTCCAGGGTTTCACCACGGCCCTGGTTGTTGACCGTGGATTGCGCGGCCAGATGTTCGGGCGCAGGAATGTAGAACTCACGGTCGAGAATCGAATAGCGGGCCGAATATTCGTTCACATTGGCCGTCCGATGACGGATCCACTGACGCGCGACAAAGACCGGCAGCTTCACATTCAGCTTGATCTCGCACATCTCGAACGGGGTCGAATGCCAGTGCCGCATCAGATAGCGGATCAGCCCCTCATCGTTGCGCGCGGTCTTGGTGCCAGCGCCATAGCTGACCCGGGCCGCCTGGACGATGGCGCTGTCATCGCCCATGTAATCAACAACCCGGACAAAGCCATGGTCCAGCACCGGAACCGGGTGGTAGAGGCGCTCTTCCATCGCCGGGACGGTGGCACGCAACGTCTGCACCGGATTGGCGCGCTGCGTTTCAATGGGGTCATCGCCTTCCGACATGGCGGTGATCTCGTTCATGGCTCGGCTCCTGCTGTGCCGGGACATTGCCCCGGCGATACTGCCTGTGCAAACTGGCCTGTGATCAACCCTGTGGATAGACAGGGGACAGGCTGTGCGGTTTTTGGGGAAAACACGGAAAAGATGTGGAAAGCCCTTTGCCGTCGCGCACCCACAACACTAAGTATGGTGTAAGTTAGCATCAAAAACCGCCAAGTATAGCGGTTTCAGCCGGATTTCTTGTGGATAACATCGCGGAGACGAAAGATGGACATCAAATACCTGCACACCATGGTCCGGGTGAAGGATCTGGAACAGTCCCTGGCCTTTTACACCTTGCTGGGCCTGAAAGAGCGCCGGCGCTTTGAAAGCGAAAAGGGCCGCTTTACCCTGGTCTACCTGTGCCCCCCCGGCCAGGAGGACGGCACCGCCGATGTCGAACTGACCTATAACTGGGACGGGGATGACAGACTGCCTTCGGACAGCCGGCATTTCGGACATCTCGCCTACAAGGTGGGCAATATCTATGAGATGTGTCAGCATCTGATGGACAATGGCGTCACCATCAACCGCCCCCCGCGTGATGGCCACATGGCCTTTGTCCGTTCCCCCGACAATATCTCGATCGAGCTGTTACAGATGGGCGATGCCCTGCCCCCGCAAGAGCCCTGGGAAAGCATGGAAAACACCGGCCACTGGTAAACGCCGAACGGCCCCGCCGGTCGTTAGAGGTTCACAAGACCGCCCCCATCGCCCATATAGGCGCCAACAAGGTCGGCTTGCCGAAAGGCGGGCCGGCAGCGGGCAACGAAAGGGTCCCAGGTGCAGAAGATCGACTTGCCCGAGCGCCCGGACTTGCGCGAAAAGGCCGAAGCGCAGGGCTTTACCTTTCTCGACATGCATGGCGAACCCTATTGGGACGAGACAAGTTGCTACCGCTTTTCCCTGCGCGAGATCGAGGAACAGATCGAAGATCCGGCAACCGAATTGCACGCCATGTGCCTGGAGGCCGTCGCCCATGTGCTGGACAGCGAAGAATTGCTGGACAAGCTGATGATCCCCGCTGCCCATCGCGACTATATTGCCGACAGCTGGAAAACAGGGGCGCCTTCGCTTTATGGCCGTTTCGATCTGGCCCATGATGGCAATGGACCGGCCAAGTTGCTGGAATACAACGCCGATACGCCCACCTCCCTTTACGAATCCGCCGCGTTCCAATGGCAATGGCTGGAAGACCAGATCGCCGCCGGCGTACTGGAAACCGGGGACGATCAGTTCAACGGTATCCATGAAGCGATCGTTGAACGGTTCCGCACCCTTTTCGCCCCCGGCACCGATCTGCATTTCACCGCCATGGGCGGCACGCCCGAGGATTATGCCACGGTCGAGGGACTGGGCTGGGCCGCACGCGCCGCCGATCTGGGGGCGCATTACACCGATCTGGAAAAGATCGGGATCAGCGCAGACGGCCAGTTTCTCGACGATGAGGACCGGGTTATCGGCATCCTGTTCAAGCTGTATCCCTGGGAAGATCTGCTGCGCGACGATTATGCCCGCCATCTTGCCACCACCCAGTGCCTGATGCTCGAACCGCCATGGAAGGCGATCCTGTCGAACAAGGGCATTCTCCCCGTGCTCTGGCAGATGTTCGAAGGCCATCCGAACCTGCTGCCTGCCTTTTTCGAGTCCGACATCGCCGAGGCGCTGGCCGGCAACGGGGCACCTTCCGCCAGCGCCACGCCCCTGTTCGATCGCGCCCGTGACGTGCTGGCCCGGGGCCATGTGCGCAAGCCTCTCTTCTCGCGCGAGGGGGCCTCGGTCACCATCATCGAAGCGGGGCAGATCACCGAATCGGCCACCGATGACAGTTATGGCGCCCATCCCCGCATCGTGCAGGCCTATCAGCCGCTGCCCGTCTTCGACGGGTTTCGGCCGGTCATCGGTGCATGGATTGTCGGTGAGACCTGCGCCGGCATGGGCATCCGCGAAGACCAAACGCGCATCACCCAGGACCTGTCCCGCTTCAAACCCCATTTCATCCGCGACTGACCCTTGCTCCGGAGGCCCCGATGACGAAAAGATCCAGAACCGCCGCCCTTATGATCGTTGGAGCCGCCTCGTTTTCCCTGGCCGGTTGTCGTGACGAGGCCGTTGACGCCCAGGCCTTTCCCGACCTGCAAAGCTGCCTGAACGCCGCAGGTCCCGACAGTCTGTTCTCGCCCGAGGATTGCCAGACGGGTTTTGATCAGGCCCAGGCGCTGAATGTGGAAACCGCCCCCCGCTATGACAGTCTGGCCGTGTGCGAGGAACAATATGGGGTCGGCAATTGCGGATCCGAGGCCCAGGCCAGCCCCGGAGGCTCGGGCAGCATCTTCATGCCGCTGATCGCCGGCTATCTGATCGGCAGCATGATGAGCGGCGGACGCGGCGCGGCGGCCCAACCGCTCTATCGCACGGCGGATGGGCGGTTCACCAACCCCGCCGGCAACGCGACCTATTCCAACAACACCGGCAAGGCCAAGCTCAGCCCCGCCGCCTTCACCAAGGCGCCGACCACGGTGGGCAAGCCGCCCATGAGCAAAGCCACGGCAGTGTCGCGCGGCGGTTTTGGCGCCAGCGCGCCACGCAGTTCGGTGGGCGGCTAGAACATGTCGCATTCACGCGTCACGTTCGAGCCCTATGGGTAACGCACATTCAGGGTGTCAAAAACCGGAACCCGGTTTTGTGAAGACATGCTGTACCCAAAGGGCAGCGCAGATACGCTGAAACCAGCGCGACCGGTCCGATACGGAACCCGCGGGTGAAGGCCACGCAGATCAGATCTACCTCTCCCCCTTGTCAGTCCCCGTCATTCTGCCTATCTGGCGAACAGGCGGGTGCTGCTCTTCCCGTGTCGTGGCTCTATTCCGGTGGCCTTAAGCAACTCCGAGGGAGCTGGCTCTGTCCGGGCCCTGGTCCGGTTACCTGGCGCCCACCTGTATATACAGGTC
>JBKDZR010000132.1:0-26511 GCA_047971485.1 Qingshengfaniella sp. | reverse complement strand
GAGGCCTATATGGGGCTGTAGCCCCGCCGATGGCGGGGGATGGTAGAGGCGCAGACGGCTGTCGGGGGCAACGGCGGTTGGGGCACCGATCCCGCCCCCCTGGCTCTGGAAAATGACCGTTGTGAGGCCATTCTGACCCTTGCCGTCCGGCGCGGGACAAGCCCGGAACGGGCGCCGCGCCATCACTGGGGCGGCCCACCGGTCTGGCGCTATGGCTGATGTAATCGCGAAGCTGGAATATCGCGCTACCACGGCTGCCATAAATCGCGTAGCGGGCGGGTTGGGTGCGCCAGCGCCAGCCCCCGGTCCGGCGCTGGCGCGGCTTGGTCTGCTGGTGGTAACGGCCGCTTTGTCCCGCATAGCGGCCTGTCGCAAGCGGTCAATCCTTAGGGCCGTTGGCTAAGCCCGCCCGGGGCGGCGCTGGACCTGCCTGGTGCGGCATGCCCGGCGTTTCACAGGTAAAATGGCTGTAAAGCCAGCCGGTCCTGTACAAACGCGGCCGTCTGCGAGGCGGTTGGTCGACAAAGCATCCTTATCCAAACGTGGGCCCGGGTCTGGGCGCTTTGAGCATGCGTTCCCAAAGGATGAGGGCGTGTCAGGGACTGCGGATCAACGCGGCATGCCCGGGGGCCGGGTCAGTTGGCCGTGCGGGCCAGATCGGAATAGGCGTCCACGATCTTGTGCATCGCCTGCATCAAGTCGCGCCGCTCCTCGGGTGCCAGGGGATCCAGTGTCCGGCTGTGGGCGGTCGAGGCGGCCTTGTCCACCCGCTGCAACAGGGTTTCCCCCACTTCGGTCAGGGTCGCGATCTTGCTGCGCCGGTCCGTGGGTGAGGCCCGGCGCCGGATCATCTTGCGCTTTTCCAGCCGCTGCATCACATCGGCGGTGCTGGTGCGGTCCAGCCCGACGGCGCGGGAAATGACGATCTGTTCGGACGGGCCAAGCTGGCTGAGCGCGGTCAGCACCGAATATTGCACCGGGGTGATGCCTTCGCTGGAACATTCCTGCAGGAACAGCGCGGTGTGGATCTGGTGCAGCCGGCGGATCAGAAAGCCGGGCCGGTCGCGCAATCCGGTCTCGCCCCAGTCATTGTCGCTGGCCGCCTGATGCAAGTCCGCCGTACTGCCGGCCGCAGGGGGGGATTCGTCCGCCAGAGGCCCGGGCACATTGGTCATGAAGGGTCTCCGCCGTTCCGATTGCGTCGGAATATAGTGCGTAGTGCAGCCAGGATCAAATCGACGATCCCGGGCGGGGCGGTGATGCTCAGGGCCTGGCCTTTGGACGAGGCGGCGACATTGGCCGCGAAATCCGCCAGGATCCGGTCGACGACGCCAGCGACGATGGCCGGGCGGCCGAATTGGGCCAGCGGACCATTCAGTTTGTAGGCGATGCGGCAGGACAGATCGCAGGCCTGATCATCCCGGGAGGCAAGGGCGAACCGGATCTCGCCGCGGGCGGTTGAGCGCGAGGCGTCATCCCCACCCTGGCCGGCGACTTGTCCGGTTTTTTCCGCTGGCACATAGGTGACGAAGGCGGTTCCGCCAAAGCGTGCGGTGATCGGGCCGATCCGGGCGGCCATGGTGCCCTGAACCCTGTCGCCTTCGATCTGGTCGATCGCAGCGCCGGGCAGGCAGGCAGCCACCTGGCGGATGTCCGACAGCACGGCCCATACGTCGTCGATGGGCAAGTCGATGGGGATTATCCGATCCAGTGTAACACCGTCGGTCAATGGGGCGGGGCGTTCGGTTGGAATTGTGCGTTCGGTTGCAGCAGGGCGGTCGGCTGGCGGTTGGTGACGGGGCGCCGCGCCGGCGACTGGTGCCTGCGGTGCCCGCAGTCCGGGGATTTGTGCGGCCCGCACCGGAGCGGGCGGGGCCGTATGGGGCCCCTCGGCCAGGACCACGCGGATGGCGCTGACAATGCCCATATAGCCGGTGCAGCGACACAGGTTGCCGGACAGTTCCTCCCGGATGCGGGCCTCATCGGCATCGGGCAGCCGGGTGACGATATCATAGGCCGTGGCCAGCATCCCCGGCGTGCAGAACCCGCATTGCAGCCCGTGATGATCCTTGAAGGCGGCCCGTATCCGGGCCATCAGCGCATCGTCGCGGAAATCCTCCAGCGTGCGGATATCGGCGCCGTCGCAGGCGGCGGCATAGGTGATGCAGCTGCGCACCGGCCGGCCATCCTTGATCAGCGTGCAGGCGCCGCATACCCCCTGTTCACAGCCGATATGGGTGGCGGTCAGGCCCATCTCCTCACGCAGGAAATCGGCCAGATGGGTGCGGGCCTCGCCGGTAAAGCGCACTGGCTGGCCGTTGACGGTGAAATCGGTCATCTGGGCTCTCCGGGGGGCAAGGTGGCCAGGGCGCGGAGCGTGGCAATCACCTGCAGGGCGCGGCGTTCGGGCGACAGGAAGGGCAGCGCGGCCTCGACCGCCGCCGTGACAGCCGCATGCGGGTTGGCGGTGTCCTCGATCAGGGCGCGGGGATCGGGCAGGGCAACGGGGGCGCGTTCGATGGCGCAGGCCAGAACGCGATAGTCGCCCCTGTCCGGATCGGCCAGAACGGTGGCCGAGGCCTTGGCGAATTCACCGACCTTGCGGCAGAACTTCCAGTAGGACCAGCGTGCGGCAGGTCCCCGCCGCGGTACCCGGACCGCCGTGATGATCTCGGCCGTGCCGAGGGCGGTGGACAGGGCGCCGGTGATGAAATCGGCCATGGCCATTTCCCGGGTCCCATCGGGTCCTGTCAGCTGAACCGAGGCGCCCATCCCGCTCATCGTGGCGACCCAATCGGCCGCCGGATCCGCATGGGCCAGCGATCCGCCAATGGTGCCCCGGTTGCGCACCGCGCGATAGGCGATGCGCCGGGCGATCGCCGGCAGCCAGCCGGGGGTCGCATCGGGGACGGTGCCATCCTCAAAGGCGGCATGGGGCAGGGCGGCGCCGTAAAGGATCGCGTCCGTCTCTTTGGTGACGGCCAGCAGATCCGGGCAGCGGCTGAGATCGACCAGCAGATCGGGCCGCGTCAGCCGCAGGTTCAGCATCGGCCCGAGCGACTGGCTGCCGGCCACAGGTTTCGCGTCGCGTCCGCCGCCCAAGTGGGCCAGTGCCTCGGGGATGGTCTGCGCGGTGATCATGTCGAAGGGGGCCGGTTTCATGATGTGTGCCCCATGGCCAGTGCCGCCAGTACCCGTTCGGGGGTGATCGGCAGCTGGGCGATGCGTCCACCACAGGGGTGCAGCGCGTCATTCACCGCATTGCCGATGGCGGCCGGTGGCCCGATGGCACCGCTTTCGCCGATCCCCTTCTGACCGAAGCGGCTGATCGGTGAGGGCGTTTGCATATGGTCGATGGTGATCGCGGGCGATTCTGCCGCGCCTGGCAGCAGATAGTCGGCCAGCGTCGTCGACAGGGGCTGGCCGTCTTCGTCATAGGGCATTTCCTCATAGAGGGCGGTGCCGATGCCCTGTACGGCCCCGCCCCAGACCTGTCCGTCCACGACCATCGGATTGACCAGAACACCGCCATCCTCGACGATGCGATAGTCCTCAATCTCGACCTCGCCGGTCTGGGGGTCGACCAGAACGGTCACGCTGTGGCAGGCGTAAGAAAACGTGCCGGTGTCGCGCACGGTCTTGTAGCCCTTCGTGGCCTCCAGCCCGCCGACATCGACATCATCGGGCAGATCCTGGGGACTGTGATACCAGATCGCGCCGATCCTGGATAAGGGAACGGATCCGGTGACGGCCCGCGCCTCGCCCGCGCCCAGCGTGATCTCGTGGGGGTCGGCCTGCAGCAGATGGGCGGCGATGGTTTTCACCCGCTCGGCCAGTTCCTCGCAGGCCGTGGCCACGGCGCCGCCGGCCATCACAATGCAGCGCGATCCCCAGGTGCCGGTGGAGTACGGGGTCAGCGCCGTGTCCCCATGGACCAGCCGCACCTTGGCCGGATCGACGCCCAGCACTTCATTGGCGATCTGCGCCAATGTCGTTTCCAGGCTTTGGCCGTGGCTGTGCACCCCGACCCGCAGTTCCAGCCCGCCATCGGGGGTGATGCGGGCGGTGGCCTGTTCAAAACCGGGCACCATCGGGATGCCCCAGCCGCTGTAGACGGATGTGCCATGCGCGCCCTGTTCGCAGAAAATCGACAGACCGACGCCCAGCTTGCGCCCATCGGGTTCGCCCCTGGCCTGTCGCGCGCGCAGGGCCGGCAGGTCCAGCGCGGTCACGGCCCGGTCCAGCGCCTCGACATAATCCCCGGAATCAAAGATCTTGCCGGTGATGTTGACAAAGGGCATGTCCTCGGCCCGGGCCAGGTTGCGGCGGCGGAACTCTGCCGGTTCCAGGTCCAGCTCTCGGGCCAGATCGTCCATTAGCATTTCCATGGCGAAACACACGCCCGTGCGGGCGACCCCACGATAGGGCAGGATTGCCGGCTTGTTGGTCGCCACCGACCAGGTGCGGCAGCGAAAGCCCTCCATCCGGTAGGGCCCGGGCAGGATCGAGGCGACCTGCGCGGCCTCAAGGCAGGCTGAAAACGGATAGGCGGAATAGGCCCCGCTGTCGACGATCGCTTCGCAGTCAACCGCCAGCAGTTGTCCGTCAGCCGAGGCATAGCCCGTGATATCGTACCAGTGTTCGCGGCAGTTGGCATTGCCGGCCAGTTGTTCGCGGCGATCCTCGATCCAGCGCATGGGGCGGCGCAGATGCATGGCCAGCCAGCCCAGCACCACCTCTTCGGCCAGCAGGATCCCCTTGTAGCCAAAGCCACCGCCCACATCCGGGGCGATCACGCGGATCCGCGCCTGATCCAACCCCAGACACTCGGCCAGCCCGTTGCGCACGATATGCGGCATCTGGGTTGAGGTGATGATGACCAGCTGATCGGCCTGATCGTCGAAATAGGCGACAACGCCGCGCCCCTCCATCGGGGACATGCATTGGCGGGCGGTCCGGTACTGGCGCCGTACGCGCACCGCGGCGCCTTCGATGGCGGTGTCGAGGTTCTGCTCGAAGCCGCTTTCCAGAAAGACATTCTCGTCCCATTCCGGGTGCAGCAGCGGCGCCTGCGGGTCGCGGGCGGCCAGCATGTCATGGACTGCGGGCAGCGCGTCGCAGTCCAGCCGGGTCAGATCGGCCAGATCCTCGGCCTGGGCGCGGGTTGCGGCGACACAGGCGGCGATGGGTTCGTTGACATGGCGGATGCGATCGGCGGCCAGAACCGGCTGGATAGAACTGCGAAACCCGGGCAACCCGCTGTCGGCCCTGATGCCGGATACGCCGGTCAGATCGGCGGCGGTAAAGACCTGATGTTCGGCACCGGCGGGTTTCTCGATGCCGGTGACGGTGGCATGGGCGACGGGGCTGCGCAGAAAGGCGACCTCCAGCATGCCCGGCATCCGGATATCGCCGACGAAGCGGCCGCGCCCTTCCAGAAGCCGGTCATCTTCGAAGCGGGGGATCGCGGCGCCAACGCCTTTGTGTGATTTTTCCACCGTCACAGCCTTTCATCCGGCCCCGGATCTGTGGGCCTGCCTGAATATGAAAGTATACTGATTATCAGTCTACCCGTCTTTCCTTGTCGCGCAAGCACGCAAACCGGTCATGTCTGTGGCCAGGGGGCCAGTCCCCGTCCGATCAGCCCCTCGCCCCCGGCGCCAAGCATCGCCAGCATCACCCCGGGATGGGCCCCCATGCGGCGGACAGCACAGCCCAGGGAAATGTCGGAGGGCAGGCCGGGATGGGCCGCGAGAAACGTCTCGGAGGGGGCGAAAACAGCCGGGTCGTGAAACGGGCTGAGGGCGGCGCGCAGGGGTTGGGCATAGCGCAGGATCGGCCCGCCAAGCCCCAGCGCGTCGATCACCGCGCTGTCGCCGATGGCGGGCAGCACCGGGGCGGTCCCGTCATCCATCCGTGGTCCCATCGGGGGTTGGGCCGGTGCCGTCTGCCAGCGGTCCGGCGCGTCCGAGCAAATCCAGCCAAAAGTCACGCCATTGCTGCCCGCAGCGATCACCATCGGCTCTGGCGCGGCCCTGGCTCCGGCCTTCAGCATCGCGGCGGCGGCGGCCATCACCGGGTTCAGGGCAAACAGTGGGCCGCGCACATAGGGGTCGGCCGCGCCCTGCAGGGCCAGCCGGTCAGCCAGCAGGGCGGTCATCGCGGCCACGGATCCGTGCAGATCGTCGCCTTGTTCAATCGCGCTGGCCATCAGCGGCAGAAGCGGGATCTCGCCGGTTGCCAGGGCTGCCGATAGCACCGGGGCCAGGGCGGCCATTTCCGCAATTCGCGCCACCTGCGCCGCCGGATCTGACAGGCCAAAGCGCAATGCCCCCGTGGTGGGGCCGTCATTGACCGGGCTCAGGGCCGTGATCCCGGCGGCCTCGACCCGCAGCACGGGCATGGTTGGCGAGACGACACAGGCCAGCGGCGTGACGACCCCATAGTCCTGCGCCGGGTGCAGGGGAAGGGCGCCGCTGGTCACCGCCGTTTCGGCTTCGGCGGGGGTGTGGCACCAGCCCTCGGCCAGGGCGGCGGCGATGGCGGCATTGAGCATGGGCCGCGGGCAGGCCGAGGGCGTGGCGAAGGGCGGCCCGGCATGGAGCAGCATCCGCCCGGACACAGCGGGCACGGCGTCGGCCAGTGGCAGGCAGGCGGTCAGCCGGGGTGCGATTCCGTCCCAAAAACTCATGGTTGCGGGGTCATCAGCGAGACATGGGCGGCGACGATCTTCCAGCCTTCGGGAAAGCGCACCCAGCTGTGGGTCTGCCGGCCGATCTTGTTGCTGCCGTCGCGGGTAAACTCGGTGCAGGCGGTGGCATAGTCCGTGCCGAATGTCGTGATCACCGTATTCTGGAGCGCCCGGTCCAGCCCTTTTGACGGGCGGGCGTTGCGAAAGGCGCGGATCGCATCAATGCCATACAGGTTTTCGCCGGCCCCCAGGCGCACCGTCAACCCGTCATGCCAGAACAGATCGTCCATCTCGGCCAGCAGATTGCCGGTCAGGGCGCGTTCATAGCGCATGAAGGCTGCTGTCACGGCGGCCTGGGTGGCGGGGTCGTTGATCACGGGCAGGGGGGTCATGGGGTCTCCGGGCTTGGGCAACAGGGCGTTGCGACCATGGTGGCGGGGGGCCTGGCAGGCAAGGCGCGGTCGGGTGTGGGCTTAGGCGGACGCACGGCGGCTCTGCCTGGTGGTGCGATTTTAGGCGACTTGATGAATAATTGAGCGGTCGCCGCGACCTGGATCGGATCCATGGGATCTGTCCGCATCCGGCACCGGGCCAAGCTTGATCCGCCAAATTGGTCATAGTACTGACGATTTAAGAGGGGCGGGCCCAACCCCCCGATTGGGGCAACGTGCAAAGGCGGTTTGGGGATCCATCCCGCCGCACGACCGGCAGAAAAGAGGTATGGAGATGACCCAAGGCTACGAGACTGTTCTGAAAGGCGGACGGGTGATCGATCCGGCCACCGGCCGCGATGGGCTGTTCGATGTCGCGATCAGCGGTGGGCGGATTGCCGCGATCGAGCCATCCATCGCGCGGGGCGGCGCCGAGGTGGTGGACGTGGCTGGCAAGATCGTGACTGCGGGGATGATCGACACCCATGGCCATGTCTATCAGCACGTCACCGGCACTTTTGGGCTGAACCCTGATCTGGTCGGTGTCCGGTCCGGTGTGACCACGATCATTGATCAGGGCGGGCCCAGCTGCATGACGCTGGGCGGCTTTCGCCATTATCTGGATGCGACCTCGAAGACCAAGCTCTACTGCTTTATCTCGGCCTATCTGGTCGGGGGGCTGGAGGGCCACATGTACCCCGATCTCTACGGGCCCTATGCGGTGAATGCCGAACATACGGTGCGCGTCGGCAAGCAGAACCTGGATATCGTGCGCGGGGTCAAGGCCCATGCCGAGATCGGCGGCCAGTCGCGCTGGGGGCTGGACGTGATCAAGATCGGCAAGCAGATTGCCAGCGAACTGGGCCTGCCGCTGTACATCCATCTCGGTCAGCTCTGGCCATCATTGGAAGAGGGGCCGGTGCCTGATCCCGATGAACTGATCCGCGAACTGGTGCCGATCATGGAAGAGGGGGACATGCTGGCCCACCCGTTCACCCGGCATCCCGGCGGGTTCGTCTCCGAGCGGGGCGAGGTGCATCCGATCGTGTTCGAGGCCATTGCCCGCGGTGTGCGCGTCGATGTGGGGCACGGGTCGCATTTCAGCTTCGAGGTGGCCAAGAAGGTGCTGGATGCCGGGATTAAGCCCTTTACCCTGGGCGCTGACATGCATGGGTTCAACGTGACTGTCCCACCCGAAGGTGTGACCAAGGATGTGCGTGAGGCCAACCCGTTCTTCGGCGCCTCGCCCTTCAACCTGACCGTGGCGATGACCGAGTTGCTGACCCTTGGCATGACCCTGCCCGAGGTGATCGCCACCGTCACCCAGAACCCGGCCATCGTACTGGGCAAGTCGGATGAACTGGGGTCGCTGCAGGTGGCGCGCAGTGCCGATATCTCGGTGCTTGATCTCCAGAACGGCAAGTTCAAGCTGTTCGACAATTCCGGGGTCGAGGTCGTGACGGACAAACTGGTGCGCCCGGTGATGTGCTTCAAGGACGGTGTGCGCTTTGATGCGGATTCCCCGCTGATCCCGGCACCGGTTTACGCCTGATCAGGGCCGGGACAGGTCCCAGACCTGTCTCGGGCCCTCTGGCGGGGTGCGGCGAACTGCATCGACATCGACCTGGATCCACCCGCCGCGCAGCCGGGCCGGATAGAGCCGCAAGGGATCCACGCGCCAGCCGGCCGAGACCTGGCCATTATCCAGATCGAACCGGGCCAGGTGGCGTGGACAGCGAATTGTGCAGCCCTCGACATGCGCGCCCTGCAAGCTTGCCTTTTCGTGGGGACAGAGGCTTTGGAAGGCACGGGGGAATCCCTGCACCAGGGCCAGCGCAATGACATGGCCCTCTACCGTCACGGCAACCACCTTCCCTTCGGGCAGCTGTGCCTGATCCAGCACATCGCGATAGTCTGCCATCCCACCCCCTTGTCGCTTGCCAGCCCCATGATCCGCAGATCACGGCCCGGATAACAGGGGTACACTGATCACTTCGCCGGCCAGAAACAAGGGGCCAAAGACAAGGGCGGCAATGTGCCGTGTTATACCAACGGCCCTAAGGATTGACCGCTTACGACAGGCGGCTTTGCGGACAAAGTGGTCGTCAACCCGTTGCGGCGCGGGACAAGCCCGGCACGGCGATTGGCTGCCACAGTCGCGAACCTCAGAGGTCGCGCTATCACGGCCACCATAAAGCGCACCCGATCCGGCCTTGGATCGCCGCACCGCGGCCCGTCGATGCGCGGCTTGGTCTGGTGTGTTCCGGTCAACAAGGCCTCAAAGCAGTCATTTTCCGAGGCCATTGATATTACATGGGCGCGCCGCCGGTATGGCCTGGCCTCAGCCGATCTGGTTGGTCAGCACGAAATGGTCCTCGCCGACCTGCGCATACTGAGAAGGCGGGGGCACGTAACCGGCCGGTTGGATCGGTGAGTGTACCGGATGGTCCCCTGACGGGCGATGCGGGCGGCGTTGGGTCGGGTCGGCGATGGGAACGGCCGACAGCAAGGCCCGGGTATAGTCATGGGCGGGGCGTTCGAAGATCGCCGCACGCGGGCCGATTTCCACAATGCGGCCCAGATACATCACCGCGACCTGGTGGCTGATCCGTTCGACCACCGACATGTCGTGACTGATGAACAGGTAAGACAGCCCCAGATCCGCCTGCAGATCCATCATCAGGTTCAGCACCTGTGCCTGAACCGACACATCCAGCGCCGAGACCGCTTCATCCGCGACAATCAGCTTCGGGTTCAGGGCCAGAGCGCGGGCGATGGCGATCCGCTGGCGTTGGCCGCCGGACAGTTCGTGGGGGTAGCGGCGCATGAAGGCCCCGGGCAGCTGCACGCGGTCGAACAGCTCTGCGACCCTGGTTTCCAGAGCGGCCCCCGAATGGGTGCGGTAGTTGCGCAGGGGCTCGGCCACCTGATCGAACAGGCTCATCTGGGGGTTGAGGCTGGCGAAGGGATCCTGGAACACCATCTGCATCTCGCGGCGTGCGGCATGCAGGGCATTGCGATCCATCGCGCGGATATCCTGCCCCCCCAGCACGATGCGTCCTGTATGGGGTTCCACCAGCCGCAGGATCGCCCGGCCGCAGCTGGACTTGCCACAGCCGGATTCGCCCACCACGCTGAGGGTCTCGCCCCGATGCAGGGCAAAGCTGACGCCCTCAACCGCATGGACATTGGCCACGGTCTTGCGCATCAGCCCGCGTTTGACTGGAAAGCGCACGCTCAGGTCCTGAACCTCCAGCAGCAGCGTCTTGGGGCTGCGCTCGGGCACGCACAGCGGCGCGCGGGCCGGGCCCTCCTCGGTGCCGATGCCGCGCATCCGTTCGGGGGCGGCCTTGCCTGCCATTTCGCCCAGCCGCGGCACCGAGGCCAGAAGCGCCTTGGTATAGGGGTGCGTCGGCGCGCCAAAGATGTCATCCACCGGGCCTTCATCTACCTTCTTGCCCCGATACATGACCACGACACGATCAGCGATCTGTGCCACCACGGCCATGTCGTGGGTGATGAACATCACTGCTGTACCGTGGTCGCGCTTGAGCCTGTCGATCAGCGCCAGGATCTCGGCCTGGATGGTCACGTCCAGCGCGGTGGTCGGTTCGTCGCAGATCAGCAGGCGCGGTTCACAGGCCATGGCCATGGCGATCACCACCCGCTGGCGCATGCCCCCGGACAGTTCATGGGGGTATTGGCGCAGACGGCGTTCGGGTTCGGTGATCTGCATCTGGTTCAGCAGATCCAGGGCGCGGGTGCGGGCGGCCTCTTTCGAGACGGGGCGATGGGCGAGGATGGCTTCGGTCAGCTGGCGTTCAATGGTGAAGACCGGGTTCAGCGCGGTCATCGGTTCCTGAAAGATCATCCCGATCTCATTGCCGCGCACCTGCCGCATCGTCGCGCCGTCGGCGGCAACCAGATCGAGGGTTTCGCCATCCGCGCGGCGCAGGTGCAGGGTGCCCCCGGTGATCGTGCCGCCCCCGAATTCGATCAGCCGCATCAGCGACAGCGAGGTGACGGATTTGCCCGACCCGGATTCCCCGACAACACACACACATTCCCCGGGGGCGATGTCAAAGCTGGCGTCCTCAACCCCCAGAACCGGGCCGTCATGTGTTTGAAATTCGACCCGCAGCCCGTCGATGGCCACCAAGGGGTCCTGGTCCGGCCCGGACGGATCGGAGGTGTTGGGGATGGTCGCGTCCAGCATTCGGATCTCTCCGCATTTGCCCGGTCCGGGAAGTATGGTTTGGTACATATTGACTTGATATACCAGCTTTGCAAGGTATTTTACATTACGCGCAGGGGGCATCGGGCCGGTGGCCCGGGCGGGTCCGCGATGGGTGCATCCCGGGTTGCGTCAGGTCCGGTCAGTCCAGTTTCGGAGTTGAGATGTTTCACTACACGATCAGACGCCTGCTTATCGCGATCCCGACACTTTTGCTGATCAGCCTGGTGATCTTTCTGTTGCTGGGGTTGGCCCCGGGGGATCCGATGGCGCAACTGCCCCTGACCATCCCCCCCGAGGTCAAGGACCAGATGCGCAAATCCCTGGGCTTGGGTGATCCCTTGCTGGTGCGTTACCTGCTGTGGCTGAAGCAGTTTTTCTGGATCGAACCGCTGCATGTCCTGGACGCGCTGTTCGGGATGAACCTGGCCGGGGACAGCCAGAGGATTCTGTCCTGGCAGTCGCGGTCGCCCGTGGCTGATGTGATCGCCCAGCGTTTGCCCCAGACCCTCTGGGTGGTGGGGCTGGCCTATCTGCTGGGCGTGCTGATCGCGGTGCCGATCGGGATCATCTCGGCTTATCGGCAATACAGTTGGTTTGATCAGCTGGGCACCTTCATCTCGATGATCGGCTTTTCCGTACCCACCTTTTTCACCGGGGTGGTGCTGATCGTCCTTTTCTCGGTGCAACTGCACTGGTTTCCATCAATCTACGACACCACGCTGAGGGTAACCGACTGGGCCAGCTTCTGGGCGCAGGTGCGTCAGATGGTGCTGCCCGTCACGGTGATGGCGCTCTACAATGCTAGCCAGATCAGCCGTTTCATGCGCGCCTCGATGCTGGACAACCTGCGCCAGGATTATGTGCGCACCGCCCGCGCCAAGGGCCTGAGCGAGCGGGTGGTGGTGCTGGTCCATGTGCTGCGCAATTCGATGATCCCGGTGGTCACGGTCATTGCCCTGGGGGTGCCGCAGATCTTCGGTGGCGCGATCATCACCGAGCAGGTCTTCAAGGTGAACGGGATCGGCGAGTTGCTGATCTCGGCGATCCAGGCCAATGACGTGCCGATGGTGCAGACGCTGACCTTCATCTTCGCCGTGCTGATCGTGGCGTTCAACCTGATCGCCGATATTCTCTATGGCATTCTGGACCCGAGGATCCGCTATGAGTGACGCGACTCCGCACAGCGCCGAGCTGGCCGAAAAACCGGTCAGCCAATGGGCCACTGTCTGGCGCCAGTACCGCAGCCACAAGGGGGCGATGGCCGCCAGTGTCGTGCTGCTGATCATCGTGCTGACCGTGGTGCTGGGGCCCTATCTTTGGGCGGTCGATCCGACGGCGGTATCCTTTCGCGCCCGGAATGCGGGGCCGTCTTTGGCCCATCCGCTGGGCACGGATCAGTTGGGCCGGGACATGTTCGCGCGGATGATCGCGGGGGGACGGGTGTCGCTGGCTGTGGGGCTGACGGCGATGTTGCTGTCGCTGCTGTTCGGCACCTTCATCGGGGTTTGCGCGGGGTTCTTTCGCGCGCTGGACGGGGTGCTGATGCGGCTGACGGATCTGTTTCTCGCCCTGCCGCTGCTGCCCTTGCTGCTGGTCATGGTGATGCTGTTCCGCGAGCCGCTAAGCCGGGCCCTTGGGGCGGAAAGCGGGATGTTCCTGCTGATCGTTCTGGCGATTGGTCTGACCAGCTGGATGAACACTGCACGTCTGGTCCGCGGCGAGGTGCTGACGCTGAAGGAGCGCGAGTATATGGTCGCCGCGCGTTCAATCGGGACCACGCCAGTCAAGATGATCTTCCGGCATGTAGTGCCCAATGTGTTGTCGCCGGTCCTGGTCTCGGCAACCCTGGGCATTGCCAGCGCGATCATCACCGAAAGTTCGTTGTCCTTTCTGGGCCTTGGCTTTCCACCGGATTTCCCGACCTGGGGCCGGTTGCTCTATGATGCGATCGACCAGATCCAGCTGTATCCGATGCGGGTGGCTTTGCCCGGGATCGCGATTTCGCTGACGGTTCTGTCGGTGAACTATATCGGGGATGGCCTGCGGGACGCGATGGACCCCCGGATCCGGGGCCGCTGAGCAGTTCTTGAGGGCATGCTGACAGGGGGGCCGTGTTGCGTACCCACCGCCCCTTTCCATGCCCCGCCCGCAACAAGGTTGCCGGGCGCTTTGATGGGCCGGGGTCCGGGCCAGACGGCCGTGCGATGGGCGGCTCTTGCTTGTCGATCCCGGCACCGGCAGGCCGGAGATCACAGGCCGATCCGGTCCCGAACCTGGTTGAACGGGCCCCGCACATGTTGAACCAGCTGCCCCAGCAGGGCCCGGGCGAGGACCCGGGGGGGCTGGCGCTGGGGCCAGTAGTCCAGTCCGGCGCGCGGGTCTTCCAGTGTGCGGGCAAAGCACTGCGACAGTGCCGCCGAGGTCGGCACCCCGCGCCCAGACCAGCCCGACAGTGCCCACAGCCCGTCATCCAGCGGCTGGATCGAGGGGATCTGGTCCAGTGCCATGCTGATCGTTCCGGTCCACATGTAATCCCATTCCAGCCCGTCGAGCACCGGAAAGAACCGTGACAGGCGCCGGGTCATGAAGCTGGCGGTATAGCCGAAATCCGTGCCCCGCCGGGGTTCGCGCAGCCCCCCCGATATGATCCGGCCCTGGGCATCAATGCGGAAGAACATCGGATCACGATGGGTATCGCCGAAATTCATGCCCGTGGGCATCACGGCTGTCCGCTGCTCCGGGGTCAGGGGGCGGCTGGCGATGGCATAGCCTTCCAGCAGGAAAAACCCCCGGGTCAGTTTGCGCGGAAGGGCGTCGGTCGAATAGGCCTCGGTGGTCAGGCCGACCGTGGCGGCGCGGGCCTCGCCCTCGGGGGTGCGCAGGATCCAGGTGCCATTGTCCCGCCGATAGGAAATCATCGGGCTGTCGGTATAGATCTCGACCCCGGCCGCCAGGGCGATCCGGGCCAGTTCGCGGCTATAGGCCAGGGGATTCAGGTGGCCGCCCTCAGGATGCACCCAGCCCCCGCTGCTCAGCCTGGTCCCGGTCAGTTCGGTGATCTCGTCCTGTCCCAGATAGGCGCTGGCCTTGCCGAAGCGCGCATATTTCGCTTGCGCGGCCCGGGTGGTGCGCAGGGTACGCGGGTTATAGGCCGCCATCAGAGTGCCGTTCTGCGCCGCCTCACAGTTGAGGCCACGATCACGGATCATGTCGAATACCAGGGCCCCGGAATTCAGCAGCAGATCGAACCCTTTGGCGGGCAGCGTGTCGGGGTCGAGATAGCCGTAGATCGGGATGCACTGGCCATGGTTGCGCCCGGATCCGCCATGGCCGATCCCGGCGGCTTCCAGCACGATCACCCGGGCGCCGCGTTCGGCCAGATGCAGCGCGCTGAGCAACCCGCCATAGCCGGCGCCGACCAGGATGAAATCGGCCGTGCGCGCCTGGGTCAGCCGCCCGGTGGCTGGGGCGGGCACAGCGCTGATCGCATAGGGCGGTTCGGTGAAGGATCCGGTCATGCGGCAGTCTCCAGGCGGGTGATCGAGGTCAGCGCATCCGACAGCAGATCGGCCCAGCGGCTGCGCCCGTTTTCGGTTTCCAGCAGATCGTTGGTCACCTCGAAGCCGCAGGCCGGCAGGCCCGATCCGAAGGTGTGGCGGTCGACGGTATACAGCCCGTTGACCCCGGTGTAGGGCTGGTTGTCGCCAAGCACCAGGCTGGTGTCCCGGGCCAGAATGTCCAACAGGTTGCGCGACAGGGTCTGGTCGTTGTGCCAGATGGTGCCCCCGTCCCAGGACCGACGGCTGCCTTCGAAATAGCGGGTGCAACTGTGCAGGGCGAAGAACAGGGGCTGGCGGTGATGCGCCAGCTGGCGGTCCCAGGCCCGGGCGACAGCCGCGTGAAAGGGCCAGAAGACCGCATCCTGACGGGCAGCGCGCTCGGCGGTGCTCAGGGCGATATTGGCGGGGACGGTTGTGCCGTCGATCACCGAAACCACCGAGGCCGGATCGGCGATCCATCGGTTGGTGTCGATCACCAGCCGGCTGACGCGGTTCATCACCACCGGCACATCGATGCAAGCCGCGATCCGCCGGGCCAGATCGGCAACGCCGAGATCCTGGAAATGATGGGTGGTGTGCCAGGACGGATCCAGGCCAAGATCGTTCAGCGGTGCGGGCACGCTGGTGCCGGAATGATCGACGACGATCAGGCCCGGGAACCGTCCCTCCGGGTTCAGCACGATCGGGGGCAGGGCATTCATGGCGAGGGATCCTTCGTCGAAGAGGCGGGGGGCGCGCCAAGCTTGCGCAGATCCTCGATCCGCGCCAGGCGCTTGCGACTGTCGTCCAGCGTGGCCTGGATGACGGCGGCGACAACGGCCTCGACCTGTGCCGTGGCGACCACCCGTGATCCGAAGGGCGAGGTAGAGGCATCCGGCGCAGTCAGGATGGTGTCGGCATATTCGGCGATGGGCGAGCGCCAGGTATCGGTAAACAGGCAGATCCGGGTCCCGGCGGCATGGGCGCCCCGGGCGAACTGGAACAACTCGGGCTGGTAACGGCGATAATCGAAGATCACGCACAGGTCGGCGGGCCCGATATCGACCAATGCGTCATAGAGAAAGCCGACGGTCAGTGGCAGAAAGGTCACCTTGGGGCGGACCTGGCCCAGCTGGGTGGCCAGGCGTTCGGCCAGGTTGCGGCTGTATCGTCCGCCCAACAGCTTGACCGAGGCCTTGGGATTGATGATCTGGCCGACCAGCGCGTCGAAATCCGCCGTCAGGGCCTGGGCCGCCGTCTTTTGCAAGGCTTCCGCCTGTAACATCAACGATTTCTGATAGATGTGATCGGTGGCGGTTGCTCCGACAGTTGGGGCCTTGCCGATATTGCCCAAGGGCGATCCAAACTGGCGTTCGACATCGTCCAGCACCGCAGCCTGAAAGGCAGCATAGCGCGCAAACCCGATCTTGGCCAGAAAGCGCAGAACCGTCGGCGCGCTGACCGAGGCTTGCCTGGCCAGCGTCTCGACCGTCGTCAGGGCGCGGGTCGGATAGCCTTCGACCAGGACCGAGGCCACTTTGCGTTCGGCCGTGGACCGGGCTTCCGAACGGATTTTGTCGATCAGCGAGACCGTGGTCATTGCTGTAATCTTTGTTACATATTGACTGCCTGCGATAAATTTGCACAGTACGTTACAAAACACAATCCCAAGCGGGACCGCATCGGTGCGGGTCCCGGGACGGAACCAAAGCCCGGGCGGATCGCAGCCGGGGCACAGGACAGGAGGGTTTTCCCAATGCTCAAGAAGGCTTTGCTTGCAGGTGCCGCGCTGACGTGCCTGCCCCTGACCGCGCTGGCGGAACGCGGCGCCGATGGCGATCTGAAGATCCTGTACTGGCAGGCAGCCTCGACGCTGAACCCCTATCTGTCGGGGATCGCGAAAGAGGTGGACGCCGCCGCGCTGGTCGTTGAACCGCTGGCGCGCTTCGATCCCGAGGGGACGTTGGTGCCTGTTCTGGCCGCCGAGATCCCGACCCATGAAAACGGCGGCATTTCCGAGGATATGACCCGGATCACCTGGAAGTTGAAGCCGGGTGTGACCTGGTCTGACGGCAGCGCGCTGCGTGCCGATGATGTCGTCTTCACCTGGACATACTGCACCGCCGAAGGGGCTGGCTGCGCGGCCTCGAATGCCTTTGACGGGGTCAGCGATGTGGTGGCGCTGGATCCGCAGACGGTTCAGGTGACCTTCGCCCAGCCCACACCCTATCCCTATGTGCCGTTTGTCAGCTCAACCGTGCCGATCCTGCAGCAGGCTCAGTTCAAGGATTGTATGGGCGAACGGATCGTCACCTGTACCGATCAGAATTTCGGTCCGATCGGGACCGGACCCTTCATGGTGTCCGAGTTCCGCCCAAATGATGTTGTCACCTTTGTGGCCAACCCGGCGTACCGCGATCCCGGCAAGCCGCATTTCGCCACCGTCACGATCAAGGGCGGGGGCGATGCCATGGCCTCGGCGCGCGCGGTCTTTGAAACGGGCGAGGCCGATTATGCCTGGAACCTTCAACTTGCGCCCGATGTGATGGCGCATCTGCTGGACCAGGGCCGGGGTGTGCCGGCGGCCTCATTCGGGTCCTGGGTGGAATATCTGTTTGTCAACATGACCGATCCCAGCGCCGATCTGGGCGCAGAGCGCTCGACCGCCGCGGGGGGCGTGCATCCCATCCTTGGCGATATCCGTGTCCGCAAGGCGTTGTCGCTGGCGATTGACCGTGGCGTGATGGCCGAGGTGCTGTATGGCGAACAGGGCCGGGTCACCTGCAACATTGTGCCAGCCCCGGCGCAATACGTGTCCACTGCCAATGACGCCTGTGTTACCCCCGATATCGAGGGTGCAAAAGCGCTGTTGGATGAGGCCGGCTGGACCGACAGCGATGGCGACGGCATCCGAGACAAGGATGGCAAAAAGCTGGAGTTTTCGTTCCTGACCACGACCAGCGGGGTCCGTCAGGATGAACAGGCGATGCTGAAGCACTGGTGGACCGAGATCGGTATGGCGGTGAACCTGCGCAATGTCGCCGGATCGGTCTTCTTTGGCGGTGATGCCGGCAACCCGGATACCCGCCAGAAATTCTATGCCGATCTGGAAATGTACACTGACAACTCCAAGGGGCTGGATCAGGAAACCTTCTTGAACAAATGGACCTGCAAGGCGGTGCCCTCGCCGGAAACCCAGTGGCAGGGGCCCAATGTCTCGCGGTTCTGTTCGCCCGAATATGATGCGTTGGCCGAGAAATTCCGCTCGACCGACACGATTGGGGCCCGCGCCGCCCTGGCCCGTGAGATGAACGACATGCTGGTGCAATCCTACGCAATGATCCCGCTGGTCCATCGCGGCGGCGTGTCCGGGGCCTCGGTCACCCTGGAGGGCGTGCAGATGAACAGCTGGGACAGCGAGTTGTGGAACGTTGCCGATTGGTCGCGCGCCAAGTGATTGGCGGCTGATCCGCGCGGTCCGAAGACGGGGCGGGGGGATCCTCCGCCCCGTTTGCTTTTCTGCCCGGCCCGCGTGGTGTTGGACAGGGCCAGTCGTGGCGTCTCAGGTTCGGTCGCCGGGGGCCTCGCTGCGGTGCCGCAGATGGCGCAGCAGGGCGATGGCGCAGCCCAGAAAGGCCGGCGCGGCGGATAGGGCGAAGGTGGCGGTGAAACTGCCGGTGACGACATAGAGTGTCGAAAAGGCCGCCGGTCCGACCATGACCCCGACGAATGTATAGGTCAGCACCTCACCGGTCAGCGTCCCTGACCCCGGCGAAGCCCGTGCCGTTTCCGCCAGCATCACCCCGTTCCAGCCGGACCCGGCCAACCCCGAGACCATCGCCACCGCGATCCCCAGCCCCGGTGAGATGCCGAAGATACCGAAGCTGAGCGCAGACAGACCGGTCAGCAGGCCGATGACCGCCAGCACCAGAAACCCGGATCCGACCCAATCGGCGACCAGCCCCCAGAACACCCGCCCGACCGCGCCGCTGGCCTGCAGCACGGCGGCAACCGAAGCGGCGACCAGGGCGGGCCAGGTGAACTCGGCGATCAGCATGGCCACGATGAAGGTCGAGATCGACAGCTGCACCCCTGAAAACAGAAAGCCCAGCACTGCCAGCGCGCGCAGGTTCGGATCGCGCCAGACCTGTCCCTGCCCGCGCCAGAGGCCGCGGGTGACGGACAGGCCCGGAATCCGGTCGGTATCCCAGGCGCGGCAAAAGCCCTGATAGATCGCAGCCAAGGCCAGCGGCAATGCGGCAAAGCACAGCAACGCCACCTGCCAGCCCCAGATCTGGGCCAGCGGCGGCAGGGCCAAGGCGGCCAGCATACCCCCCAGCGGCACGCCGGCCTGCTTGATGGAAAAGATCAGGTTACGCCGGCGGGGCGGGGCCAGACGGGCCAGGATATGTGACGACGAGGGATTGTTCAGTGCATATCCGATGCCGATCAGGACCGAGGCGATGGCGATGCCTACCAGCGATCCGGTTGCCATGCCGAGAAAACCGCAGCCGGCAAAGATCAGTGCCAATTGGCCGACCCGGCCGGCGCCAAGGCGTTTGACCAGGCCTGAGGCCAGCATTGAAAAGAAAACGCCCGAGGCATAGATCAGACTGACCTGATAGCCGATCATGTGCGGGGCGATGCCCAAGGCGGCGGCCGCGATGGTCGGGATCGTGGTCAAGGCCAGAACAGAAGAGGTCGCGGTGATCTGCGAACAGGTTGTCAGCGCCAGTGCCGAGAACAACCGGGGCTCAGGCGTGGGGGCCGGGAGGATGACCGCCTCGTCGAAGGCTGAATCTTTCATGGGTATGAACTTGTTTATGGCAGATGGGTGGTGCGATGCCGCGAAAGTCGCCGGGTTTTCCCTGTCTGCAGGTTCATATCGCCATCCCGGACTGTCAATGTGGCGCGCCCTCAGTTTTTCTCATCTGAATATGTACGAACTTACTGTTGACCAAACCGGGTGGCCTGCCCTTGATGGGCAAGGTGGTGGCCGGGATATCCTGGGCCGCTGCGGGCCGCGCCGTCCCTGACGCAGGAGGGGGGGACACGGTCATCGTCACGGGGGTGTCCCACGTCGGGGTGCGCGCGCGTTGGTCATCGACGCGTTTTCCCACGGGGGCCCGGGTGATCGTTGCGCCAGGGTGCTGCGGTGATCCCGACCCGGTCACCCACCGCGCGAATCTGGCCGATGTCGGACGGCGGTCGTGCGATGTGAGGGCTGTGGCCGAGGTGATCGGCCATCTGAACGGACGGAAGACAGCAGCGGAATGAAAGATCTGAAAGGCAGGGCTATGGAAGCGATCGGTGACAATATCGGGATGGGCGAATTCTGGCGAACCCTGGGCGAACGGCCCATTGGCGCCACGCTGGTGACGACGGACAGTGCAGAGGGACCGAACGGCTTTCTGGGGCTGTCAGCCGCCCATGTCGCGGCGAACCCACCGACCATGGTGGTGTCCATCGACAAGAAAACCTCGGCCTTGGCGGGTGTTCTGGAGAAGGGCCATTTCGCCGTCAATTTCCTGCCCCAGGGTTATGCCGATCTGGCCAATGCCTTTGGCGGCAAAGGCGAAAAGACCTTTGAGCCCGACAAATGGGAGACGCTGGCCACGGGCGCGCCGGTTTTGAAGGATGCGTTGGGCGTGTTCGATTGTGCGGTGGAAAAAGTGGTCGAACACGGTGACATCTCGATCATCATCGGCACGGTAAAGGGGGTGCGTGCGGCGGGCGAAGGGGATCCCCTGATCTTCTTTCGGGGCAAGTTCCTGTCGGAATGACACGCTGAACCACCGGGGTGCCGCGTGGATGCGGCGTCCGCCTTGCTCAGACCAGCGGGGTCAGTCGGGCCCCGATGGCCAGGGTGCGCCGGTCGGTGCCGCGTGGTGTGATGATGGAAAATCCCAGCGGCAGATCAAGGTCCGAGGCCGGCATGTTCAGCACGGGCATCTGCATCGCGGTCCAGAGCGCATTGAACACCGGGTTGCCGGCGCTGCGGCCCTTGGGGGCGAACCCCGGGGCGGAAGGGGCGATCAGCCCGTCCACCGCCGTCAGCCGGTCTTCCAGATCCATCCGCAGCAGGGCGATCTGGTCATAGGCGGCAAAGCGTTCCGCCGATGCATAGCCCATGCCGTATTTCGCCCGGTCATGGAAATCCTGATGCAGCAGCGCCGGACGTGCCCGGGCGAGGTTCAGAAAGGCCGATCCGCCCTCGGTCATCTGCACGCAGCGGTGCACGTCATGGATCTGCTCAAAACCATCGGGCAGATCGAAGGGGACCAGATCGGCAACCGGGGCCAGCCGCTCGGCAAGGCTGTCGAACAGGGCCACGGTTTCGGGCTCGGCTTGATCGAAATAGGGTGTCCGGGTCAGGCCCAGCCGCAACCGCCGCGCTGGCAGTGGCGGGACCGGGGGCAGGGCGTAGACATCGGCCAAAAGCTGAAGGTCCTCCACCGAGCGGGCATAAAGGCCGACAGTGTCGAAGCTGACCGCGTAGCGCTTGACCCCTTCGGTCGAGATCAGCCCCCAAGATGGTTTCAGGGCAACGGCACCGCAGAAGCTGGCTGGTCGGATGGTTGAGCCGCCGGTCTGTGTGCCGAGGCCAAGGGGCACATGGGCATCGGCCACGGCAGCGGCTGTCCCGGCCGAAGATCCGCCCGAACTGCGCGTTGGATCGGCGGGGCATCCGGTGGCGGCATTGCGTCCGGCCGCGGCGAATTCGGTGGTATCGGTCTTGCCCAGCACGATGGCGCCGGCCGCGCGCAGCACCTCGACACAGGGCGCATCGCTGGCCGGGCGGTGCCCGCCGTAAAGCGGAGAGTTATGGGTGGTGGGCAGATCGCCGGTCTCAATCATGTCCTTGATGGCCACCGGGATGCCCGCCAGCGGCCGGGTGTCGGCGGGCGTGATCTGTGCGGCCTCAGCCTCGGCCTGCGGGTTCAGGGTGATCCAGGCGCGGATCCCGGCGTCGCGCGTGGCGATGCGGCGCAGGCAGGCGCGGGTCAGGTCCAGGGCCGACAGTGTTCCGGCGCGGATCGCCGCCCGGGCCTGGGTTGCGGTCAGTCGGTGCAGCGTATCGGCAGAGGTTGGCACAGATCCGTCCATCCTGGATCTCCTTTGGCGGGGAGGGTCAGGCAGGCCGGGCCGAGGGAACCCGGCCCCCCGGGTCCTATTCGGCGGCGATTTGTACCGCCGAGCGGGACTTCATCAGGGGCTGGATCTTTTGCCCAAAGGCATCCATCCCGACAAGAAAGTCATCGAAGGTCATCATGATCCCCTTGACGCCGGGCACGGCCGCCGCCTCATCCAGCAGTTCGGCGCAGGTCGCATAAGACCCGATGATCGTGCCCATGTTGAAGTTCACAGCGCCTTCGGGCAGGTTGATCGCCTTGGCGGTGGATCCTTCGCCGGCGGTATCGTCCTGGGCGCCCTGAACGCCCATGTATTTCAGCGCCTCCATATCTGCGCCCAACCGGAACTTTTCCCATTTCGCCTGGGCCTTTTCGTCGGTTTCATCCGAGATGACCATGAACAGCACATAGGCGCCGACATCCCGGCCGGTCTTGGCGGCGGCTTCGGACAGCTGTTTGGCGACCGGCGCAAAGGCGGTGGGCGTGTTGATCCCCGTGCCCAGAACGAAGGAATAGTTGGCATATTCGGCCGAGAACTGCATCCCGCGTTCTGACTGGCCGGCGGCGACCATCTCGATGCCTTGGCTGGGCATCGGTTTCATCATGCAGTCGTCCATGGTGAAATGCTCGCCCTTGAAATCAGAGGCTCCGGTTTCCCAAAGTTCCCTCATCACCTGGCAATATTCGCTTGCGTAATCATAGCGATAGCTGAAGTATTCGTTCCCCGGCCAGATGCCCATCTGGGTATATTCGTTCGGCGCCCAGCCGGTGACGATGTTGACCCCGAACCGACCGGGGGCGACGGAATCGATTGTTGCGGCCATGCGCGCGACCACCGCCGGGGGCAGGGTCAGAATGGCGGTCGAGGCGAAGAGCTTGATCTTCGATGTCACCGCCGCCAGGGCCGACATCAGGGTAAAGCTTTCCAGATTGTAGTCCCAGAATTCCGTTTCGCCGCCAAAGCCACGGTGTTTGACCATCGACAGCGCAAAATCCAGCCCGTACCCCTCGGCCTTCTGTACGATTTGCCGGTTCAGATCGAAGCTTGGCATGTATTGCGGCGAGGTTTTCGAGATCAGCCAGCCGTTGTTCCCGATCGGAATGAACACACCCATATCCATTGGTCGACTCCTTGTTGTTCCCTTGTCCGGACTTTCGCAATCTGGGCCGGAGGGCGCTACGGAGTTTTGCGCAGGAGGTCGCTCAAAAAAACTCAGGTCCCGGATCTGCCGCTGGTCCGGGTGGGCCACGCGCGCTGGGGTGATCAGGTCGAGGACAGTGTGGTCTGGTAGGAAAACGTGTCGCCGGGATAGTATTGCAGGGCGTATTCCAGCAACCGTCCCCCCGATCCGATATAGCGGCGCGACAGGCGCATGCCCAGGGCGCCGGGATCGCGGTCAAGGTAGCGGCTGACCCGTTCTGGCAGGTGGATGGCGCGTATTTCCTGCTGGATTTCCTTGACCCGCTCGCCTGTTTTGTCCTCGACCAGCGTGAACAGGGCGACACGCAGGATGTCGATGTTTTCGACAACGTCACGCAGCCGGAGATCAAGATAGACTTCATTGAAACAAAAGGGGGTTTTGTCCCCAGCATAATAGCGCGGGCCGGCCAGGTGATGAAATTTCCGGCCTGGCCGAACCCCCATGTCGGCGGCGGTCTGGCCGCGTGCCTCGACCGTGCCCCGGGTGATGAAGTGAAGTTCGGTGGTTCGGGCGAAATCGAACAGGCCACCCCGCGAATGGGCATTGAACCGGGCGCGCCAGTCGTCTTCCCGGGCCTCGACCCGCGTGCCGACCCCCTTGCGGGCCGACAGGATTCCCCGCTCGCGCAACTCGGCGATGGCCTGCCGGACCGTGTGGCGTGATACGGCAAGCGCCTCGGCCAGATTGACCTCGGGGGGCAGCAACGTGCCCACCGGATAGCCGCCACCGTCGATCTGGTTTTGCAAGTGCTGGGCGACTTGAAGGTATCGTGGTGTGCCTTTTTCAAAGGACAGGCCGGTGTCGGGTGCCTGAGCAGTCATACCATGCCCTCTGGTTTGTTCGGACTTATGTTGATAATGGCACAGTGTGGGGCCGATGTCACCTTGTCGTTGGGGCATGTTGGACCATGGGATGGGCAGTGAAAATCAGCGTATGTACGGACTTTTCTTGTTTCATCCGCCACGGGGGCCTTGTGTCGGGGATGGCTTGGGCCAGCCCAGATAGTGTATCGCCCCCGTAGGGCATCTTCTTGAATCTTGCTTGCAAAGGTAAGGCGCTTCGAATCGCATCATCTGGGCGGTGCTGGTACGTCTGATTTTGAAGATAAGTCCGTACTTGATTTGCGCCAATCTTGACAGAATTGCGACCTTCCGCCCAAATTTTCGGCGTCAGTAGCGATCCCGGGGTCTTGCCCCCGGCCCGGCCCTTGGCCCGCGTTGACGGCGCCCTGACGCCATGGCCCCCTGATCGGAGGGAGGCGACGGGAAAGGACGGGTGATGCGCAAACGTGTTCCGCTTAATGCAATTCGCGCCTTCGAGGCGGTCGCGCGCAACGTGTCAGTTGCCAAGGCGGCGAATGAACTGTGCGTGACGCCAACGGCGGTCAGCCACCAGATCCGTCTGCTTGAGGATTTTCTGCAGATCGACCTGTTCGAACGCCGTAACAGCCGGATCTATCCGACCGCGCAAGCGACGGCCAATGTTGCCCGGGTCAGCCAGGCCCTGGATCTGATCGAAGAGGCGATGCTCTCGCTTACGGTCACGGGGCAGGAGGAGTATCGCAAGCTGTCGGTTTCGGCCCCGGCCTCGCTGGCCTCGTTTTGGCTGGTGCCCCGATTGGGGGATTTCGTTGCCGCCGAACCGGATGTGGACCTGTCGCTGCGGACCTATCTTAACCGACGGGACGCCGAGGCGCAGAACAGCGATCTCAAGATCTGTCCCTGGCTGGGCGATGAGGCGGGTTATCATGCCGAACCCTTTACCGAGGAAGCGACAACCCCGGTCTGCGCCCCCGACCTGGCGGCGCGTTTTGACGGCGATACCGAAATGATCCTGCGCCAGGCGCCGCTGATCCATGTTGATCGGGCGCCCCAGGGGTATGAGGGCGATTACCCGGATTGGGCGCGCTACATCGCCGAATATGGGATCGCGCGTGATGATACGACGCGTGGCTTGCGGTTCAACCAGTCCGGTCAGGCGGTCGAAGCGGCGGTTGCCGGGGCCGGGGTTCTGCTGGGCCGGTCGCTTCTGGTCGACAGGGCGCTCAAGGATGGGCGGTTGGTGGCGGTGGCCGACAGCTATCCGGTGCGCACGCCGTATTACGTGCTCAGCCCGCGGACCCCGACCAGCCGGCAAACCCTGGGGGCGTTCAAGGACTGGTTGGTGGGCATCGCCGATCCCGGCGCCCCTTCCGGGATGCCGGTGGCGGCGATGGCGGCGGCGGTGAGAAAAACTCAGCCGGTGGGCGCGGGCAATTCACTCAGCCCTGTGGCGGCGGTGGGCTAGTTTGGGATGAACGGAGAAAAAGGACCACAGATGGCGAAAGCAGCGGAACATGCGGAGACGGGACTGATCCATGTCTCGCCCGAGGCCTTCAGGGACGGGATGGCCTGTCTTGCCGGTGCGGTGAACATCGTGACCACCGATGGCCCGGGCGGGCGCGCGGGGATGACGGCCTCGGCGGTTTGCTCGGTGACGGCCGATCCGCCGACGTTGCTGGTTTGCGTGAACAAGGGTTCATCCGCTGCGCCGGCCTTTATGGAAAATGATGCGGTTTGCGTGAATGCTGTCGGGCCGGCACATCAGGATCTGGCGATGTTGTTCGGGGGCAAGACGCCGATGGCGGATCGCTTTGCCAGGGCCAAGTGGACAACGGATTGCACGGGGGCGCCGATTCTGACCGGATCGGTCGTGTCCTTCGATTGCAGGGTCACCCGCCGCAACGTGGTGGGCAGCCATGAGGTGCTGTTCTGCGAGATCCTGGATATCGTCCGGACGCCCGACATCCCGGCGCTGGCCTATTTCGCCCGCAAGTTTCATGAGTTGGGAGTCTAAGGACATGTTGATGGAAACGGGCTTTTCCCAGGATGATCCGGCGCAGCGCAGTTTGGCCAGGGAGCGGGCGCTGGCCAGTTTCGTTGCCGGTCGGCCGGTGATCGTGACGGGGGCGGCCGAGGGGCCGTTCATGATGATCGACGCTGCCGGGGTGACGCCGCAGGGGATCAACCTGATGGCCGCTGAGGCGCGGGGCTTGATCGGGATGGTGATGTCCAGCCGTCGGGCTTCGGCACTGGGACTGGAGATGCAACCCCGGTCCGGGCGCGAAACCGCGCCGCTTTATACCCGTTCGATCGAGGCGGCGCAGGGCACCACCACCGGCATCTCTGCCGAGGATCGCGCGCTGACCATCAAGGCCGCCGCTTTCGGTGGTCGCGAAGACATCATTTCGCCGGGTCACATTTTTCCGCAGGTCCCCGATGAGCGGGCGGATACCCAGG
>JBKDZR010000131.1:0-4434 GCA_047971485.1 Qingshengfaniella sp. | reverse complement strand
AGCCGGGTGCGCGACATGTTCGAACAGGCCAAGAAAAACGCCCCCTGCATCGTCTTCATTGATGAGATTGACGCCGTTGGTCGGTCGCGCGGCGTGGGCTATGGCGGCGGCAATGATGAGCGCGAGCAAACCCTGAACCAGCTGCTGGTCGAAATGGACGGGTTCGAGGCCAATGAGGGCATCATCATCGTTGCGGCCACCAACCGCCCCGATGTGCTGGATCCCGCGCTGCTGCGCCCGGGCCGGTTCGACCGTCAGGTGCAGGTGCCGAACCCCGATATCAAGGGGCGTGAAAAGATCCTCAGCGTCCATGCCCGCAAGGTGCCGCTGGGCCCCGATGTGGATCTGCGCATCATCGCGCGCGGCACGCCGGGCTTCTCTGGTGCCGATCTGGCCAACCTGGTCAACGAATCCGCGCTGATGGCCGCTCGGGTGGGCCGGCGTTTCGTAACTATGGAAGATTTCGAAAACGCCAAGGACAAGGTGATGATGGGGGCGGAACGGCGCTCCATGGTCATGACCGAGGATGAGAAGAAGCTGACCGCCTATCACGAGGCAGGCCACGCCATTGTCGGCCTGAATGTCCCGCAGCATGACCCGATCCACAAGGCAACGATCATCCCGCGCGGCCGGGCGCTTGGCCTTGTCATGTCCCTGCCGGAACGCGATCAGCTGTCAGTGACTTACACCAAGTACAAGTCCAAGATCGCCATGGCGATGGGGGGCAAGGTGGCCGAGGAACTGATCTTCGGCAAGGAGAACGTCACCTCGGGCGCGGCCTCGGACATCCAGCAGGTGTCGCGGATCGCGCGGGCCATGGTCACCCAGTTCGGGTTCTCCGACGCCTTGGGCAATATCGACTATGCCAATGAACAGCAGTCCTATCTGGGCAACTATCAGGCCGGCGGTCAGGCCGCGCCGGAAACCCAGAAGCGCATTGACGAAGAGGTGCGTCAACTGGTGGATGAGGGCTATGAAACCGCCAAGCGCATCCTGACCGAACATGCCGAGGAACATCATCGTCTGGCCCAGGCCCTGCTGGAATACGAAACCCTGACCGGCGCCGAGATCACCCGGGCCATCGCCGGCGAGCCGCTGAACCGTGGCGATGACGACGATCAGACCCCGACCGGAGACACGCCGTCGGTCACCGCGATCCCCAAGACGATGCGGCCACGGGGCGAGGACAAGGGGCTGGAACCCGAGCCCTCGGCCTGAGCGGGCCCTTTGTGCAGATCAAGGCCCCGGACCCCTGTGGATCCGGGGCCTTCGCATTTGTTGGCGACGCATGGGATGGTTTGCACTTTCCCGGGGCCTGGCCCGTGATGAAAAGAAAATACCCAGAACGGAAGGTTGCCCATGCCCGCCCTGATCCCGACACGCTGTTATGGCACCATCACCTGGCTGGGCTATGTGCCCGACCGCACGCGCGGCCTGCGCGCGGATCCGGTTGCGTCGCTGGACTTGACCTTTGCCGGGGCGGTGGGCGCGGCCCAGACCGGGATGACGCGGCGTTCTTGCAGCCGTGTCACGGCGCAATATCCCAAGGGCACCGAGATCCGGAACACCCGGCAATTATCCGTTCTTTCAGCCGAGGAACTGGCGGGGATCGCCGAGGCGATGGGGCTGGCGGCGCTCGACCCGGCCCTGATCGGGGCCAACATGGTGGTTGAAGGGATCCCGGATTTCAGCCATCTGCCGCCCTCATCGCGTCTGCAGGCCGAGGGCGGGGCGACCTTGGTGGTGGACATGGAAAACCGCCCCTGTACGGTTCCGGTCAAGACGATCAATGCCGATCCAGCAACCGATGAGGCGGGCAGGCTGTTCAAGGCTGCGGCCAAGGGCCGGCGGGGGATCACCGCGTGGGTCGAACGCGAGGGCCAGTTGCGGCTGGGCGAAAAGCTGTGCTTGCACATCCCGGACCAACCGGCCTGGAGGGGCGTGGGGGGAGAAGACCAACGGCCATAAATAAGGGTCGCTTTCAAAGCCACCACTGGATCCAGCAGCCCACACCGTGCCGCGCCGGTGCGGTATTATTGGCAAACAGGGCCCCAAACCTGCCTTTTGCGATGCAAGGCCAAGTCCGTCGTCAACGCAATTGGCACACGATGTGCTGACCGCCTGTGGTCGGATCAGACCTGAAACAGGTCCGCCCAGTCCGGGTGGCGTTTTCGCTGGGCATCGACAAAGCTGCAACGCGCCACGATCCGGAACCCTTCGGCCCGGGCATCGGCAATCAGGCGTTCGACCAGGGCCTTACCGGCGCCGGTGCCCCGAAAGACATCCGGCACCCCGGTATGCTCGGCGATCACCAGATCCGGTGCGGCGATGGAAAAGGTCAATTCAGCCTCTTCCCCGCCGCGTTCCAGAACGTATCGGCCCTTGGCCCCGTCGATTTCCTTGCGGATATCAGACAATCGTGGCCTCGGTCGCGTTGCGCAGATCATCTTCGCTGACGCCGGGGGCCAGTTCGACGATCTTCAGTCCGCCCTTGACCACATCCATTACGCCCAGATTGGTGATGATCCGGCCAACCACGCCTGTGCCGGTCAGGGGCAGGGTGCACGCCTTCAGCACCTTCGATTCGCCGGCCTTGTTGGTGTGATCCATGACCACGATCACCTTGCCGACACCGGCCACAAGATCCATGGCACCGCCCATGCCCTTGACCAGCTTGCCGGGGATCATCCAGTTGGCCAGATCGCCGTTCTCGGCCACTTCCATGGCGCCGAGGATCGCGCAGGCGATCTTGCCGCCGCGGATCATCCCGAATGAGGTGGCGCTGTCGAAATAGCTGGTGCGGTTCAGTTCGGTGATGGTCTGCTTGCCGGCGTTGATCAGGTCGGGGTCAACCTCATCATCGGTGGGGAAAGGGCCCATGCCCAGCATCCCGTTTTCCGATTGCAGCGTGATGTCCTTGTTGCCGGTGTAATTGGCGACAAGTGTCGGGATGCCGATCCCGAGGTTGACGTACATGCCGTCTTCAAGTTCCTTCGCGGCCCGTTCGGCCATCTGGTTGCGATCCCAAGGCATCGTGTTCTCCCTTGCGTGTGTCGGTGGGCGCCGCCAGCGAACGGGGCGGCCCAGAGGGTCAGGCGGTGCGGACGGTGCGCTGTTCGATGCGCTTTTCGTGCTCACCCTGGATCAGGCGGTGCACATAGATCCCCGGCAGGTGGATCAGATCGCCATCGAGCGCGCCGCGCGGCACGATTTCCTCGACCTCGGCGATGCAGACCTTGCCGCACATGGCCGCCGGCGGGGTGAAGTTGCGGGCGGTCTTGCGGAACCGCAGATTGCCGGTGTCTTCGGCTTTCCAGGCCTTGACGATGGACAGGTCGGCCACGATCCCGCGTTCGAGGATATAGGTCTTGCCGTCGAAGTCCTTGTGTTCCTTGCCCTCGGCCACCTGGGTACCGACGCCCGTGGGGGTGTAGAAACCCGGAATGCCGGCACCACCGGCGCGCATCCGTTCGGCCAGGGTGCCTTGGGGGTTGAATTCCAGTTCCAGTTCGCCGGCCAGATACTGGCGCATGAATTCCGCGTTTTCGCCGACATAAGAGGACATCATCTTCTTGACCTGGCGGGTTTGCAGCAACTGGCCCAGGCCGAAATCGTCGACCCCCGCATTGTTCGAGGCGACCGTCAGGTTCTGCGTCCCGGCATCGCGGATGGCCGCGATCAGAAGTTCGGGAATGCCGCACAGACCGAAACCGCCCGCCGCAATCGTCATGCCGTCGAACAGCAACCCGTCCAGTGCCTCGGCGGCAGATGCATAGACCTTCTTCATAGGCTCTCTTCCCCGTCTAGGATCCTTCCCCTTGTTCATGGCGGTGCCCCGGGGGGAAGTCAATCACACGAGGATCGCGGGGCCGGGGCAGAGTGCCGGCTCTGGACGGTTTTGGCTGGTGTGGAACCCCTTCGGTGGGGCGATGCGCCCCCCGAATGTCTTGGCCGAGGCGCCGCCGATGTGTATAGATGCGCGCTGCGGGATGGCCCCGCTGACAGAGTGGCCCTTTCCGCGGGCCTGATTGTGTCCGGGGTGTGTTCCGTGCTGGAACGAGGTGCACACGTCACCGCGCAGTGTGTTGATGGTAAGATGAAAATGATGACGCATCAGGCACATAGGCTTTCCGTTGCCCCCATGATGGATAAGGTGGATTGTTGGTGTAAATCAAATGTTTGATGAGTTCTGTGTGCAGTATTTGCACACGAGTTTTCGTGCTTTGTTTCCTTCTCATTCGCGCGATACGTCGCGATTCAGCCGCCGTAGCCACGATCTTCATGCAACCTGCGCAGGCTGAATGAATTTCGTTTGAGTGGAGTGTCCGTCCCGCCATTAGGTTGGACAGATCGTCATTGTCGATATGGCTTGCGATCCGTGATCCCCAACTGGGGCTGGTCTGGAAATTCCCGACCTCGGTCGCCCGGTCACCC
>JBKDZR010000130.1:0-15352 GCA_047971485.1 Qingshengfaniella sp. | reverse complement strand
AGCCGAAGAACACCGTGGTGATCGAGGTCCAGATCTGCTGATAATAGCTGGGCGCCCCGGTATAGGCGATGGTCTTGACCTCATCGGCGCGACCGGCATCGACCAGCCGCTGGTTGCGCTGGGCAACCATCTGTTCGAACCGGGCTTTCTTTTCCGCCGTGGCCATCGCATCGGCATGCAGGGTCTGCGCCTCGGACCACACAGCCGCCGGACCGGGCACCGCCCCCAGCGAGGTCTGCACCTTGGGCGCCAGCATTCCCCAAAGCAGCAGAAAGGCACAGATCGCCAGCAGCGGCACCAGCAGAAGACGCCCGATTTCTGACATCTGGGCACGGGGGTTGTCGCCGGCAGCCGCCTTGATCATCGGGGTCAGCCAGCTGAGGCCAAGCACCTGAAACCATTTGTCAGCGGCGTTGATGCGGGTGAACAAACGGGCGCGGCGGGCCTCGCGGGCGGCATCGGTTGTGGAAAATCCTGGGTCAATCGTGGTCATCGCGAAATCCTTGGATCAGGGGGAAAGGGGCAGCGCTCAGCCATCGACACCGGTGCCGGTCACACGCTGGTCGCCCTTCAGGCCAATGGGCAGGCTATCGAGATAGGCGTTGGGTGCCCGCCCGTCATAGGCAATGCCGTCGATGATATCGGCCCCCGGGGTCGGCGCCTTGTAGCCATCGCTGTCCCAGGGAAAATCGGCTTCCTGCGCCAGCCCTTCATCGACCAGCAGCCGGGCGGCAGCCAGGTAGATCTCGGGCTTGTAGACCGCGTGGGCGACCTCATCATACCAACTGTCGGGCTTGGCCTCGGGGATCTGACCCCAGCGGCGCATCTGGGTCAGGTACCAAACGGCATCGGAATAGAAGGGATAGGTGGCGTTATAGCGGAAGAAGACATTGAAATCAGGCACATCGCGAATGTCACCCTTTTCATATTCAAAGGTGCCGGTCATCGAGTTGGCGATCACCTCATAATCCGCGCCCACATATTCGGACCGGGCCAGGATCTCGACCGCCTCGGCGCGGTTTGCATTGTCATTCTCGTCCAGCCACATGGCCGCCCGGATCAACGCCTTGGTTACGGCAATGGTGGTGTTGGGGTTGGCTTCTGCGAAATCTGAGGACAGGCCAAAGACCTTTTCGGGGTTGTTCTTCCACAGCTCGTAATCGGTGATCACCGGCACGCCGATGCCCTTGATCACCGCCTGCTGGTTCCACGGCTCACCGACGCTGTAGCCAAAGATCGTGCCGGCCTCCAACGTGGCGGGCATCTGGGGCGGCGGCGTGACGGACAGAAAGACATCGGCCCCGATCTGGCCGGTAACATTGTCAGGGCCGTAATACCCAGGGTTCAGCCCCCCAGCGGCCAGCCAGTAGCGCAGTTCGTAATTATGGGTCGAGACCGGGAACACCATCCCCATGCCAAAGGCCTTGCCCTCGGCACGGAAGGCATCGACCACCGGCATCAGCGCACTGGCCGAAATCGGATGCTGCGGGCGGCCATCGGCCATGGTCGGGATGTTGGGCTTCATCATCGCCCAGACATCATTGGACACGGTGATGCCATTGCCATTCAGATCCATGGAAAAGGGCGTGATGATATGGGCTTGGGTGCCATAGCCAATGGTCGCTGCCAGAGGTTGACCGGCCAGCATGTGGGCCCCGTCCAGCTGCCCGTCGATCACACCATCCAGCAGAACCTTCCAGTTGGCCTGGGCCTCCAGCGTGACGAACAGGCCTTCATCCAGGAAATAGCCCTGCTCATAGGCGACGGCCAGCGGGGCCATATCGGTCAGCTTGATGAAGCCGAAGGTCAGTTCGTCCTTTTCCAGATCCAGCATCTGGGCCAGGGCCGGGGAGGTCAGCGCTGCAGATGCCGAGAGGCCCAGCAAGAGCGTCTTCATAGGTGTCCCTTTCACTTGCCCGGCAAGGACCGGGCACAGAAAAAAAGCCGCCGACAAAACCGCCTGGGGGGGAAGGGCGGTCTGTCGAGCGGCTTTGCTCAGGTTCCCGGTCATTCGGGATATTTCGGGGGCAGACGTCTTTGTCGGCCTAAGACGATTTGATGCGGTCAGGGCGGATCGAGCAACGGAAATACGGGGGATCCAGCCCGGTTTTATGCAGCCGCAGCACCAATGTTGCCGCAGATGCACAATTGATGGGCGTCAGACATCGGTTGGCTCAAAAATACGGCCATCGAAGAATGTATCGCGGCACAGAATCAGGTTACCCGAGGCCGAGGGCACGCTGCGATCGCCGGTGACCGCCCCCTCAACCTTGGATGAGGCACCGGGCAGATCCGCCGCCGTGCCGGCCAGGGCAACCCGATGCAAATCGGTGCGGGCCACCGCGCGGGCGGCAGGAATGGCCCTGACCGGATCGGCCCCGGTGCGCGCCGCCAGTTGCCGTCCGATCCATTCTGCCTGACTGCGCCAGGGAAAGCTGGCCGCACCGCGATGGAATTCCACGAACCCCGGCACCATGCGTTCCTCACCCGCGCGGGAAATCACCAGACGGCCGGACAGGCCCCGGTCGATCAATTCCGGTGACAGGTTCAGATAGCCCGGCCGGGCCAGCAATTCCGCTGCCAACATGCGCGAGGCCGGATCCGCCAGCCACCGCCCCGCCCGCCAGACCGCCCGGATCAGCCGGCTCAGCAAGGCCTGCTCGGTATCCGCCCAATCCGCGCGCACGGCCAGAACCTTGTCCGGCGCAAAGGCCCAGATCGCTGACCCGGGCAGCAACAGCGCCCCGACACCAGTATCGACGGCAGTCGATCCCCAAGGCTCACCCACACAAAAGGCATCGATTTCACCGGCCGCGATCGCATCGGCCATCAGCGCCGGCGGCACGGTGCGTACCTCAATCCGTTCCGGCGCCGGCAGGCCAAGCGTCGTCAGCCAGTAGAACACCAGCTCGGCATGCATGGAAAACGGAAACGGCACCCCGATGCGCAACTTGTCACCGCTGGCCGCAATCAGCGCCAGACCGGCGGCCCGCGCATCGGCGAACCCGAAATCATGGCCGATGGCGCGCAACCGGGCCTCAAGCGCGCGGGACACGCCAATGACACTGCCATTGATCGACAGAACCGAAACAGTGGCCAGCCGCGCCCCGGCCCCGCCCAGCCCCAGCGCGGCCGCCACCGGCACCGGCGACAACATATGCGCCGCGTCGATCTGACCGAAGCGTAACATATCGCGCAGGCGCGACCAGGACGGCGCCGGGCACAGATTCAGCGCGATCGCCTCTTCCCCGGCAAAGCCCATTTCCTGCGCCACGATCAACGGGGCCGCATCCACCAGCGGGATGAACCCGACATTCATCTCTGTCATCTTCATTGCAGCAACCCCGCCGCCGTCACCAGCGCCGCCGCCACATCGGCCAGCCGCTTGCCCTGATCCATCGCTGCCTTGCGCAGGATGGCATAGGCCTGATCCTCGTCCACGTTGCGGGCCTTGATGATGATCCCCTTGGCCCGATCGATCAGCTTGCGTTCCTCAAGCGCGCGCTTGGTTTCCACCAGCTCGGTCCGCATCCGCTGAAAAACCCGGAACCGGGCGATGGCCGCATCCAGGATGGGTTTCAGACGCGCAGCCTGCATCCCGTCCACGACATAGGCGGACACGCCCGCCTCAATTGCGGCGGCGGTCAGCCCGTCATCCGAGCGATCGACGAACATGGCCACCGGGCGTTCCATCGGACCCGAGGCCAGGGCCAGTTCCTCAAGCATGTCCCGGGATGGGTTTTCGATGTCGATCAGCACCACATCGGGCTGGCGCGCCTGGATCTGCCGGGCCAGGCCGGTGGCCTCGGCGATCACGTGGATTTCATAGTCCCCGGCGTGGCGCAGACTGTCGACGATCTGCAACGCGCGGTTGCGATCCCCTTCAACGACAACGATGCTCAGCGGATTGCCCATGGCCGGACCTGTCGCCCGCCCGCCCCCGGGAGGAAAGCCAACAGGGGACGAAACCCCTCTCCACCCCAGATCAGCGCGCCATAATGATTAAAAAACGGGCAGATGTGTGGTTTTCTTGGCATAAACAGGGCACCCGCTGCGTCATCCCGAACCCAGATGCCACGCATTTGATCAAACCCGCGCCAATCGGAAACGCGCGTCATCGGATCCCTCGAAATTTCAGCTTTCTCCCCGCGCGGCCCATCCCGGAAAACTTGCATATGCGCCGACAGAGACGTAGATGCATCCGCGGGACACCCCTCCCCAACGAGGGGCGCTTATCTGGAAGGGTAGCACCATGGCGAACCAAGCTCCGGCCGCGCGGCCGGCCAATCCGCGCTTTTCTTCTGGCCCTTGCGCCAAACCCCCCACATTCACGCTGCAGGCGCTGGCCGATGCCCCCTTGGGTCGATCGCATCGCGCTGCCATCGGCAAGGAAAAGCTGAAAGCCGCGATCGAGACGACGCGCGCGGTGCTCGGCATCCCCGCCGATTACCGGATCGGCATCGTGCCCGCCTCGGATACCGGTGCCTTCGAAATGGCCATGTGGTCCATGCTGGGCGCCCGTCCCGTCGAGATGGTCGCCTGGGAAAGCTTCGGCGCCGGCTGGGTGACCGACGTGGTCAAGCAGCTGAAACTGGACAACGCCACGGTTCACACGGCTGATTATGGCCAGATCGTGGATATGGCGGCGCTGAACTATGACCATGACGTGTGTTTCACCTGGAACGGCACGACATCCGGGGTGCGGGTGCCATCCGGCGCGGTGATCCCGGCGGACCGCCAAGGCCTGACCTTCTGCGACGCCACATCGGCGGCCTTTGCGATGGATCTGCCCTGGGACAAGCTGGATGTAACCACGTTTTCCTGGCAGAAAGTACTGGGCGGCGAAGGCGGGCATGGCATGCTGATCCTCAGCCCGCGCGCGGTGGAACGGCTGGAAAGCCATACCCCGGTCTGGCCCCTGCCCAAGATCTTCCGCTTGACCAAGGGCGGCAAGCTGATCGAGGGCATCTTCAAGGGCGAGACGATCAACACCCCCTCGATGCTCTGCGTTGAGGACTACCTCTTCGCGCTGGATTGGGCGGCATCCGTCGGCGGCCTCAAGGGGCTGATCGCCCGCACCGAGGCCAATTTCGCCGAGGTCGAAAAATTCGTCGCCGCCCATGACTGGATCGGTTTTCTGGCCACGGATCCGGCGACGCGATCCACCACCTCGGTCTGCCTGACCTTCACCGATCCGACCATCCCCGATGGCGCCGCCTTCGCCAAGGCCGTGGCCAAGCGGCTGGAAGGTGAAGGCGTCGGACTGGATCTGGGCGCCTATCGCGATGCGCCCCCGGGCCTTCGGGTCTGGTGTGGCGCGACGGTGGAAACCGCCGATGTCGCGGCCCTGCTGCCCTGGCTGGCCTGGGCCTATCAGGCCGAGCGCGCCGCCCTGGCCGCCACCGCCTGATCCCGTTCCCGCGGCCCGGACCATTCCGGGCCGCCCCCGATATCCCCATTCGAAGGAGCCCACCATGGCCCCCCGCGTTCTCGTTTCCGACAAACTTAGCGAAACCGCCGTCCAGATCTTCCGTGATCGCGGCATTGAGGTCGATTTCCAGCCCGATCTCGGCAAGGACAAGGACAAGCTGCTGTCCATCATCGACCAATATGACGGGCTGGCGATCCGGTCCGCCACCAAGGTCACCGAAAAGATCATCCAGGCTGCAAACCGGCTGAAGGTGATCGGCCGCGCCGGGATCGGTGTGGACAATGTCGATATCCCGGCGGCCTCAGCCAAGGGGATCATCGTGATGAACACGCCCTTTGGCAACTCGATCACCACGGCTGAACATGCCATCGCCATGATGTTCGCGGTGGCCCGCCAGATCCCGGCCGCCGATGCCTCGACCCAGGCCGGCAAGTGGGAAAAATCCCGCTTCATGGGGGTGGAGCTGACCGCCAAGACCCTCGGCGTGATCGGCGCCGGCAATATCGGGTCGATCGTCTGCAACCGCGCGCTGGGATTGAAGATGAAGGTCATCGCCTTCGACCCCTTCCTCAGCGAGGAACGCGCCAAGCAGATCGGTGTGACCAAGGTGGATCTGGACGAGCTGCTGGCCCGCGCCGATTTCATCACCCTGCATGTGCCCAAGACCGACGCCACCGCCAACATCCTGTCGGCCGAGGCCCTGGCCAAGACGAAAAAAGGCGTGCGGATCATCAACTGCGCCCGCGGCGGGCTGGTCGATGAGGTGGCCCTGGCCGATGCGATCCGTTCCGGCCATGTCGCCGGCGCGGCCTTTGACGTGTTCAGCGTGGAACCGGCCACGGAAAACCCGCTCTTCGGGCTGGAAAACGTGGTCTGCACCCCGCATCTGGGCGCCGCCACCACCGAAGCGCAGGAAAACGTCGCCCTGCAGGTGGCTGAACAGATGTCTGACTATCTGCTCAGCGGCGCGGTCAGCAATGCGCTGAACATGCCCTCGGTCACCGCCGAAGAGGCCGCCGTCATGGGCCCGTGGATCAAGCTGGCCGAGCATCTGGGCGCCTTTGTTGGCCAAATGACGGGCGAACCGGTCAAGTCGATCAACGTGCTCTATGACGGTGTGGTTGCGGGCATGAACACCGAGGCGCTGAATGCCGCGACCCTCGCGGGTTTCATGAAGGCCACGAACCCCGATGTGAACATGGTGTCCGCCCCCGTGGCCGCCAAGGAGCGCGGGATCAAGCTGTCCAAGACCACCCAGGCCAAGACCGGCGCCTTCGACGGCTATATCGGGCTGACGGTGGAATCGGCCACACGCACGCGCAACATCGCCGGCACGGTGTTTTCCGACGGCAAGCCGCGCTTCATCCAGATCAAGGGCATCAATATCGACGCCGAGATCGGGGCCCACATGCTCTATACGACCAACCGCGATGTGCCCGGGATTATCGGGGCCCTGGGGGAAACCATGGGCCGCAATGGGGTGAACATCGCCAACTTTACCCTGGGCCGCAACAAGCCCGGCGAGGACGCGATTGCGCTGCTCTATCTCGATGAGGCCCCGAAAGCGGCCGCACTGGAGGCGCTGGCTCAGACCGGGCTGTTCCAGCAGATCCGTCCCTTGCAGTTCGACGCCGCCTGAGGCGCGATCCATCCCCCGGGCTTGCGCCGGGGCCGGTTCCATGGTGACAGGGGCCATGCCCTCTGTCACCCCTTCCCCGCGCCCCCGCTGGACCCCGCCCCACCCAGAGCGGCCCGCACGCGGGACCTGTGGGTTGTGGGGTCTGCCGCGCCTGACCCATCATCGCATCGGCAGCCCCCGCTGGACGGCCCCTGACCTGCGCATCGCGGTGATCGCCGATCCCCATGTCTGTCACCCCTGGGCCCACCCGCGGATAATTGCGCGGATCGTCGATCAGGTACAGGACCTGGGGGCCGATCTGATCCTGCTGTCGGGCGATTTCCTGCCCGACCGCTTCATGCCCTGCCGGCATCCCCGCGCCGAACGGATCATCCCGCTCTTTGCCGGCCTGTCTGCCCCCCTGGGGGTATTCGCGATCATGGGCAACCACGACTATGTGGACGACCCGCGCGCCCGGGCCAGCGATGGCCAAGACAGCGCGGTCCGCGACGAGCTGGCCCGGGCCGGCATCCCCTGCCTGTCCAACACCTCTGTCGCGATCAGCCACGGCACCCGTACCTTCCACCTTGTCGGGCTGGACAGCCAGTTTGCCCGGGGTCGGGACTTGCCCGGCCGAGAAGACCCCGAGGCCGCCTTTGCCGCCCTACCCAAGGACAGCCCGACCATCCTGCTGGCCCATGAACCCGACTATTTCGCCCGGGGCGATGACCGCGCCGTGGTGCAGATCAGCGGACATACCCATGGCGGGCAGTTCGTGGTGTTCGGTCGCCGCCCCATGACGCCGTCCAATTATGGCGACCGCTATGCCATCGGCCACCACCGCGACGGCGACCGCCATCTGATCGTATCCGCCGGACTGGGCTATTCCGGTCTGCCCCTTCGGTTCGGCGTTCCCCCGGAAATCACGCTGATTGAGATGACACACAGCGACCCGGCACACCCCGGCCGGATCTGACGCCCGAAACGGGCGGACCGGACCCGGGTTCAGCCCCTGTTCACCATTTTCACCTATCCGTGGACGCGGGCCGCAAACGGATCACACATGGGCATTCAGAACCGGGGCATCAACGACCTTCTGGCACAGGAACGGCGCGCCCGGCTGGCCGCCGAACGCCTGCTCGCGCAAAAAAGCATTGAATTGTCGGATGCAAACCGCCGGCTGTCACAGCATGCCCGGCATCTCAGCAATGAGGTTGTCCTCAAGCGCAAAGAGGCCCGCGTCTATCGCGATGAAGCCGAGGAACTGAAAGGCGAAAACACCCAGGTCCGCGCCGATCTGCAACGGGCCAACACCCTGGCGCTGAAGGCGGAAACCCGGCTTTGGGATGCGATGGAAACCATTCAGGACGGGTTCGCCGTGTTCAATGCCCGCGAACAGCTGGTCATCGCCAACCCCGCCTATATGCGCCTGTTCGAAGACATCGAAGGTATCACCCCCGGCTGCCGCTACGAAGACCTGCTGCACATGCTGGTCGATGAAGGCTTGATCGACATCGGCTTTGAAAATGGCGACGACTGGATTCAGCGCATGCGCGCCCGATGGTCCAACGACCCGATCGAGGCCGTGACGATCAAGTTCTATGACGAACGCCGCATCAAGTTCCTTGATCGCCGCGCCCGCGACGGCGATATGGTCAGCCTCGCACTCGATATCACCGATACGATCCGCTATGAGGAACAGCTCAAGGCCGAACGGGCCCGGGCCGAAAGCGCCAATCGCGCCAAATCCGCCTTTCTCGCCAACATGAGCCACGAAATCCGCACCCCGATGAACGGGGTGGTGGGCATGGCAGACCTGCTCTGCGATACAGACCTTAGCGAAGAACAGCGGCTTTACGCCGAAACGATCCGGTCATCGGGCGACACCCTGTTGGTGCTGATCAACGATGTCCTGGATTATTCCAAGATCGAGGCCGCCCGCCTGACCCTGCATCCCGATGCTTTCGATCTGGAACGGCTGGTCCATGAGGTGCTGGTCCTGCTTGATCCTTCAGCCCGCAAAAAGGGGCTGGCGCTGCTGGTCGATTACGACATGGCCCTGCCTGCCCGGTTCATCGCGGATCCGGGGCGAATGCGGCAGATCCTGACCAACCTGCTGGGCAATGCCGTCAAATTTACCTCCAGCGGGCATGTCCTGATCCGGATCACCGGCGCCCCCAATGACGACCCGGACCCGCATTATGCCCTCAGTCTGACGATTGAGGATACGGGCATCGGCATCCCAGAGGACAAGATTGATCATATTTTCGGCGAATTCAATCAGGTCGAAAGCGATCGAAACCGCAAATTCGAAGGCACGGGGCTGGGCCTGGCAATCACCCGGCAACTGGTCGAACTGATGGAGGGCAGGATCTGGGCGGAATCGGTCGAGGGCCAGGGCGCGTCCTTTCACATCCGCCTGACCCTGCCCAATGACGAAGATCCGCCGCAAAACCGGCCAGCCCTGCCCTTCCGGCACGCGCTGATCGTCGATCACCAGGATCTCAGCAGTACGATTCTCGACCACCAAATGGCTGCGGTCGGCCTGCGAACCACGCGCGCAGCGGCTTTTCCATCGCTGTCGGATCCTTGCCTGGCCGATTGCGACCTGATCCTGATCCACCATCAGGCCGGCATGTCCCTGGCCTCTGTGATCGGCGAACTGCGTCAGGGCGGCGTAGTGACACCGGTCCTGGTCCTCTCGGCCTCGGCCACGCATGTCGCCGCTGAATTGCGCGCGACCGGGACCACCGATGTCCTGCAAACCCCGATGCTGCGCGACGACCTTCTGACCCGTATCGCCGGACTGACAACACCTTCCGTCCCGGACAGCGCGCCGCTGGACCCGGTGGAACCGCAGGAAACACCCGCCGACCCGCCAGCCCCGGCCGAACCCGATAGCGGACCCCGGCGGATGCGCGTGCTGGCCGCCGAGGACAACAAGACCAACCGGCTGGTTCTGTCGAAGATGATCAAGGATCTGGACATTGACCTCAGCTTTGCGGTCAACGGCCGCGAAGCGGTAGACGCCTTTCGCGCACAGCGCCCGGACCTGATCTTCATGGATATCTCGATGCCCGAAATGGACGGCAAGGAAGCCGCCCAGGCCATCCGGCAAATCGAAGACGAATCGGGCCAGCCACGCGTGCCGATCTGCGCCCTGACCGCCCACGCCATGAGCGGCGATGACGACGAAATCCTGAAAGCGGGCATCGACTTTTACCTGACCAAACCGCTGCGCAAGGCCTTGCTTTACGACATGATCAGCAGCCACCTGCCCGAAGGCGCCCATCCCCTCTTGCCAGAGGAAGATACGCCCTGATCCGATCAGTATTTTCGCGGCACATACAGTTCCGGCGGCAGCACCGCCCGCTCGTATTGCTGATTATAGACCCGTTCCGGCAGGGTGATGTCCTCATGCGGGACCGGTTCATAGGGGATCATCCCCAGAAGGTGGTCGATACAGTTCAGCCGCGCCCGTTTCTTGTCGTTCCCGGCAACGATGTACCAGGGCGCCTCGGGGATGCTGGTCCGGGCGAACATTTCTTCCTTGGCTTTTGTGTACATCTCCCAGCGGACCCGGGATTGCAGGTCCATCGGGCTGAGCTTCCACTGTTTCATCGGGTCGTGGATGCGCATGAGAAACCGCATCTGCTGTTCCTCATCGGTGATCGAAAACCAGTATTTGACCAGCCGGATCCCGGACCGGACCAACATGCGTTCGAATTCGGGCACGTCGTTGAAGAACTGTTCAACCTGATCCTCAGAGGCAAAGCCCATCACCCGCTCAACGCCCGCGCGGTTGTACCAGGACCGGTCGAACAGCACGATTTCACCGCCCGCCGGCAGATGGGGCACATAACGCTGGAAATACCATTGGGTTTTCTCACGCTCGGACGGGGCAGGCAGGGCGACAACCCGGGCAATACGCGGATTCAACCGCTGGGTGATGCGCTTGATGACCCCACCCTTGCCGGCACTGTCGCGGCCTTCGAAGATGACCACGACCTTTTCCTTGCGATGCTGCACCCAGTCCTGCAGCTTGATCAGTTCAGATTGCAGCGCCAGAAGCTTGCGAAAGTAATCTTGCCGTTCCAGGCTTGGCGGATGGGATTTACGGTAAATACGCCGTATTTCCATAGACAGGGCGGGCTCGGACAGTTCCAGTTCATAGTCTTCATCCAGGGTATCGGCCAGTTCCTGATCCAGCCAATCCATGCCCGCGTCATCCCGCTCTGCGCCCATCATCGCCTCCTGTTGCAGGTCCCGGGACAGTGTAGCGCGCTTCGGCGCCGGCCTGCACATGAAGCTTTTACGATCCTCCGCTCAACCGACGCGCCAATCGAAGAACCCCGGCCCCGCCTGCTCCAACAACGTCGCCGCCAGGCGCCGGCCCATTTCGGGCCCATCGGACACATCGCCGGTCACCTCATCGGACAGGGCCGCAGTTCCGTCGATGCGCAGAATTTCGCCGCGCAACCGCAACCGCGCCCCATCCAGTTCGGCCAGCCCCGCAATCGGGGTTTCGCAAGACCCGTCCAGCGCCGCCAGATAGGCCCGCTCAGCCGCCAGTCGCTGGCCCGTCGCGCGATCATGCAGGGCCTCCAGCAGGGCGGCGGCGACCAGATCATCCCGCCTCCGTTCCACCCCAATCGCCCCCTGCGCCACCGCCGGCAACATGTCATCGGGGGCAATCGGCGCACGTGCAATGCCGGCCAGGCCCAGCCGGTTCAGCCCCGCCATCGCCAGAAACGTTGCCACGGCCACCCCATCGGCCAGCTTTTTCATCCGTGTCTGGACATTGCCGCGAAACTCGACCAGGCGCAGATCCGGGCGGCGGTTGGCCAGTTGCGCCCGCCGCCGCAAACTGGACGACCCGACAGTGGCCCCCACCGGCAGATCCGCGATCCGGGCAAAATCCGGCGACACAAAGGCGTCGCGCACGTCTTCCCGGGGCAGGTAGCAATCCAGCACAAGCCCGGATGGCTGAACAACCGGCATGTCCTTCATCGAATGAACAGCAATGTCGATGGCCCCGGTCAACAGCGCATCTTCGATCTCGCGGGTGAACAGGCCCTTGCCCCCGATCTCTTTGAGCGGACGGTCCAGAACCCGGTCGCCGGTTGTTGTGATCACAACAATCTCAAAGGCCGTGCCTGGCAGATCGAACAGCGCCGCCAACCTGTCCCGCGTTTCATGGGCCTGGGCCAGGGCCAGCGGCGACCCGCGCGTGCCAATCTTGAGGGGCCGGGTCGGGCTGGGGAGGGGCTGGGGCATGATATCTTCCTTGTCGCCGCCGGGTCGGGCTGGTGCAGATCACCCGGCATCGGGCGCGAAAGCCAATCCCCGCCGATGGTCCCGACGTTGACATTGCCGGGCCTATGCGGGACTGACCGCAAGCAGAAATATGCGAGGATGCCGATGGCCGAAACCAGAAAACTTCTCCGCGCACTGGCCGGCGAGGTGCAGGCCACTCCCCCGGTCTGGATGATGCGACAGGCCGGGCGCTATCTGCCCGAATATCGCGCGACCCGGGCCAAGGCTGGGGATTTCCTGTCACTGTGCTACACGCCGGAACTGGCCGCAGAGGTGACGCTGCAACCAATCCGGCGCTTTGGCTTCGATGCGGCGATCCTGTTCGCCGATATCCTGCTGGTGCCCCAGGCCCTTGGCGCCGATCTGTGGTTCGTCACCGGCGAAGGGCCGCGCCTGTCCACCATCACCAGCCAGGCCGATTTCGATCGCCTGCACCCCGCCGGGGCCATCCATGATCATCTTGCCCCGGTCTACGAAACCATCCGGATCCTGCGCGGCGCCCTGCCGGCAGAGGTCCCGCTGATCGGTTTCGCCGGGGCACCCTGGACAGTGGCCACCTATATGATCGCCGGGCGCGGCACGCCCGATCAGGGACCGGCCCATGCGCTGAAGGCGGAAAACCGGCCCCTGTTCGATCACCTGATGGACCGACTGACCGAGGCAACCATCGCCTATCTGTCCGCGCAAATCGACGCCGGCGCCCAGGTAATCAAGCTGTTCGACAGCTGGGCCGGATCGCTGAGCGCCGCCGATTTCCACAGCTATGCCCTGACCCCTGCACGCCGCATCGTCACCGCGCTGAAGGCAGCGCATCCCGAGGTGCCGATCATCCTGTTTCCGCGCCAGGCCGGGGATCGCTACATCGGTTTCGCCAAGGCGACCGGGGCCGATTGCGTGGCACTGGACAATTCGGTCAGCGCCGACTGGGCCGCCCGCCATGTTCAGGTGGATGGCTGCGTGCAGGGCAACCTCGACCCGCGACACATGGTCACCGGCGGACAAGCCCTGGTGGATGAGGTGCGGCGGATCCGCGCGGCCTTTGCCAGCGGGCCCCATATCTTCAACCTCGGCCATGGAATCACGCCCGACGCCAACCCCGACAATGTCGCGCTGATGATCGAAACCCTGCGCGAGGGCTAGGACCGGATGGCCGATCTGCAAAAAGTCTACGCGACCCAGGTTCTCGAAGGGGTGATCCGCCCCGACCCCGCGCAAGAGGCCGTTCTGCCCGATCTTGAACGGGTGCGCCGCGATCTGAACGCCCCCCAGCCGAAACGCGGATTTTTCAGCCGCAAGGACAAGCCCGCGCCTGTCAAAGGCCTGTATCTCTGGGGGGGGGTCGGGCGCGGCAAGTCCTTTCTGATGGACCTGTTTGTCGCCCATGCCGGCATCCCCAAACAACGCATCCACTTTCATGCCTTCATGCAACATGTCCATGCCGGGATGAATGCGGCGCGCAAAACCGGGGTGGATGACGCCATCCTGCCCGTCGCCGACGAGCTGATCGCCAAGGTCCGGCTGCTGGCCCTGGACGAGATGCAGATCACCGATATCACCGATGCGATGATCGTCGGACGACTGTTTGAGCGGCTCTTCGCCGCCGGGGTCTGCGTGGTCACCACCTCGAATCGCCCCCCCGACGATCTCTACAAGGATGGGCTGAACCGACAGCTTTTCCTGCCCTTCATCGAGATGATCAAAACCCATATGGTCGTCCGGGAAATGGGCGCCGGCCTCGATCACCGGCAGGATCGCTTTGGCGGCGAACAGATGTATTTCCACCCCGCCGATGCCGAGGCCCGGGTGGCCGTGGATCGCCTGTGGACGGAAATGGCCGGGGCACCGCGCGAATCGCATGGCCCGGTTTCAACCGAGATGGCCGCCAACCTTGCCCGCGGCCTGCAGCTGCCCCATGGTGAAGGTCTGGTACTGAAGGTCAACGGGCGCGATGTGGTGCTGCCGCGGTTTCGCAACGGCGTGGCCCGGGTCTCGTTCTGGGATCTCTGCGGCCAACCCCTGGGTCCAGCCGATTACCTGGCCATTGCCGATGCCATCCGGGTCCTGATCCTGGAAGACGTGCCCTGCATGGATCTGGGCAAATTCAACGAAGCCAAACGCTTCGTGACACTGATCGACGCGCTTTATGAGGCGGGTGTTCAGCTTGTGGTCACCGCCGCCGACGAACCGGAGCGGCTCTACCTGGAAGGGGCTGGGTCCTTCGAATTCGAACGGACGGCAAGCCGCCTGCGCGAAATGCAAAGCGCCGACTGGCCCCCGGCCCGGTCAGATCCGGCATAAAGCGTATTCCAGGAACACAAAGCCGGTATCCATTTTGTCCGGCATGCTCTGGACCCGGCAACTGGGCGTGAAAAAGGCGGCGCTGGGTGTGGCGCCGCCTTTTCCTGAATTCTATACAGATCAGCTGTTGGTGACCGCGACGCCGATCAGGGCCAGCAGCAGAACCGGGATGATCCAGCCGCCGGTCGAGCTGGCGGTGTCTTCTTCGATGACAACGGGCTCAACGATGGGCTCTTCAAGGCTGCCAGCAGAAGCCGTCGTAGCAGCGGCGGCCAGAACGGCGGCAAGAGTGAGTTTCTTCATTTTGACCTCCAGTAGGTGCCGCCCGACGTGATTTGGGTGAGGAACCGGACGACGGAAAGCTTTACCTCATATTTTTCTATTGCCCGCAATCCGCTAAAACGCAACGGTCCAGTAACTTACTGAGGCCCGAGTTGCATTTAGGCCGCAGATTGGCGGGCAAGTCGCCCCTCAGATCAGCAGAACCTGTGTGCCGACATTGGCAAAACCGAACAGTTCCTGGATATCCTCGTTATAAAGGCCGATGCAGCCGTTTGACGATTGCCGCCCGATCTTGCGCGTATCATGGGTGCCGTGGATACGGTAATATTGCCAACTCAGGTAAAGTGCATGGGTGCCAAGCGGGTTGTCCGGCCCCGGCGGCACGAATTCCGGCCATTCCGGGTTGC
>JBKDZR010000129.1:0-15985 GCA_047971485.1 Qingshengfaniella sp. | reverse complement strand
CAGAGCAGCTTGCCCAAGCCGGTGAACAGGTAGCTGTACCCAAAACACGGGCTTTCGTGGCCGTAAAGCGGGTCGGTGCATACATTGGCCTCAAGGCCGGAGACATGATGCTCCTCGACACCCTCGGGGCCTTTACCCAGGCCCACGATTGGGAGGAAGGGCAGCGCCCGATCGTCTGGGCGTCAAACGCCTATCTAATGGAGCAGACGGGCTTCTCGCTCTCCTCGCTCAAGCGCCATGCACGGCGCCTGGCCGAGATCGGCGTGATCTCCTTCCAGGACAGCCCCAACGGCAAGCGGTGGGGCCGCAGGGACGCTGATGGGCGCATTGTCGAGGCCTACGGCTTCGATCTGTCGCCTCTGTCGGCACGCGTCGAGGAGTTCGAGGAGTTGCATGCCAAGCTGCAAACCGAACGCGAGCTCTGCCAGCGCCTGAAGCGCCAGATCACGGTGGCACGCCGTATGATCCGCGCGCGGATCGAGGCGGCCGTCAGTAACGCGCTGGGAGGGCCCTGGATGCGGTTCACGGGTCTTTTCGAAGAGCTTCTCGACCGGCTTCCGCGCCGTCACGTAGCTTCCGAGCAGCTTGCCCGGCTCATGACGTGGTTCAGGGAGCTTCAGAAGCGTGTCGAAGCTGCCTATCTCAAGGCAACTCAGGTGGTTGAGCCTGTGGAAAACACGCTGGAAACTAAGGAACAAGTTCCCGAGAAGACTCAAGAAATGAACCCCAGGGAGGTCATTTCAGGCCCCCATATACTAGTTACAAACCAACTTAATCCTGTAATTTGTAATTCCTCAAAAAATGAGGAAATCGCGGCCGTGGTGCCCAATGCTCAGCCCGAAGATCAGGTTGATAGGGAACTGGAAGAGTGGGTGGCCGAGGTGCGGAAGAACCGCGTAGCACTGGATCTGCCGACTGTGATGCAAGCCTGTCCTGAATTCGCGTCCTGGGCCCGAAATATGGGCGGGTTCCTGAAGGATTGGGGTGATCTGCACCGGGTTGCCGGGCAGCTCAGGCCGATGATCGGGGTGTCCGAGCATGCGTGGAACGTGGCGCAAGACCGGCTGGGCAATCAGGTGGCGACAGCGGCGCTGGCGCTTGTCTTCGAGAAGCATTGCGCGGGCGAAGTTTCCTCGCCGGGCGGATATCTGCGCGGCATGGTCGAGAAGGCCGGGGCAGGGGAGCTGCATCTCGAGCGCAGCTTCTATGGCAGGCTCAGCGGGCAGGCGGCGTGATGGGGCAGAAAATCAGAGTCCGGCGGCCTTGGTCAGGTTCACGCGGAACCGGTCGCGCCGGCGCTGGTAGCGGCGGGTCATCTCGGCCGAGGCGTGCCCGAGCTGCTTTTGCACGTAGCGTTCGTCGACTTCCGCTGAACTGGCGAGACCGGCGCGCAGTGAGTGACCTGAGAACAGCGCCAGGCGCTCTTTTTCGGTCAGCTCGGATCGGATGCCGGCGTCCAGAACCGTGCGCTTGATCAGGCGTGCGACATGCTTGTCGTTCAGTCTGGTTTCGGATGCTCTTTTGCCGTCGCGCGAGGTGCCAACGAAGACCGGACCGAAATCGATCTTGGCAAAGTGCAGCCATTGCTGGAGCGAGTGCACGGGGCAGGTCTGATCCTTCGAGCCGCGGCCGATCTCGACTTCACGCCAACCGGTCTTGGCGTTGAGGGTCAGGAGGGCACCTTTCTCCATGATCTCGATCCATCCGCCGGAATCCGGTGTGTCGTCTTTGTGCATGTCGAGACTGACGATTTCCGAGCGGCGCAGACCCCCGGCATAGCCAATGAGCAGAATCGCACGATCCCGTAGCCCGCGCAGGTCGTAGGGCAGGGTGGCGACCATCGCGAGGATGTCCTCGGCCTGGATCGCTTCCTTCTGCACCGGCGGGCGCGCGTGCTTGCGCTTGATCCCCGCCAGGATCGAAGCAATGTGGCGGTTCTTGCGATCGAGAGTGAACCCCCGTTGCGCATAGTTCCATGCCAGACCTGAGAGGCGGCGCTCGATGGTGCTGACCGAGAGGGTAGGGGACCCGTTGGTCGGCGCGGCCAGGTCGGCCAGATACAAGCCGATCATCTCTGAAGACGGAGGTAAGGGCTCCGCACCCTTCAGCCTGCACCAACGCGCGAAGTGCTTCCAGTCGGCGGCATAGGCCTTGTTCGTGTTCTCGGCCGTCGAGGCTTTGGCGTAGTCCCGAGCGGTGTCGACCAGGCGGTCGAGTGTGCCGGAACCGGCGACATGCACGGGCAGGGTAATCCGATCGTCATCCTCCCTCATAGTAGAACCTCTCTCGTTGAGCTGAAGGCCTTCGGCCGGACATGGGTTCGCACAGGTCGATGAGAGAGCTTGCCAAAATGCCAGGAAACGTCCGAACCAACGCCAGTCTCACGAATACTGCTCCACCCAGTCTCACGAACCCCGACTCGAATTTGGTCCGCTTCAACCTGGTTTGGCATTTCGTCAGGAGTCCAGTGTTTGAGCTAAAGCCTTGTCCACCAATGAAATACGAACGAGCTCGACGAGAAGGCCGATTTCGGGCGAGTCCAGTGATGAAACATGAGCTGGAGACCATGTTTCCACGCATATCATTTTTGTGTCCGATAAGGCAAACTTATTGGACATGAAGGAGATCAGCAAGATGGGGCGGTTTGGGCATCATATTGTGGACGAAAGCGCCGCGAGAGATTAGTGTTGTGGCATGACATACCAGCCCGCCACGATCTCCGACGACCTGAACACCCTACCGCAGCTGCCGGGTTGGGTCACCTCCGGGGGAGCGGAAACCCTTGAAACTGTGGCCTTTCGGTCGGGGGCTGCGCTGACGGTGCTCGATCAGCTGGTCTCCGATCCGCGGCATGGTGTGCCGGCAAAGCTGCTTGCGAACCGGTTGGCGCTGAGTGCCGCAGTGACGACGTCCAAACTGGAAGGTCGGCTGGCGCGCGAGGCGGATATCCGTGATGCCTATCACCTGTCGCCGCCGGGCGAAGCGCGGGGCCCGGATGGCGATTTGTTGGCGTTCTGGCGCGAAGGCGTCCGTTCGCGGGCGGGCCAGATCGGTGAGATCGCTGACTTCGTTGGTGCGGACTTCGCGGGCGAGGTGGGCACCTGGCTCGACCTGGGATTGGAACGCGCACGGACCCATGGTCCGTTGTCGGGTTGCGTCGCCTCCCTGCGCGCCGTGCTCGAGGCCGACGACCGGGCAGAGCGGGTCGCCTGCTTGCTCTCGGACGTCGTCCTTGCGCGGGCGCAGAACTGGAAACAGGTGCTGCCCGTGACTGCGCAGCGGTTGACCAAGACCGCGCTGCGCGATCTGACAGCAGAAGGTCAGGGGGCAGAGCTGGCAATCGAGGTGCAGATCCTCGAGGCCATCGAAGAGACTGTTCGACTGGCGCGGGATCTGGCCCGTCGGGCGGCAGCGCTTCGCGCCATCGCATCGAAGCTGCGGGCCAAAGGCTCGGACGCGGCGGTCGATCTGTTCCTGACCGAGGATGCCGTAGCCCCGGCGTCAATGCTGTCTCCAAGAATTCGCGGGACCTCGATCCTGATGACCGACCGCGCCGCGCGGCGATTCTGCGACCGGCTGGTCGAGCTGGGCGTGGCGCGAGAACTGACCGGGCGGCCGACCTTCCGGCTCTACGGGCTATGAGCATGGCCAGAGAAAGTGGGAATCGGTTTTGCGGTTCGGCCATGCGACAACAAAAGGTCTCGCCATGACGACCACGACCAGGAAGCCGAAACCTGCGAAGGAGGGCGACGCCGTCTTCGACCGGGAGCTTGCCGATCTGCCACAGGAACTGCGCTGGCGCGAATGGATGGGCCGGATCGAGGCGGTGCTCTTCGCCAGTGCCTCGCCAGTCAGCCGTGAGGACCTCGCGGGCGTGGTAGGGCGGGGCGCCTCGGTCGAGATGCTGATCGACGACATCCAGGCCGAGTTGACCGGTCGCCCCTATGAGCTGGCGCAGGTCGCCGGCGGGTGGATGTTCCGGACCAGGACCCAGTTCGCCGAGGCGATCAAGACGGCAGCCAATCTCGGCGAGCAGTCCCTGGCTTTTACCGAGATGGAGATGGGCGTGCTCTGCGCCATCGCCTATCATCAGCCGATCGACCGGGCGGGGCTGGCCGACATCTTCGGCAAGGAGGTCAGCCGCGATCTTTTGGCCCGGCTTCGCTACAAGGATCTGATCGCCTCTGGGCCACGGTCGCCGCGACCCGGGGCGCCGCACACCTTCGTGACGACCGAGACGTTTCTGGTGACCTTCGATCTACAGAGCCTGCGGGACCTGCCGGATCTGGAATTAGCGACGTAGTGAATCCCGTATCCGGTTGATCGGCTTGTCAAATGATCTGACAAGGAGTTATCGGCAGGCGCAGATGACTGCGTGAGACCAACCAAAGCAAGAGGCTTCCGATGATTGACTATACGGAAATTAGAAATGGTGACGATTGGGAGCTCTTCTGCCGGGACTATCTTGTGGCGCAAGGCCTGGTAGTCGAGGTGCCGCGGTAATCCCCCCTACTTTCCGGGGGGATTACCGTATGTAAGGGCGAGTGCGACCGCAGGTTGACGTCACGCCTGAATAACCAAGGCTTTATGGACTGCTGGGATGATATCCAAGATTATTGCAATCCTCTGATCTTCTTCCGACGACTGACGGGGTACATGGCTGGCCTCAGAAACAATCCGCAAGCCTATACCGATAGGGCTCATCGGCAAATGATCGATCTGTATCTCGCGGTGAGCCAGCGAACTTTGAGGCAAACAAATGAGGAGGATCGCCAAGAGTATCTGCGCGCTCGAGAGGTGGAAGAAATAGGTGTCTGATGCTCGACTACCGCACCTGACCTGCCACGGGTCTTTCATCCAGCCGCGACCGGAGCCCGGTTGGTGTTTACGCCGATTGGCGCAGGTTGAGCAATCGCCGGACGCGCGGAGCTATCATCTTGCGCAGCGGGGCGGTCGATGCGGTCGTCAGAGCTGGTAGAGGCTGGAGATCAGGCCGAGGCCAGTTTCTCGATCGATGGGGACACCGAAGGCATTCGGGTCGAAGTCTGCCAGCCCTTTCACTCTATCAACATAGGCCCTGAGGTCAGCTTTCAGTGGCTCGGTAACCTCGATGGGCTGATCGGTAGGGAGAAGCTGAAGCAACCGGAACACATCGTTGCGGTGCTTCCTGATATCGCTGCCCTTCGCATTCGCGTCTCCATCATCCTTTCGCTGAGACAGGTCGACGAATGCTCTGGCCTTGAACGGGATGAGCAGGCGCTCATCGAGAACAAGAATATCGTCAATGGCGCGACGGCTCTCAAGGAGTGCCTCGTAGTAGTCCGTGTCCAGCAGGATCGCGGAAAGGCTCAGGGTTTCGTCCGAAACCTCCACCACCGTCAGCCCCGCATCCTCAGGGATTTCCAGCGCTTCGGGCTTTCGCGCAAAGAGCTCGAGCATTGCCGGATACGATGGGTCGGTCGGTTTGTGGAACCTGTAGAACTCCCGGCGACCATTGCTGCGTTCGCGTGCTTGGTAACCTCCGCTATCCAGAAAGGCCTTCAGGGACTGTGCGAAGGACGGATCCACCACCTCTACGCAGAGAACCATGTCGATGTCGTTGGTCTGGCGGAAATCGATGCCGACCTCCTCGAAAATCATCGAACATGCGGTGCCGCCGATAACCGCATAGTGGTCGGCATGGTCCGCGAAATGCTCTCGAAACTTGTCCAGACCGACTACCACGCGAACTCCTCCAACAATTGCTCCGCAGCGGCTTCCAGCCGCTCGTCTGGGCTATCGCGGAACTGCAGGTAGAGCGACAGCACATCGACCTCACGCGCACCCGACACGATATCGGGGTCGTACCACCAAACGTCGATCGCGAAGTTCGGCTCCTCGTCCTGTTCGACCTCTTTCCCAAACTCGCCACTTTGAATCCGCTTCCAGTCCTTTGGCCCGGCAGCAAAACGCATGATGCGGGGCCTGGACATTGTCGATCGCTCCGAGAGTGCACTTTCGCCACCGGTTGGCAGATACTCAGGCAATGGGCTGCCGTAGAAGCCCTTCGGCAGGGAGGGTGCCCGAAACCAATGTTCGGCTTTGACCGGTGAGCGCAGTCTTGAAGCTGCGGCTTCGAACAATTCTCGAGGAGCTTCGGAGAACTGGATATGCTTGCTGCGCCCTCGCGTTTCCACATGCGCAAGCTCGCTGGCTTCCAGCTCTTCGAAGGCGCGGCCGATCGACATTGCCGAGTATCGCAAGATTTCCGCGAGATCGCTCGGTCGCGCGTCTTCCACGTCCCTGAGGTTCAGGTGTCGCAAGAAGAGTGCCTGCGATGCCGGAGAAAGCTGGTCCTCTGCAAAATCGCGTCTTCGCCGAAAATGCTCCCGGAGGTCCATGGCAAGCTGCGGGATGAACAGTTGATTGCCCGGGACAATAAAGGCCGCGGACTCCTCGATGAGTCGGCTGCGTTGATAGGCGGATAGGTGGTCCAAGACCAATACGAGGATTCCCTCAAAGTGGCGTTGGATAGCTCCAAGCTTTTTGGAAAGGCCTGTAGGATTCTTGGCGTCCTCTGACATCGGCACGACGAGCAAGATCGTATGCCCGAAGAGCTCCGTTTGTCGGTACTCGAACCCATTGGCAAGAAAGAGCGGCAACCCTTTCTTGCTCCCCCAGGCCTTCAGGCTGGCTGGCACATGAAGCGTTGTACGCAGGTGAGACTGCGCATCCTTGATGAGGTCCTGGCAGGATTTCTGATCCGCTTCTAACATGAATTTGGAAGCTAACATTGATAATGTTAGCTTTCAAGTTTGATGTTAGTATCGTCGCTGCGAACTGTGATCCCTGTGCCGACCGTGCTTCCGCAGGCGGCGACGCGGTCAGGTGCCAGTTGCATGATGGTACGATCCGTCCTATCTTGTAGCTGCTCATGGCAGGAGCATGGCACTCGCCGTTCCGAAGCTGCAGGCAGCACTGCCCGAAGATCTTTCTAGCGATCCCCATCAGCTAACACTCTGGCTTGTAGGGCGGTAGGCGAGTGACGTTCGGTGTCAAGCCGGGAGATAGCTATGTTGATCGATGGTCCACGACCTACCACCCTTGTTGGGGTGAAACGCCTTGCCAAGCAGCTGAAGAAGACAAACGGAATCAAGATGCACGACCCCATCTATGAAGAGGCCTACCAGGGACACACAGACAAACCGTCACGGTGATATCGGATGGGGAACCCGCCCTTCCGAACCTTGTGCGCGACGCCGTCGGTGGAAAGGTCCGCCACATCCTCGACTGGTGGCATATTTCGATGCGCATCCAGCACGTCGAGAACGCCATCCGTGGTCTGTTGCAGACTCGAGATTTCTCCGGCATTCCAGTGCTGTTCAAGCGTCCGGCCGAAACGCTGCGATGGTACCTGTGGCATGGAAAAGTCATGACAGCCACGACCAGTCTGCAATGGTTGATCGTCGATTGTGCGCGGCTGAATACAGATGATCGCATGGCGGCTGAAGCAGCCCGACGCGTGCAAGCCCGGTGTCGGGACCTGTATTCCTACCTTGCGAACAACATGGACAGCCTGACCGACTATGGTCGGCGGTACCGCACCGGTCTTCCGATTTCTTCGTCCCGGGCCGAGGGCTGCGTAGACGACATCGGCAACGCCCGCATGGGAAAGCGCCGCCGCATGAGATGGTCACCCAAGGGAGCCCACCGCGTTGCCGTTGTCCGCGCCGCCGTTCTCGACGGTCGGCTAACCGGCGCCTACCAACGAGCAGCCGCATGACCCCCAAGTTTTGCCCACTCCCACAGTCGCTGCGTGAAGTGGTCGCGGTTTTCCGGACAGCTCAGCGCATCAAACCGCTTTCGAGCTTAATGAGCTATCCTTCCTTCACTGGGCTGGCGTCAAGCATTTGAAAGAAATGAGTCGACACCGGCCTGGGCCACTTCCATGTCCTGCGCGGGAGTTCCGGAACTCACACCGATGCCGCCGACCACTTCGCCGTCTACGAGGACCGGCAGGCCGCCGCCGACGACTATCAGGCGACCGCCAATCGCAGACGCAATTCCGTAGGCTGGCGCTCCCGGCTGGCTTGACAGCCCGTACTCGTGTGTCGCTTTCTTCGCGCCGGATGCAGTGAAGCTCTTATCGATCGCAATGGAAATCGAGGTCACTTTGCCGCCATCCATGCGCTCGAAGGCGACGAGGTTTCCACTTTCGTCCGTTATTGCGATGCACATGGGCACGCCAATCTCGTGCGCCTTTGCCCTAGCCCCCCGGATCAGGAGCCGCGCATCTTCCACATCCAGTCTGTTAACGGTCAACATTGCATACCAACCTTCGCAGTTTTCGCCTTGTCGATTTCTTCCAAACCGGCGTCTTTCACACGCCGCCGAGCGGCATGAAGCAGCGGCTCGGTGTATCCCGAGGGTTGCTCGACCCCTTCGAGCACGATTGCGCGGGCGGCGTTGAATGCCTCGCCATCAAAGCCCGGCGCCATCGGGCGATACAGCGGATCCGCGGCGTTTTGGGCATCGACCTTGGGCGCCATTCGTCGGAATGCTGCCTCGATATCAGCCGTGGTGCAGATGCCATTTACACGCCAGTTGGCCAAATGCTGTGCCGATATCCGCAATGTCGCGCGATCTTCCATAAGCGCCACATCGTTGATATCAGGAACTTTCGAACATCCCACACCCTGATCGACCCATCTCACCACGTAGCCGAGGATAGACTGGCAGGCACTATCGAGTTCGCGCGCAACTTCCTCTGGTTTCAATGTCCGTGCCCGTATTATCGGCGGGGTCAGAAGTGCTTCACGCGATGTACGTGTCTTGCTGGCCAGATCGGCCTGTTGGGCCGCGACATCGACCTTGTGGTAGTGGGTGGCATGTAGAACCGCCGCGGTGGGCGACGGCACCCAAGCAGTATTCGCACCAGACATAGGGTGCGCGATCTTTGCCGCAAGCATCTCAGCCATAGCATCGGGTTTGGCCCACATACCTTTCCCGATCTGCGCGCGGCCCCTCAGCCCGGCTGCCAGTCCGGTATCAACGTTTCCATCTTCGTAGGCACCAAGCCATTCGGCTTGAGCCATCTCTGCGCGCGGAACGATTGGTCCCGCATACATTGAAGTATGGATTTCGTCGCCTGTACGATCGAGAAAGCCAGTGTTGATGAATACGCAGCGGTGCCGCACCGCGCGAATACAGGCGGCAAGATTGGCTGATGTACGCCGCTCTTCGTCCATGACGCCGAGCTTGACGGTGTTCTCCGCCAACCCTAGCAACTTCTCGACCCGGCCGTAAAGCTTGTCGGCAAACGCGACCTCCTCCGGCCCGTGCATCTTCGGCTTCACGACATAGATCGAACCGGTCCGCGAATTCCTTGAACCATCGGCCTTTTTAAGATCGTGCATCGCACAGGCCACGGTGATGACCGCGTCCATAATACCTTCCGGTGTTTCCCGACCGTCCAACATGACCGCGTCGGTGGTCATCAAGTGCCCGACGTTGCGTACCAATAGTACGGCACGACCGGGGTGGGCGACCTCTCTACCACCGGGTTCAAGGAATGTAACATCCGGATTCAGTCGCCGGGTAATTTCCTTCTCGCCCTTGCTGAACGTCTCGGTGAGGTCACCCTTCATGAGCCCGAGCCAATTGCGGTAAACGACGCATTTGTCCTCAGCGTCGACAGCTGCCACCGAGTCTTCACAGTCTTGAATCACAGTCAGCGCAGCCTCGATCCGGATATCTGCTATCCCGGCCGGATCGTCAGCGCCAATTCGGTCTTCCCGGTCCACAACTAGCTCAATTAGCAGGCCGTTGGCTGAAAGGAGAACGTCTCCGGTCTCCCGGTATCCCACGAATTGCCCGTTGTCCCGAAGACCTGTCTTGCCTTCACCCGTTGTCAGAAGCAGAACGCCAGCCTTCACATCCATGGCTGTCAAATCTTTCCAGGATCCAGCTTCCAGCGGTGTGACCTCATCGAGATGTGCTCGCGCCCAGGCGATCACCTGAGCACCACGCACTGGATCGAAGTCGCCTTGGGCAGCACTGCCCGGGATGGCGTCAGTGCCATAAAGCGCATCATACAGCGATCCCCAGCGGGCGTTCGCCGCATTGAGCGCGAACCTCGCATTCATCACCGGAACCACCAACTGGGGGCCGGCGATGGAGGCGATCTCGGGATCGACGTTCCGCGTATCGATGGTGAACGGTTCTGGCTGGGGTTGAAGGTAGCCGATCTTTTCCAAGAAGAAGCGGTATGCCTTGCCATCCCCAATCTCGTTTTCACTTAGCCATTTGTCGATCTGCACCTGCAACTCTGCCCGTTTGGCGAGGAGCGCGGCGTTCTCGGGCATCAGGTCGGTCAGGATGCATGCGTAACCGGACCAGAAAGCCCCGGCATCCAGTTCTGGTGTCAGCACTTCTCGTTCAACAAACTCTGCGAGTTCTGACGCCACTATGAGACCAGCCCGCGATGCATAGTGATCAGTGCTGCGATCCACTTCCTGCGTCGTATCTGAGCTGCTTCTTGTCCTTGTCTGCGACATCTGGTTTTTCCGTGTACTGGTTGGTGTCAGAGGGACGCAAATCGTCCCATGCAATTCAATTGCGGTATCGAAGGTTGTGGCGGCTCAACTGGTCGAGACGGGTCACGCCCATCAGCTTCATCGCGCGCTCGATCTCTGCGCGGTAGATGCTAAGCGCCCGGTCCACACCCGCCTCGCCCGCCGCCGCCAGAGCGAAGAGATAGAGGCGACCGCCGGAGCAGGCCTTTGCCCCGACAGAGAGGGCCTTCAGCACGTGCGTACCGCGCTGTATCCCACCCTCGCAGATAACGTCGATCTTATCCCCTACGGCGTCGCAGATCTCTGCGAGTTGGTCGAATGGGCTGCGCGACCCGTCGAGCTGTCGGCCTCCGTGGTTCGAGACCATGATCCCGGTGCATCCGATGTCGACGGCGCGTTTGGCATCGTCGACACTCATAATGCCCTTAAGTGCGAACTGCCCATCCCACTTCGCACAAAGCGCCTCGGCATCCTTCCAACTCATCGACTGGTCGAGCATTGTCGAGAAGTATTCGCCCACTGACACGGCAAGGTTCGTTCCCTGTGTGACGTGCCCGGACAAATGGGGCATGTCGAACTTCTCTTTTGTCAGGAAGTTCCAAGCCCACATCGGATGGGTCGCAAAGCTGATCATCGAGGAAGGGGTAAGTTTCGGCGGAGAGGTGAAGCCGGTCCGCAGGTCGCGCTCCCGATTGCCACCCGTTATCGTGTCAACCGTCAGCGCCATGACGTTGAAGTTGGCTGCCCTCGCCCGTTCCAGAAGCGCGTCGTTCAGACTGCGGTCCTTGTGGAAATAGAACTGGAACATCTTCGGCCCCGGTGCCAGCCCCGAGATTTCTTCGACCGTTACCGTTGCCAGCGACGAGACTCCGAACATTGTGCCGTGCTTGGATGCAGCCCTCGCGACCGCACGTTCGCCGTCATGGTGAAAGAGACGTTGCAGAGCGGTCGGCGCACAATAAAGCGGCATGTCGAGTTTCTGCCCCATGACCTCCACTGATGTGTCAACGGTCTCAACCCCGGTCAGCACGTTCGGCACGAGGTCACAATCATCGAAAGCCTTCGTATTCCGCCGGTAGGTTACCTCGTCATCCGCTGCACCATCGATGTAGTGGAAGATCGGCGCCGGCAAACGTCTTTTCGCCAGCCGGCGGAAGTCCTGAAAATTGTGACATGAAGTCAGAGACATATCGCGTTCCGGATGCTAAGAGAGGATCTTGCGCAGAAAAACCGCGCTCAATTGCGGCCAAGTACCGTGACGACAGCTGCAGCGTCCTCTGCACCGTAAAAACCGCCACCATTTTCCGCTACCGCAACCTGGGCCTCGGGCACTTGCCGTTCGCCCGCCTCGCCACGAAGCTGAGTTACAAGTTCGAATAGTTGGATCGCTCCGGTCGCGCCAATAGGATGTCCTTTGCTGACCAAGCCTCCCGACGGGTTCACTGGCACGCGTCCCCCGAGCCGGGTTTCTCCAAGCTCGGTAATTCGGCCCCCTCCTCCGGGTTCACAGAGGCCGAGGTTCTCAATCTGCAGTATCTCAGCGAACGATGTTGCGTCGTGCACCTCTGCCACGTCGACATCTTCGGGGCCCAGACCGGCTTGTTCATAGGCTCTGTTGGCGGCAATTCTTCCGAGGTGGTGAGACAAGTCGTCCGGGTCACGGTTAGACCCGCTTACAAGCGCGCTGGCGAGTACCTTGATGCTTCGCCCACGATCGACGCGCTTAAGCGCTCTTTTGCTGCAGATAACCAAGGCTCCCGAACCATCGCTGAGTGGCGCACACATCGCACGAGTCAATGGCCAGGAGATCAGCCGATCGGCAAGGACCTGGTCGACGCTCATATCCATCTGATATTGAGCCATTGGGTTCTTTGTGGAGTGCCAATGATTCTTGGCCGCCGCTGCCGCTATCTGGCTTTGCGTCGTGCCGTAGAGACGCATGTGTTGACGCGCAAGCGAGGCATAGATGTCCATGAACACGCTTCTGGCACCAGTATCCTTTTGTGCTTCCTCAGGAACTTGAACTGAATCGCCAAGCGCAAGCATTACACGTTCAGTATTGGCCTCGTCGTGGACATCCCAGCCGCCGCGGAAAGCTTGAAGCATGAGTTCCTTCTTCTCAGGGTAAAACATCTTCTCCGTTCCGACGACCAGACCGATGTCAATCAACCCCGCCTTGATAGCGGCAAATGCTTGGTTGAGTCCGGTGCTCGAACTGCAACAGGCATTTTCAACATTTACAATCGGAATTGTTTCAAAGCCCATGCTCCTGAGTGCGCACTGGCCTCGAATTGAGTTTTGCCCCTCCATTTGTCCCTGCCGTGAATTCGAAAACCATGCCCCTTGGATGTCACCAAGTTCCAGTCCCGCATCCAACAAAGCAGAATCCACCGCGTTTCGAGTGAGTTGCTTTACCGATAGATCTGGGAACTTTCCAAGGGGGGTCATCCCGACGCCCGCAATGTAGACCTGGCTCATGAACGCTCCTTTTTCGATGGGCGTGCCTCCAGAAGTGATTTCACTTCGCGGCGGACAACTTTTCCGACTTCATTTCGTGGCAATTCGGGAACTACATGAATTACTTTTGGCGCCTGCACCGAACCGATCTCGCCTTTTACAAACTCGATGAGAGAAGCTTCGTCGCAGGTCGCTTCCGCACGCAGCACCACGGCCGCCTCGACCCGCTCGCCCCACTTCTCGTCTTCGACCCCGAACACGATACTTTCGTAGACCTCCGGATGTCGCGACAACGAACTCTCAACGTCAGCGGGATAGACGTTAAACCCACCCGAAATGATCATCTCCTTGAGACGTCCACGAATTGTCAGGAAACCGTGATTGTCGAAAGAGCCCGTATCCCCAGTGTGCAGCCAGCCGTCGACGATGGTCTTGGCTGTGATCTCAGGGTTGTTCAGGTATCCACGCATCAGCAAATCGCCCCGTGCAACCACTTCCCCAACCTCACCAGGAGGTAGGATGCGGCCATCGGGATCCATTACTTCGACCTGTACGAGTGGCCCCGCGCGACCCACGGTTCCCACAAACCGATCATCGGCCAGGTCTTCACGAGTGGCTCCCGTCAGGCATTGGGAGGCCTCCGTTTGTCCATAGGTTACGTCGATACGATTCCCGAGAACACGCTGTGCCTCGCGAATCTTTTCGACGGGCATTGAAGCGGCGCCATAGGTAATGGCGTGCAGGCTGCTAAGATCTCTTGGACTAGTTTCCTGCTCAGTAACGAGCCGATAGAGAAGTGTTGGCGCCATAAAGATCCGGCTAACCCGGGAGCGTTCAATTGCGTCAAGTATAGCTGGCGCGGAAGGCTTGGACATAAGAACGTACCGACCGCCCACTGAGGCGAAGGGCAGAATGTAGGTTCCCCCGGCGTGCGTAAGCGGCGAAACGGCCAAGCCCGTGTCGTGGCTATTGAAGCCGTACATGATCCGCATGTGGGCCTGGTGCGTCATGCCGACACGGTTCGGCTGCAGGACGGCTTTCGGTAGACCGCTCGAGCCACCGGTAAACTTGATGGCCTGAAGGTCATTAAGGCTCACTCCGGATCGCTCGCCACTTGAGCCATCATGTTTGCGCATTGCGGCCGGCAGATCGCTTCCGAGTAGCACCGGGATATCCCCGGCAGTGAATTTCTCTGTGCAATCGTCATCTGTAATGATGAGCGATGGTTCTGTTAGGCCGAGGATTCGGTCGAGGTCCCGCTTGGAATTCTGAGGATTGAGTGCGACCCAGATATTCCCGCTAGCGTATGTGGCAAGTATTGCGAAATAGTGGGACAATGTGTTGTGGCCACAGATCGCTATACGATTTTGGCAACCCGGTACCAGTCTCTGAATGTGCGCTGCAAGGGCATCGACGCGTCGCCCTATTTCAGCGTAGGTGAATCTTTCATCTTCGGTCTCAAGGGCGGTGCTGTCAGAGCAATAACGCGCTGCACGAAATAGGAAATCGATTGGCAGCATCTTTAATTCGTCCCTGAATTGGAGCGGATCAAATGTGAGATGACCCGGCGTGCTGTTTCTACTTCTTCGTCACTGAACACGGTCGTCTGCTCGACGTCGAAATCCCGCAAATGACGGAGTAGGGATTCACGCGTATCCTGTCCCTGCTTGGTTAGTGAAACAATGTCGCCCGATTGCTGTACGAACCCACGATCCCGAAGATCAGCAACCGCGTCCACGGCATCCCGTGGACCCGTGTAGCTTCTTGTGGCAAGGCTACCGATACTAAGCCCACCACCGCTTCTATGAAGCACGGCCAATACTCGGCTTTGAACCACAGACATGCCTACGAGTTGGCGTCGGGAGTCAAAACGGTGAGACATGGCCTGGTATGCATAGAGAAGTAGGACCATGAGCGACGTGTCGCTTGAGACTTCGACCGCGTGTTCGCCCTCCGGAAGCGGTTTTAGGTTTGGATGGTCTACAGCAACGCCGTATCTTCCCTGCACGAAAAGTAAAGGAACGCGATTTTCGACATTGAATTTCTTGACGCGTCCGATAATTAATAGATGATCTCCACCTTCTTGGACGCTTTCCGTGTCGCACTCAAGAGTTGCCAAGGTATGTTCGAGAAGGGGTGCGCCGTCAATTCCATGCGACCACTGCACTTCAACGAATTTATCATTGCCCGGTCGTGCGAATCTTTGGGATATTTCAATTTGATCATCCGCCAGAATATTCACCGCAAAGTGGGGTGCACTCTTGAATATTTCGGCGCTTCGAGAGTCGCGTTTGAGGGCCCAGGTTACTAGAGGCGGGTCCAGTGAAAGCGATGCGAAAGAGTTTGCTGTCACACCCGTGCGTTGCGCACCGGCCTGTGCCGTTACAACTGTCACGCCCGTCGCAAATTGTGACAGGCACCGGCGATAGGCACGAGGATCGGCCAGTGGATCGCTATGTTCAGTGTTGACGCTCGTCACCTTGTTTCTCCTTTGAGTGGGATGCCTGCTGTACGACCGAAAAATGTCGTTCAATCACGCCGTGATTCAGTGGTCGAAGAATTTTACTCAACGGCAATCGCGTCAGTTTGCTTCTCGTGGTTTTCAAAGAGAATGTGCTCGTTGCCCTCGGGGTCCGAAATGGCTACGTAACTGTATCCCGGGCCTTGCTTAATATTTGACAGGATCTGCGCGCCGGATTCTCGAAGGTTCTCCAGAGTTTTCTGCAGGTTCTTGACATTGAAATTGACGAGCAGTGCGCCAGTATCATTTTGTCTCTTATGTGCAGGCTTCACCGAACCTTCAACAGCAATGCGAATTAGTCCGGATTCGAACATGGCGAATTGGTTTTCGTCATCCGAAAACTTCAGTGTCAGTCCGAGGATATTACGATAGAAGTTGATTGCTTCGTGCCAGTTCTCGACGCGCACGGTCACGAATCGCGCCTGCATTTCATTATCGTCTGGCATGAATGGCA
>JBKDZR010000128.1:0-4964 GCA_047971485.1 Qingshengfaniella sp. | reverse complement strand
ATCACTGGGGCGGCCCACCGGTCTGGCGCTCGGCCACCGTTAGCGCAATGCTCTGGGGTTTTGCTACCACGGCCACCATAAAACGCACCGTTCATAGGGCAGATGCGCCAGCCCCCGGTCCAGCACTGGCGCGGCTGGCGCGGCTGTGTCAGCGTCAACAAGGCCTCACAGCGGTCATTCCCCAAGGCCATTGATACAAGGCGTCTTGGGCTGAGCGGCGCAACGCGGAAGTGCGGCGATCACAACCACCCCTCTGGCCCTCTTGCGGCAAAGGCGGCAAAGATGGCCCAGTCCCCTTCCGATCCCGACCACAGTTCGCTAGACAACCCCCAGGCACGAACAGCGGGAGCCCCCCATGAAATTCTTCGTAGACACCGCCGATATCGACGCAATCGCCGAACTGAACGATCTCGGCATGGTTGACGGGGTCACCACCAACCCCTCCCTGATCATGAAATCCGGCCGCAACATCCTGGAAGTGACCAAGGAAATCTGTGATATCGTCTCAGGTCCGGTCAGCGCCGAGGTTGTTGCCCTGAACGCCGATGACATGATCGCCGAGGGCCGCAAGCTGGCCGAGATCGCCCCCAACATCACCGTCAAGGTGCCGCTGACCTGGGATGGGCTGAAGGCCTGCAAGGTGCTGTCGGGCGAGGGCAAAAAGCTGAACGTGACGCTGTGTTTCTCGGCCAATCAGGCGCTGCTGGCGGCCAAGGCGGGCGCGACCTTCATCTCGCCCTTTATCGGCCGGCTGGATGATATCGGTCTGGATGGCATGGATCTGATCGCCGACATTCGCCAGATCTACGACAATTACGGCTTTGAAACCGAAATCCTGGCGGCCTCGATCCGCACGGTGAACCATGTCGCCCTGGCCGCCAAGATCGGCGCCGACGTGATGACCGCCCCGCCCGAGGTGATCCGCAAGCTGGCCTCCCATCCCCTGACCGACAAGGGCATCGACGCCTTCATGAAGGATTGGGAAAAGACGGGACAGAAGATTCTCTGATGTGCTAGTCTGCCTCAAAAGAGCAGAACACGAATGAGGCAGACCCATGACAAGCACGGTGCAGGGCGGCGTTGCCGCTGCATTGCGTGACGCGATTCTTTCCGACCCGGCCGCACTGCTGGAAGACCCCGAGATCCTTCACGCGCTGGTCACCACCGAGGATGACCAACGCGGCGGCAATGTCGTGGACATGCGCAGCCTGGCCATGTCGCAGCTGAAAAACCGGCTGGGCGCCCTGGAGGATGCCCACCAACAGGTCATTTCCGCCGCCTATGACAATGTTGCCGTGACCCAGCAGGTGCACCGGGCAATCCTGGCCCTTCTGGAACCGCTGGATTTTGAGGATTTCCTGCAAACCCTGGATACCGAGGTGGCCGATTGCCTGCGCCTGCGGGCCGTGCGGCTGGTGGTGGAAACCGATGATGCGGCCCCGGACATTCTGCTGAACCGGATCGACGGGGTGATCAGCCTGGTGCCCGCCGGCACCATCGACGGGTTCGCAGCGGAAGGCCGGCGCATGCACCGCGCGCCCTTTATCCTGCGCCAGACCGCCCAGGGGCTGCCGGTGATCTACGGCACCGCCGCCACGCAGATCCAGTCCGAGGCGCTGGCCCGGCTGGATCTTGGCCCGGATCGCACCCCGGCGCTGCTGGTGCTGGGGGCCGGCGATCCCGATCACTTTGCGCCCGGTCAGGCCACCGATCTTCTGGACATGTTCGCCCGGGTTTGCGAACGGCTGCTGCGCGGCTGGCTGGGATGATCCCCCCGGCCCTTTCGGTGCTGATGGAGGGCTGGCTGACCGCCCTCTCGGCGCTGGATGGGGCGGCGGAAAAGACGATCATCGCCTATCGCGCCGATGTCAGCGGGTTTCTGGTCTTCATGACCGGCCATCTGGGCGATCCGGCCCCCGCCGCCCTGCGCGCCATTGGCATCCCCGAGATGCGCGCCTGGATGGCCCATGAACGGGGCCGGGGGCTCTCGGCGCGCTCGCTGGCCCGGGGGCTGACCGCCGTCAAGGGGTTTTACCGCTGGTGGGCGGAGCGCGACGGGTTTGATCCCACGCCGGTCCTGTCCACCCGCAGCCCGCGCTTTCGCCGCAAACTGCCCCGCCCGCTGGATGAAGGCGCTGCCCGCGCCGTGCTGGATCTGGTCGAGGTGCAAAGCCAGACCAACTGGATCGGCGCGCGTGATGTGGCGGTGGTGACGCTGCTCTATGGTTGCGGGCTGCGCATTTCCGAAGCCCTGGGGCTGAAAGGTGCCGATGCCCCGCTGCCCGAGATGCTGCGGATCACCGGCAAAGGCGGCAAGGACCGGCTGGTTCCGGTTCTGCCTGTCGCCCGCCAGGCGGTTGAGGCCTACCGCCGCCTCTGCCCCCACGATCTGGCCCCCGATGGCCCCCTGTTCCGTGGCGCGCGCGGCGGGGCACTGGGCCAGGGGCTGGTGCAACGGGCGATGCGGGGGGCGCGGATGCAACTGGGCCTGCCGGCCACGGCCACCCCCCACGCGCTGCGCCATTCCTTCGCCACCCACCTGCTGAACCGGGGCGGCGATCTGCGCACGATCCAGGAATTGCTGGGCCACGCCTCGCTGGCCACGACCGAGGCCTATACCTCGGTCGATACCGCCCGCCTGCTGGATGTCTACGCCCGCAGCCACCCCCGCGCCTGAAGGCAGGGAGGGATGCCCAAAGATCAGCCCCTCGAACAAAAATCTGTCCACATGCCCGTGGCCTTGATGCGGACTGGGCCTGCGTCTCATGGGCAACCGCTTTGAGGCCATGTTGACCGTTGCCATCCGCAGAGCAAGCCGCGCCAGCGCCGGACCGGGGGCTGGCGCATCTGCCCTACGAACGGCGCGATTTATGGTGGCCGTGGTAGCGGAACCTTTAAGCGTTGCGCTTACATCAGCCAAAGCGCCAGACCGGTGGGCCGCCCCAGTGATGGCGCGGCGCCCGTTCCGGGCTTGTCCCGCGCCGAGGGGATGAACGACCGCTTTGTCCCACTAAGCGGCCGATCTTATGCCCCTGATCTCAGCCCCCCAGCACCACATCGCAGCGCTGGCAGGTGCCGGGATGGGCGTGGGTGCCGACATCGGGCAGGATCTGCCAGCAGCGTTGACACTTTTGCCCCTGGGCATGGGCAAAGACCACCGCCACGCCAGGGACATCCTCCAGAGTGAAGGCCCCTTCGGGGGCGGGATCGCCGGTTACGGTGATCTGTGACACGATGCACAGTGTGGCAAAGCTGGCCGGGTCGATCAGCGCCAGAAGATCGGCGGTCAGATGGACGGTGGGCGCGGCCTCCAGCGAGGCGCCGATGGTCTTGGCGCGGCGCTCAACCTCCAGCGCACCGGTGACGACGCGGCGGATCTGGCGCAGCTTGCCCATCTTCTCGGCCAGCGCATCGTCACGCCAGGCCGCCGGGGTGTCGGGCACATCCTGAAGGTGGACCGAACTGTCCTCGCCGGGGTAGCGCTCCAGCCAAACCTCTTCGGCGGTGAACACCAGGATCGGGGCCAGCCAGGTGGTCAGGCGATGGAACAGGATGTTCAGCACACTCAGCGCGGCGCGGCGGTTCAGGCTGTCCGGCCCGTCGCAATACAGCGCATCCTTGCGGATGTCGAAATAGAAGGCCGACAGGTCGATCGTCGCGAAATGGAAGATCTTCTGGAAAACGCCCTGGAAATCATAGGCGTCATAGCCGGCACGCACCTGCCGATCCAGCGCCTCGACCTGATGCAGGATGGCGCGTTCCAGTTCCGGCATCTCGGTGGGATCCACGGCGATCTCGTCGGAATAATCGCCCAAGCTGCCCAGCATGAAGCGCAGCGTGTTGCGCAGCCGCCGATAGCTGTCGGCCACGCCTTTCAGGATCTCCGGCCCGATGCGCAGATCGACCGTGTAATCCGAGGTCGCCACCCAGAGCCGCAGGATATCGGCGCCATATTGCTTGACCACCTCTTCCGGGGCCACGGTGTTGCCCAGGGATTTGGACATCTTCTGGCCTTTTTCATCCAGCGTGAACCCGTGGGTCAGCACCCCGCGATAGGGGGCACGGCCAATGGTGCCACAGGCCTGCAGCATGGAGGAATGGAACCAACCCCGGTGCTGATCCGTGCCCTCAAGATAGAGATCCGCCAGCCCGTCCTCGGTGCCATCCTCGCGGTCGCGCAGCACGAAGGCATGGGTGGATCCACTGTCGAACCACACATCGAGGATGTCAAAGACCTGTTCGTAGTCATCCGGGTTGTGATCGCCGCCCAGGAAACGCGCCTTGGCGCCTGTCGCATACCAGGCATCGGCGCCCTCGACCTCAAAGGCCTCGGCGATGCGGGCATTGACGGCCGGATCACGCAGCAGGAAATCATCCGCATCGGGCTTGGCCCCCTTGCGGACAAAGCAGGTCAGAGGCACGCCCCAGGCGCGCTGGCGTGACAGCACCCAATCCGGCCGCGCCTCGATCATCGAATAGAGGCGGTTACGCCCGGTCTGCGGCGTCCATTTCACCAGCGTGTCGATCGACGTCAGCGCCCGCTGGCGGATGGTTTCGCCATACTGGTCCTGCCCGTCAGCCACAGGCTTGTCGATGGCGGCGAACCACTGCGGCGTGTTGCGGTAGATCACCGGTGCCTTGGAGCGCCAGGAATGCGGGTAGGAATGCTTCATCTTGCCCTTGGCCAGCAGTGCCCCCGCCCAGGCCATCTGCTTGATGTTGGACACATTGGCCGGGCCTTCCTTGCCATCAGGCAGGATGATGTGCTGGCCGCCGAACAGCGGCAGATCGGCGCGGTAGGATCCATCCTCCAGGACATTATAGGTCATGGGCAGGCCGAATTTCAGGCCCATCTGATAGTCATCGTCGCCATGGCTGGGCGCGGTATGCACGAAGCCGGTGCCGGCATCGTCGGTCACGTGATCGCCGGGCAACAGCGGCACGTCATAATCCCATTCGCCCTG
>JBKDZR010000127.1:0-17640 GCA_047971485.1 Qingshengfaniella sp. | reverse complement strand
ATTCCCCAAGGTTATCCGTCTTGCGCATCCACCGCAAAACGCTCCAACAGCTCCAGCGGCACCACATCCAGCGCGTGTTCATGGGTTGCGGCCAGTCGTACCCGGGGGGGCACGCCTTCGTTGCAGGCCTGCAGGAAGCGGCTGGCACAGAGGCACCAGCTGTCCCCTGGGTTCAGACCAGGAAAGCGAAATTCGGGGCGCGGCGTGCTCAGATCGTTGCCCAGATATTTCGAATAGGCCAGGAATTCCTCTGTCACGATCACACAGACCGTGTGGCTGCCGGCATCCTGTGGTCCAGTATTGCAACAGCCATCGCGAAAGAAGCCGGTCAGCGGATCGGTTGAACAGGGTGCCAGTGGCGCACCGCGCACATTCAGGGAAGGGGCTTTTTGCATCTGTCCTTGTCCTTGGTCAGCGGAACTTGTCAGCCAGTTTCTGAAGTGGGCTGCGGGTGTCCTCGGGAGGCGATGACGAGGCCTTTGGCGGGGTGACCGGGGCCGTCGGGCGCTTGCCATTGCCTGTCGATGATCGCGGGGGTGCGGTGCGCAGGCCCACGGCAGTCATGAACTTGCCGTTATCGCCGGCCGCCAGCGCTGGTGCCCCATCCGAGAGGCCGCGCAGAAGATCCTCCAGCCAGGCGCCGTCAGCCTGGGCGAAATCCGACAGCACATAGCCCGAGACCCGATCCTTGTGCCCGGGATGGCCGATCCCGATACGCACCCGCCGGTAGGCCTCGCCCAGATGGGCGTGGATCGACCGCAGCCCGTTATGCCCGGCATGCCCGCCCCCGGTTTTGACCCGGCATTTGCCCGGCGCCAGATCCAGCTCATCGTGAAAGACGCACAGATCCTCGACCGGGATCTTGTGAAAACGGGCGGCTTCGCCCACGGATTGGCCCGACAGGTTCATGAACGTCTGGGGCTTGAGCAGCAACACCTTCACAGTGCCCAGCCGCCCTTCGCTGATCAGGCCCTGGAACTTCTGTCGCCATGGGCCAAAGCCATGATCCTCGGCGATCCGATCCAGCGCCATGAAGCCGACATTGTGCCGGTTTTTCGCGTATTTCGCACCCGGATTGCCCAGCCCCGCAAAGAGCAGCATGCGCGTTCTCCGACGTTGTTGACCTTGCTCTCTTGATGCCGTGAATTGGGCACGAAGACCAGAGGAGAGGGTGACGATGTTCCTGACCATGAACCGGTTCAAGGTGAAACGCGGCCGCGAAGAGGCGTTCGAAGACATCTGGAAAAACCGTGACAGCCATCTGCACACGGTGCCCGGTTTCAAGGCGTTTGAATTGATGCGTGGGGCGACGTTTGACGACTATACACTCTATGCCAGCCACGCGACCTGGGAAAGCCGCGCGGCCTTTGTGGCCTGGACCAAATCCGAAGCCTTTCGCAAGGCGCATGCCGGGGCCGGGGGCCATCGCGACATCTATGTTGGTCCGCCGGAACTGGAAACCTTCACGGCCGTCTGAGCCGACCTGCCCGGTGGAATGCCAGGGGATTAGGCCAGCAGGCGGCGGGCGATGACCTGGGCCTGGATCTCGGCCGCGCCTTCAAAGATGTTCAGGATCCGGGCATCGCAGAGAACCCGGCTGATCTGGTATTCCAGGGCAAAGCCGTTGCCGCCATGGATCTGCACGCCGTTATCCGCAGCGGCCCAGGCGACACGTGCGCCCAGCAGCTTGGCCATGCCGGCCTCCAGATCGCAGCGCCGGCCTTCGTCCTTTTCACGGGCGGAATAGTAGCTGAGTTGCCGGGCGATCATGATTTCGACGACCATCATTGCCAGCTTGCCGGACACACGGGGAAATTCGACCAGTTGCTTGCCGAACTGGCGCCGTTCCGTGGCATATTGCAGCGCGATGTCAAAGGCGGATTGGGCCACACCGATGGCCCGGGCCGCCGTCTGGATGCGCGCGCTTTCGAAGGTTTCCATCAGCTGCTTGAAGCCCTTGCCGGGTTCGCCGCCCAGCAGGTTCTCGCCCTTGACGTGAAAGTCATCGAAGGCCAGTTCGTATTCCTTCATGCCGCGATAGCCCAGCACCTCGATCTCGCCCCCGGTCATGCCTTCGGTCGGGAAGGGGGTGTCCTCGGTGCCGGCGGTCTTCTCGGCCAAGAACATGGACAGGCCGCGATGATCGGTGCTGCCGGCTTCGGTTCGGGCCAGAAGGGTCATCACATCGGCGCGGGCGGCGTGGGTGATCCAGGTCTTGTTGCCGGTGATGCGCCAGTCGTCACCATCCCGGACGGCCCGGGTGCGCAAGGCGCCCAGATCCGAGCCGGTGTTGGGTTCGGTGAAGACGGCGGTGGGCAGGATCTCGCCGCTGGCGATGCGCGGCAGCCAGTCGGCCTTTTGCGCCTCGGTGCCGCCGCAGAGGATCAGTTCTGCGGCGATCTCGGACCGGGTGCCCAGGGATCCAACGCCGATATAGCCGCGCGACAATTCCTCGGACACGACACACATCGAGGCCTTGGACAGGCCGAAGCCGCCGAATTCCTCGGGGATGGTCAGGCCGAACACACCCATTCCGGCCAGTTCGTCGATGACGCTGCGCGGGATCAGATCATCCTTGAGATGCCACTCATGGGCGAAGGGCAGCACCCGTTCCAGGGAAAAGCGCCGGAACTGTTCGCGGATCATCTCCAGTTCGTCATCAAGGCCGGTGATGCCCACGGTCAGCTTGGGGCCGTGGTCGCGGACCATCTGAATCAGCCGGGTGCGAGCCGTTTGGCTGTTGCCGTGTCGGGCCAGCAGGTCGATTTCGGGTGTCGCAAGGCAGGCCATGTCGCCGGCTTCCAGCCCCAGATCGCCGGGGCGGAAGAATTCGCCCTGGTTCATCGGAATGCCGCCACGGATCTGGCCCAGATATTCGCCGAATGCGATCTGGTGGATCAGCTGTTCCATTTCGCCAAAGCGATCCTCAGCTGTCAGGCGTTCGGCCCAGGCCTGCATCTGGGCCAGGGCCTGCACATAGGTGGCCAGCCAGGCCAGGCCATGCGCGGCATGCTGATCGGCCTCAATCAACGTGGCGGATACCTTGCCCGCCTCGGTGACACGGGCGCGCAGTTTTCCGGTGGCGCGGTTCAGAAAGTCATCCAGGGGGGCGGTCGTCTTGCCGGTCAGCGTCAGCAGGTCCGCCAGAACGACAGAACCCTCGGCGGAGACAGGCGCGCGTTGTCCATCGTGTGCCATCTATCCGATCCTCTCATTTCTGCATGTGCATAGTCATTTCGCGCGCGCAGCACAAGAAATTTTCGTTTATTGCCTTAAAATCGAACAATAATAACCCATTGCTGCGAATATACGCCGCGTGTCGCAATTTTCCGAAGGTTTGCGCTTGGCGCGGCGGGCATATACGAGAAACGCCCCGGCGCGGGGCCGAGGCGTTTCGTCTTGCCGGATGCGGGGGGATCAGCCGATCGCCACCGCTTTCACGTCGTCATCGATATGGGCTACATATTGTTCGAAATTCTCGGCGAACATGTCGACCAGCTTTTGGGCCTGGGCGTCATAGGCGGCGCCATCGGCCCAGGTCGAACGCGGATCCAGCAGGCCGGCCTCAACGCCGGGCACCTCGACAGGCACCTCAAAGCCGAAATTGGGATCCTTGCGGAAGCTGGCTTCATTCAGCGATCCGTCCAGCGCGGCGGTCAGCAGGGCGCGGGTGGCCTTGATCGGCATCCGCTTGCCGGCGCCGAACTTGCCACCGGTCCAGCCGGTGTTCACCAGCCAGCAGGTCGCACCATGGGACGAGATCTTTTCGCGCAGCAGTTTGCCGTACACCTCGGGGCGGCGCGGCATGAAGGGCGCGCCAAAGCAGGTCGAGAAGGTCGGGGTCGGTTCGACCACGCCACGTTCGGTCCCGGGGGTTTTCGAGGTAAAGCCAGACAGGAAGTGGTACATGGCCTGCGCCGGAGACAGCCGGGCGATCGGCGGCATGACACCAAAGGCATCGCAGGTCAGCATGATGATGTTCTTGGGATGCCCGGCCAGGCCGGTCGGCGATGCGTTCTTGATGATGTCCATCGAATAGGCGCAACGCATGTTGGCCGTCAGGCTTTCGTCGTCGTAATCCAGTTCCAGGGTTTCGGGATCGAAGACCATGTTCTCGATGACGGTGCCGAAGGTGGTGGTGGCGTCATAGATCTCGGGTTCGGCTTCGCGACGCAGGTTGATCGTCTTGGGGTAGCAGCCGCCTTCGAAGTTGAAGATGCCCTTGTCGGTCCAGCCGTGTTCATCGTCGCCGACCAGCGTCCGGCCCGGGTCGTTGGACAGGGTGGTCTTGCCGGTGCCCGACAGGCCGAAGAACACGGCGCTGTCCACCGGATTGTCGATGGCGTGGTTGGCCGAGCAATGCATCGGCATCACGCCTTTTTCCGGCAGCAGATAGTTCATCACGCCGAAGATGCCCTTCTTGTTCTCGCCGGCATATTCGGTGTTGCCGACCAGGATCATCCGGCGATCGAAATTCACCGCGATCACGGTTTCCGAACGGCAGCCATGGCGCGCGGGATCGGCCTTGAAGCTGGGGCAGTTGATGACGGTAAAGCCCTGTTCGAAGCTGTCCAGCTCTTTGCGGGGCAGGACGCGGAACATGTGGCGGATGAACAGGCTGTGCCAGGCCAGTTCGGTGATCAGCCGGACGTTCAGCTGGTGGGCCGGATCGGCGCCCACGGCCACGTCCTGAACATAGTAATCGCGGCCCTTCATATGCGCCAGCATATCGGTGTGCAGCTGATCGAAATGTTCAGGTGACATGGGGGCGTTGTTTTCCCACCAGATCGTGTTCTCGGTCAGCGGCGTGCGGACGGTGAACTTGTCCTGGGGCGAGCGGCCGGTGAACTGGCCGGTCGTGGCCATGATCGTGCCGCCCTGGCCCATGGTGCCCTCACCGTTGCGCACAGCATGTTCAAGCAGCGCCGGTTCGGTCAGGTTATAGTATACCGCGCCGAGACCCGTCATGCCCTGGTCTTCAAGCCGTTGGGAAGGGTTCACCCGTCCTTGAGTCATCATCATGCTCCTGCCACCGCCACGCGGATTTATATGAAGGTTTCGGGCCGGCCCCGGGCAACGTTCATACGGCCCCGGAATCCAGCAATCTCCCGCAGTGTCTATAACACGGTGCAAAAGAACGGAAACAGGAGTGTGTCATAAGGTTAGCGCAACCAGCATCATGTTTGCGCAACCATAATGTCAGACATCCGACGGCGTTCAGTCCCTGTAAATGCTGATGGGGTCAGTCTCGATAGGCTTGCGGTGGGTGATTCGCGGGGGTTGGACGGGCCAAAGGGGTTGAAATGGGATCGGAACAGGGATGGGCGGAACGTGCCGCCGATAACGACACTCAGGTTCTGATTGTCGTTGTGGGGCCGCGCGATGCGGTGCCGGAACGGCTGAAGCGCGAATTCGACCGGGCCATCTGGCGGGATGAGGCCGGCTGTCGATCCGCCGGCGATGCCGAGCCGGACCTTATCTTCCTGTCTGTTGGTCATCCCGAGGATCTGTCGGCCATCGCTCGGTTGCGCGAAACCTGGCCGGTTCCTGTCGTTGCTGCCGTACGCGCCGGCGCGGAACTGGCGACCGGCGCCGAGGTTGGAGAACTGTCCTGTCTGGCGGCCGGGGCCGATGGCTATGTCGGATCCGGGGATGATCCCCGGGTCACGGCGATGCGGCTGCGCGCGTTGGTCAGGCGGCATCGGGCGGGGACCGCTGGGGATGGCGCGACCCGGAACCTGTTGCGCCGGGGGCCGTTGAAGATTGATCTGGAACGCCGCGAAGTGCAGTGGCGCAACCAACCTGTCAGCATGAGCGAAACGGAAATGCGCCTCCTGGTGGCGCTGGCGATGCGTCCCGGTTTCGTCAAGAGCCGCGGGCAGTTGATGGATGTGGTCGGTGAAAATCGGCTGGATGTGACCGATCGCACGATCGACAGCCATATTAAACGCCTGCGCCAGAAGCTGCGCCGTATGGACCCGCAGTTTTCGGCGATCAGAACCCTTTATGGTGTTGGATACAGCTTTGCGCCGCCCCCGGAATGAACCATGTTGTGTTCTGTCGGGGGACCGCTCCGTCAAATCTGCAACAACCAGGTTGGTCGCCGCGTGATGGACAGTCAGCCCCTTTCGGTTCCGGACAGTGCGGAAATCGTGTTGCATGCCAGTTCCGTGGTCGTGGCAGATTGTGGGATCGCCATTCTGGGCCCGTCCGGTTCCGGAAAATCGGCACTGGCGTTAGAATTGATGGCCCTGGGGGCTGGGCTGATCGCGGATGACCGGACGCTGGTCCGGCGGCAGGGCGATGTGCTACTCCTAGAGGCGCCCAAGACCTTGCCGCCCAGAATCGAGGCGCGGGGCATTGGGCTGTTGCCGGTCTTGCCGGCCGGATCCGCCCGCTTGCGGCTGGTAGTGGATCTTTCGCGCAACAGTTATGAACGACTTCCGCATCCTCGCAGCCGGTGCATACTCGGCCAGGAGATTAAGTTGATACACCGGAGCCAGGATTGCCCCATGGCGGCGGCGGTCCTGCAACTGGCCAGGGGGACAACGGATTGGACCTGTGACTGACGACCCATTGCATCCGCGCGGCAAATTCCGCTTCGTTCTGGTGACCGGGCCCTCTGGCGCCGGACGCGCAACCGCTGTGCGGGCCTTGGAAGACCTTGACTGCGAAGCGATCGACAACTTGCCGCTCAGCCTTGTCCCGCGACTGATCGAGGGGCCGGCGCTTGATCGGGTGCTGGTGCTGGGCATCGATACGCGCAACCGGGATTTCAGCAGCCGTGCCTTCCTGGATCTGGTGGACTGGCTGCGCGCGCGGGAGGTGCAGGTCGAGGTGCTGTATCTCGATTGTCGGGCGGATGTGCTGGAACGTCGGTTTTCAGAAACCCGCCGCCGTCATCCGCTGGCCCCGGCTGAGGCGCCGATGGATGGGATAGATCGGGAATCGGGGCTGTTGGCGCCGGTGCGCGATCACGCGGATATCCTGATCGACACGTCGGAACTGACCCCGCATGATCTGCGTGCCGAACTGGCCCGGTGGTTCGATCCGGCAACGGGTAAGCGGTTGGCCGTGTCGCTGAACTCTTTTTCCTACAAGCGGGGCATGCCGCGAGGGATCGACACGGTGTTCGACTGTCGCTTTCTGCGCAACCCCTATTGGGATCCCCGGCTGCGCGGATGTGACGGGCGCGACCCCCGCGTGGCGGCCTATATTGCCGAGGATCCGCGCTTTGCGCGTTTTTTCCGTTACGTCGGAGATATGGTCGGGTTCCTCCTGCCGGCCTATATGGAAGAGGGCAAGGCCCATCTGACCATCGGGTTCGGTTGCACCGGTGGGCAGCACCGGTCCGTCGCGATGGTGGAACGGCTGGGCGCGTCTTTGCAAGCGTCTGGATGGGGTGTGAACATTCGGCATCACGAATTGGAACGCAAGGCGGCCCTGACGCTGCGTCCTGATCACGGGACGGCGGCATGATCGGGATCGTCATCGTCGCACATGGCGGGTTGGCCCGCGAATATCTGGCCGCAGTCGAACATGTGCTGGGTCGTCAGCCGGGGATGCGCGCCATCAGCATCGGGGTCCGCGAGGACCGGGCCGACAAGATGGCCGAGATCCGCGCCGCCGCCGATGCGGTTGATGCAGGGCAGGGGGTTGTTCTGGTCACGGATATGTTTGGCGGATCGCCCTCCAATCTGTCGCTGCCAGCGTGCATCCAGCAGGACCGGCGTATCTTGTATGGTGCCAATCTTCCGATGCTCATAAAATTGGTGAAGTTGCGCGCTCGTTCGTTGGACGAAGCGGTAAGCGGTGCCCGTGATGCCGGGCGCAAATATATCGACAGCCTTAATGTCTATGACGACTGAACGCTGAACAGAACGGGCCAAGATGAACGATAGAATCCGACGCACCTGCCAGATTGTCAACGAAAAGGGGCTGCACGCACGGGCCTCGGCCAAGCTGGTCGAGACGGTCGAAGGTTTCGATGCCGATGCCGAGGTGTCGCGCAATGGCATGTCGGCCTCGGGGGACAGTATCATGGGGCTGCTGATGCTGGCGGCCTCCAAGGGCACAGCGATCGAGATCGAGACTCGCGGCGCCCAGGCCCTGGAATTGGCGGATGCGTTGGAAAAGCTGGTCGCTGACCGGTTTGGCGAAGATATGTAGACCATCCGGGGGCGGCTGGCGCGATGGGGAATGGGGCGGTGTGGTGAAGACGGCCGATATCAGCACAGAGTCTCCGACCGTTTATGTGCCTTATGACAAGCGCAAGCTGTCCTATGCGACGACCTTCGACAATCCGCTGACGGCGCGGACGATCCGGGCCATGGAATGGGCGACGGGCAAGATCACGCTGTTGCGCCTGATCCGCCGGTTTGAGCGCCTGGGCGTGCCCGAAGGGCAGGCCTTTTGGGATCGGGCATTGGCGGTGATGGGAATCCGCATCGACACGCCTGCGGCCCAGATCCGCCATATCCCGCGCGAAGGGCCGCTGGTGGTTGTGGCCAATCATCCCCATGGTCTGGTGGACGGGATGGTGCTGGCGGCGCTGATCGGCCAGGTGCGTGTGGATTACCGGATCCTCACCCGATCCCTGTTGACCGGCGTGGCCGAGGTATCGCGCTTCATGATCCCGGTGCCCTTCCCCCATGAGGCCGAGGCCCTGGCCAAGAACCTGGACATGCGCCGCCGGGCCATGGCCCATCTGGCCGATGGCGGGGCGATCGTGCTGTTTCCGTCCGGCGTGGTGGCCAGCGCCAAGACGCTGTTGGGCCCGGCGCGTGAAGCTGATTGGAACCCGTTCACCGCTAAGCTGATCCAGCGCAGCGGGGCGACGGTGCTGCCAGTCTATTTCCCGGGCCAGAACAGCCGCGCCTATCAGATTGCGGCGCAACATTCAGCGGTGCTGCGGCAGGGGCTGCTGCTGCATGAGGTGGTGCACGCCCTGAACCAGCCGCAGAAACCGGTGATCGGGGCGCCGATTTTGCCGCCGGATATCCGCCAATGGGAAGGCAATCCGCGCGGCTTCATGGCCTGGCTGCGGGGGCGGACCCTGGCCCTGGGCCAGGATCCGATAGGGACGTGACCTGGGGGGCCACGTCCGTGGGTCAGACCCGGTTCAGAGCTTGTCGATCAGTTCCGGCACGGCCTTGAACAAATCGGCGACCAGCCCGTAATCGGCCACCTGAAAGATGGGGGCCTCTTCGTCCTTGTTGATCGCGACGATGACCTTGCTGTCCTTCATCCCGGCAAGGTGCTGGATCGCGCCGGAAATGCCGACGGCGATGTAGAGATCGGGGGCCACGACCTTACCGGTCTGACCGACCTGCCAGTCATTGGGTGCATAGCCCGAATCCACCGCTGCGCGGCTGGCACCGACGGCGCCGCCCAGTTTGTCGGCCAGGGATTCGATGATCTTGAACTCTTCTTCGGATCCGACGCCGCGCCCGCCTGAGACGACGATCTTGGCGCTGGTCAGTTCCGGCCGGTCGCTTTCGGCCACCTTGTCGGCCACCCAAGACGACAGGGCGGGATCCTCGGCGGCGGCGATGTCCTGAACCGGGGCGGACCCGCCGGTGCCGGCGGCCTGGAAAGTCGAGGTGCGGATGGTCAGCACCTTTTTCGCATCCGTGGATTTCACCGTCTGGGTGGCGTTGCCGGCAGAGATCGGGCGATCGAACGTGTCAGGCCCGCCAAGGGCGATGACATCGGTCAGGATCATCACATCCAGCAGCGCGGCGACCCGGGGCAGGATGTTTTTGGCATCCGTGGTGGCAGGGGCGACGACATGGTCATAGTCGCCGGCCAGCGAGACGATCAACGCGGCGGTTGGCTCGGCCAGGCGGTGGCCATAGAGATCGGCCTCGGCACACAGAACCTTGGCCACGCCGTCGATGGTGGCGGCCTCTTTCGCCGCATCGGCTGCCCGCGCGCCGGCGCAGAGCACCGTGATATCGCCCAAAGCCTTGGCCGCGCTGACCGTTTTGGCGGTGGCGTCCATGGCAAGATGCCCGTCATTGACCTCGGCCAGAAGAAGAACAGCCATCAGATCACCCCCGCTTCGTCTTTCAGTTTCGTCAACAATTCATCGACCGATCCGACCTTGACCCCGGCCTTGCGTTCTGCCGGTTCAGCGGTCTTGACCACCTGCAATCGGGGGCTGACATCAACGCCGTAATCCGCCGGGGTCTTTTCCTCCAGCGGCTTTTTCTTGGCCTTCATGATGTTGGGCAGGCTGGCATAGCGCGGCTCGTTCAGGCGCAGATCGGTGGTGACGATGGCCGGCAGGTTGACCTTGATGGTCTGCAAACCGCCATCGACCTCACGGGTGACCACGGCGGCGCCATCCTCCAGCGTGACCTCGCTGGCGAAGGTGGCCTGGGGCCAGCCCAGCAGGGCCGCCAGCATCTGACCGGTGGCGTTCAGATCGTTGTCGATGGCCTGCTTGCCGCAGATCACCAGCCCGGGTTGTTCGGCGTCGATCACCGCCTTGAGCAGCTTGGCAACGGCCAGGGGCTCGATATCCTGATGGACGTCATCGGCAGCGGTGATCAGGATCGCCCGGTCTGCGCCCATGGCCAGCGCGGTGCGCAGGGTTTCCTGGGCCTGCTTGACCCCGATCGAGACGACGATGATTTCCTCGGCCGCACCCTTTTCCTTCAGGCGGATGGCCTCTTCCACGGCGATTTCGTCGAACGGGTTCATCGACATTTTCACATTGGCCAGGTCAACCCCGGATCCGTCTGATTTCACACGGACTTTCACGTTGTAATCAATCACCCGCTTGACGGGTACGAGGATCTTCATCGTGGATTGCCTCCTGACTTTCATGTCCCAAGGGCCCGCGTGAGGGGGCCATTGCCTGATGATTTAGCGAATGCTGCGTCGCGACAACAGTGCAAAAATATCGCGGGCAGGACGAAATGCGTACCTTTATTGCGCGCAGAATGGCAATTGCTTGCTAGCGGTTGGCGCCGGGAACCCAAAGCACATCCTGTGTGCCATTGGCGTTGGCGACCCGGGCAGCGACGAAGAACCAATCCGACAGCCGGTTGAGAAAGCGGACAGCCTGTGGGTTGACCTCCTCGGTTTCGGCCAGCGCCACGATCAGCCGCTCCGCCCGGCGCGCGACCGTGCGGCACAGGTGCAGATAGGCGGCCAGGGCACTGCCGCCGGGCAGGATGAACGAGCGCAGCGGGCTGAGCGCGGCATTCATCGCGTCGATCTGGGTTTCCAGCCGTGTGACCTGCTGGGCGGTCACACGCAGCGGTGGATAGTCGGCCTCGGCATCGCGGGCCATGTCCGGTCGGCAGAGATCAGCACCCAGATCGAACAGGTCGTTCTGAATCGCGGCCAGTTCGGTGTCCATAGTGCCGGTGGCGTGCAACCGGGCCAGGCCGACCGTGGCGTTCACCTCATCGACCGTGCCATAGCTTTCGACGCGGGTCGCATGCTTGGCCACCCGGGTGCCGTTGCCAAGCGCGGTTTGCCCGGCATCGCCGGTGCGGGTGTAGATCTTGTTCAACACCACCATGATCAGGTTCCGCCCCGGACCAGGACGAACAGTAGGATCAGCAGCACGGCGACGAATTGTGCGGCAATCCGGTAGCGCATGATGCGGTTGGCGTGTTTGCGATTAAAGTCACCGCCCCGGGCGAAGGTGGCAATGCCGAACATCAGGATGCCCAGGACGATCAGCGCGGCGATGGCGGCGACGATGAAGAGCGGATCGTTGATCATGGGCTGTGCTCCGTATGTGGATGGGGTTTGTCAGCATCGGGCGGACCTGTCAGGGGCGGACTGTGGCCCCAAATCAGGCGCGGCGCAAGATCCTGTCCAGCAGGCCCGAGGGCAGGAGGCGGCGGGCGGCCTCCATCGCCGAGGTGTGGGGGGTAATGCGATAGCGGTTGCGCGGGTTACGGGCCTCCAGCGCGCGCAGGATCTGGCGGGTGACGGCGGCGGGCGGGGCCTGCAGCGGGGCCTCGGGCGCATAGAGCCGCTTAAGCAGCGTATCGCGGTATTGCGCGGCCCGCGGGCTGGCCTGCCAGTCGATCCACTGTTCGAACTGTTTGGCCGAGTTCTGGCGAAAGGGCGTGCCGATCGGGCCGGGCTGGATCAGGACGACGCGGATCGGGGTGTCTGACAGTTCCTGGCGCAGGGCGTCGGTATAGCCCTCCAGCGCGAATTTCGTTGCCACATAGGCCCCGCGCCAGGGGGTGGCGACAATGCCGAGCACCGAGGAACACATCAGGATCCGTCCATGGCCCTGTCGCCGCATGACCGGGATGATCCGCCGGGTCAGATCGTGCCAGCCGATCAGATTGGCGTCGAAAATGGCGCGCAGCCCTGCGACGGGCAGGTCTTCGAGTGCGCCGGGAATGGCATAGGCCCCATTGTTATAAAGTGCATCCAGCCGTCCGCCAGTGATTTCCAGCGTCTCGGCGGTGCCGCGGGCGATGCTGTCGGGATCTTCATAGTCGATCCGCGTGGTGGCCAGTCCTTCGGCGGCCAGTGCGTCGCGGTCCTTGTCCTGTCGGGTTGCGGCTACCACCTGCCAGCCCCGCGCTGCCAGGGTTAACGCCGCATCGCGTCCGATACCCGAAGAACATCCTGTCACAAGGATGGATGGCCGTGTCATGTCTGGTCTCCGTTCCCGATCCGGAAACGGAATGGCATGGGCCGCGCGAGCGGGCAAGGCCGCCGGCCCGGATCAGAGCGGGATCAGATAGCGGTTCGCAATATAGACCGTGTCGGGTGTGCCCGGGATACGGATCGCGGCCCAGCCGGGGGCCACGTTTTCGTCGATCAGTTCCACCTTTTGGCCGAGATCAGAGCGGCCGACCACCGGATAGGCGGTTGAGGGGCCGGTGCGCAGGTTGACGGCGCTGACGGTGATGGTTGCGAGGGGCAGGGCACGGGCGCCGCTGGTTTGGGCGCCGCTGGTCGGGGGACTGCCCGTTGGGGCGACGGTGTTGACGGGGGCAGGGGGTGGGGTCGGTGCTGCGTTGCGGGCCTCTTCCGCGCGTTGCCGGACCGAATCCGCCAGCGACAGGGCGGCGGCGGCGTCATTGCCCAGTGACAGTCTGCCCAGGCCAAGGGAAATGGTCGGTGCGGCCTGATCCCCAGGGGGTGGGGCATCGTTCCGCGCGGCAGTTTCCGGGAAGTCGTTGGGTTGATCGGGCAGGGCGCGCGCAATGGCCGGCCGGTCTGTGTCTGACGGCGGGGGCGGCGTGGAGGACGCGGGCGGATCAGAAGGGGACGGACTGGTTGGCGGTGTCCGGGTCGGTGCCGGCGCGCCGGGTGTCAGCACGTTCAGGTCCTGCCCCACGATCAGTCCGGTTTCGGGCCGGGGGGGCGGATCGCCGACGAAATACATCGTGACGAACATGAACAGGCACAGCAGAACAGTCAGTTTGAAGGCCAACGGTTCCTCCCGCGTCGACAGATGCACCACCTGGTCAGGGTGCCATGATGGTCCGGTTTTTTCCAGTCTGATCCGGGCAGTGTTGCGGTCCGGTTAAAATTGCCCGCCGCCCGTTTGCCTGAGGCGCTTTACCGGGCGCCGTCGCGCCGTTATGAGCCATGGCATGGACGATATTGAACATCCCTCGGGCCCTTCTTCGGACAGCACCGAGCCGCTGCGCCGCGCCATTGGCAGCCGCTATCTGACCTATGCCTTGTCCACAATCATGCACCGGGCGCTGCCCGATGCCCGCGACGGGCTGAAACCGGTGCATCGCCGCATTCTCTTTGCCATGCGCGAATTGCGGCTGAGCTCGGTCGGGGGGTTTCGCAAATCGGCCAAGATCTCGGGCGATGTGATGGGCAACTATCACCCCCATGGCGATGCGGCGATCTATGATGCGCTGGCCCGTCTGGCGCAGGATTTCAACGTCCGTTACCCGCTGGTGGACGGGCAGGGGAACTTTGGCAATATCGACGGCGACAACCCGGCCGCCGCCCGCTATACCGAGGCCCGCCTGACCGCCGCCGCCGAGGCTCTGATGGAGGGCCTGGCCGAGGATGCCGTTGATTTCCGGGAAAATTATGACGGCACGCTGAGCGAGCCGGCGGTCCTGCCGGCGGCCTTTCCGAACCTGCTGGCCAATGGCTCCAGCGGGATCGCGGTGGGTATGGCGACCAATATTCCGCCCCACAACATTGATGAGTTGTGCCAAGCCTGCCTGCATCTGATCAAGTTTCCCAATGCCGGCAACGACAAGCTGGTGGAACTGGTCCCGGGCCCGGATTTTCCCACTGGCGGTGTACTGGTGGAACCCAGGGAGTCGATCCTGAACGCCTATGCCACAGGGCGGGGGGCGTTCCGGCTGCGGGCCCGTTGGGAGGTTGAGGACCTGGGCCGGGGGCAGTGGCAGGTCGTGGTCACCGAGATCCCCTATCAGGTACAGAAATCCAAGCTGATCGAGAAACTGGCCGATCTGATCCAGACCAAGAAGGCCCCGGTTCTGGCCGATGTCCGCGATGAAAGCGCCGATGACATCCGCATCGTGCTGGACCCCCGGTCCCGCAATGTCGCGCCCGAGGTGATGATGGGCACGCTGTTCCGCCTGTCGGATCTGGAAACGCGCTTTTCGCTGAACATGAATGTGCTGATCGACGGGCGCACCCCCAAGGTCTGTTCGCTGAAAGAGGTGCTGCGTGCCTTCCTCGATCACCGCCGCGATGTGTTGCTGCGCCGGTCGCGCCATCGGCTGGAAAAGATAGACCACCGGCTGGAGATCCTCGAAGGCTTTGTTGTGGCCTTCCTCAATCTCGACCGGGTGATTGATATCATCCGCTATGACAGCGACCCCAAGGCCGCGCTGATGGCCGAGGATTGGGCGAAGAAAACCCCGCGCGCCGCTGATGAGGCCAGCTATGTCTCGCCGCTGGACGGGCCTGCCGCGCCGGGTGGCCTGAGTGAGGTGCAGACCGAGGCGATCCTGAACATGCGCCTGCGGGCCCTGCGCCGGCTGGAAGAGATCGAGCTGCTGCGCGAACAGGATGCCCTGATGGCGGAACGTGCCGGTCTGCAGGATTTGCTTGATGATGAGGGGCTGCAATGGTCCCGGATTGCCGAGCAACTGAAAGAGGTGCGCAAGACCTTTGGCAAGGGGGCCGAAGGCGGTGCCCGGCGCACTGGCTTTGCCGAGGCCCTCGATGTCGAGGATGTGCCGCTGGAGGCGATGATCGACCGCGAGCCGATCACCGTGGTCTGTTCACGCATGGGCTGGGTCCGGGCGATGAAGGGCCATATCGATCTGGGCCAGGCGCTGAAATACAAGGATGGCGACGAAGGGCAGTTCATCTTCCATGCCGAGACCACGGATCGGCTGGTGCTGTTTGCCTCGAACGGGCGGTTCTACACGCTGGGCGCGGCGACGCTGCCCGGTGGGCGCGGCATGGGGGAACCCCTGCGCCTGATGATCGACCTGCCCAATGAGGCCGAGATCGTTACCCTGATGGTCCATCGCCCCGATCGCCGGTTGCTGGTCGCCTCATCTTCCGGGGACGGGTTCATCGTGCCGGAAACCGATGTGCTGGCCCAGACGCGGACCGGCAAACAGGTGCTGAACGTGCGCGCACCATCCCGGGCGCTGCTGTGCAAGCCGGTGGCGGGCGATCACGTGGCCACGGTGGGCGAGAACCGCAAGGTGCTGATCTTCCCGGTGGATGAGTTGCCCGAAATGGTCCGGGGCAAGGGCGTGCGGCTGCAGAAGTTCAAGGATGGCGGGCTGTCGGATGCCACCACCTTCACCCTGGCCGATGGGCTCAGTTGGAAGGACCCGGCCGGGCGGACCCGGACCGAAACCGTTTTGGTCGAATATATTGGCAAACGGGCCGGCGCCGGTCGAATGGCGCCGCGCGGGTTTCCACGCGACAACCGCTTTACCTGAGCGCCGCCTGCCGGCCGCCCCTTAACCAAGAGTTTGCGTCATGACCCGCCCCTGGCTTTTCCTGCTTCCCGTGCTTGCGTTGCTGGCGGCTTGCACCTCCGAGATCGACCCGGCCACCATGCAGTCTGGGATCGGGAATTTCCGTCTCGACAGGGTGGTGGTCATCGTCGATGAACCCGAGCAGGGATACGTGATCAGCCGCGAGGCCGACGAGGCTTATATGAAGGCGGCCCTGGAAGAGGCGCTGACCCGGCGCTTTGGGCGGTTCGAGGGCGACAGCACCTATTCCATCGGCCTCAAGGTGACGGGCTATGTTCTGGCGCGCCGGGGCATCCCGGTGATTGCGTCGCCCAGGTCGCTGCTGGGGCTGAATGTGAATGTCTATGATTCTGTGCCCCGGCGCCTGAACGAGGCCCCCAAGCAGATGGTGGTCTTCGAACGGGCCGGCGGCGATCAGGTGCTTGGCTCGGGCTATACCCAGACGGGTGAAGAACAGCTGGCCGAGATGGCCGAGAACGCCGCGATCGAGATCGAACGCTGGCTGCGCGAGAACGAGGCCTGGTTCGGCGGCCCCGAGGCCCGCCCCGAAGGGGCCTTGCCTGCGGTTTCTGCGGCCGCGCCGCCGGGGTAGGGGGCTGCGATGGGTCGGGAATGTCGATCTGGTGTTGCGCCAGATAAAACACCCGCTTGATTTTTTGCTTGTCCGCCGGTAACGAGCGCCCGTTGTTGATCAGGGCGGCGGGTCCGCCCAAAGGAGAGGCGCCGCACGAATGGCAAAGGCAAAGTTTGAGCGTAACAAGCCGCATGTTAACATCGGCACGATTGGTCACGTTGACCACGGCAAGACGACGCTGACGGCTGCGATCACGAAGTATTTCGGTGATTTCAAGGCCTATGACCAGATTGACGGAGCGCCGGAAGAGAAAGCGCGCGGGATCACGATTTCGACGGCGCATGTGGAATACGAGACGGACAACCGTCACTATGCCCACGTGGACTGCCCGGGCCACGCGGACTATGTGAAGAACATGATCACGGGTGCGGCGCAGATGGACGGCGCGATCCTGGTTGTGAACGCAGCTGACGGCCCGATGCCGCAAACGCGCGAGCACATTCTGCTGGGCCGCCAGGTCGGCATTCCGACCATGGTCGTCTACATGAACAAGGTCGATCAGGTGGATGACGCGGAACTTCTCGAACTGGTCGAGATGGAGATCCGTGAACTTCTGTCCAGCTACGAATACCCTGGCGATGACATTCCGGTGATCCCGGGTTCTGCGCTGGCGGCTCTGGAAGGGCGCGATGCCGAGATCGGTGAGAACTCGATCCGTGCGCTGATGGAAGCCGTTGACGCCTGGATCCCGACGCCCGAGCGCGCCGTTGACCAGCCGTTCCTGATGCCGATCGAAGATGTGTTCTCGATCTCGGGCCGCGGGACGGTTGTGACGGGCCGTGTTGAGCGTGGCGTGATCAACGTTGGTGACGAGATTGAAATCGTCGGCATCCGCGACACGAAGAAAACCACCTGCACGGGTGTTGAGATGTTCCGCAAGCTGCTGGATCGCGGTGAAGCGGGTGACAACATCGGCGCGCTGCTGCGTGGTGTGGATCGTGAAGGTGTTGAGCGCGGCCAGGTGCTGTGCAAGCCGGGCTCGGTGACGCCGCACACGAAGTTCGAGGCCGAGGCCTACATCCTGACCAAGGAAGAGGGTGGCCGTCACACGCCGTTCTTCGCCAACTA
>JBKDZR010000126.1:0-28274 GCA_047971485.1 Qingshengfaniella sp. | reverse complement strand
TGGCTCCGGCGGTAGGGATCGAACCTACGACCAATTGATTAACAGTCAACTGCTCTACCGCTGAGCTACGCCGGAACACGCCGCGCCTATAGCAAGGGGGGCTGGGGGCGTCCAGAGGCTATTTGACGTTTTTGCGACCTTCGTCCCCGCCGTTGCCTCCGACACGGGAAAAGACCGCTTCGGGATGCAGGGTGGGCGTGGCGGTGATGGTGCCGCGTTCGGTCAGGTCGATCAGATGGGCCAGCACGTTGCGTTGGGCGGCGGGCAGCAAGGCCGGTGGCACATCGTCATAGATCGCCAGGGTCAGGTCCGCGGCCGTGTGCGGGCGGGTTGCAAGCGCAGCGCTGATCTGTGCCTCGCGCTGGCGGCGATGGGCGATCAGCCAGTCCAGACGGGCCTGGGGTGTCTCGATCGGGGCGCCGTGGGCCGGGTAGAAGATCCGGTCCTGTCGGGTGCGCAGCCTGTTGCATGTGGCCATGAACGCGCCCAGGTCGCCATCGGGTGGCGACACCAGGGATGAGGCCCAGCCCATCACCACATCGCCGGTGAACAGGGCCCCACGCCAGCCAAAGGCCAGGTGGTGGGCCATGTGCCCGGGGGTCCAGACGCAGCTGATCTGCTCGTCTTCGATCTCGATGCTGTCATCTGCACCGATCACGATATCGGGGACAAAAGCCCGGTCGACCCCTTCGCCGCCGCCGATCAGTCCCTGTTCTGCCAGATCCTGCATAAGCGGGCTGCGGCCGCTTTGAGGCCCGCCAAAGGCCAGTACGGGGGCGCCGGTCGCTTCGGCCAGGGGGCGGGCCAGGGCGGAATGATCGAGATGGGCGTGGGTGACCAGGATATGGGTGATCGGGCTGGTTCCGGCCGCGTCCAGAATCGCTGTCAAGTGGCTGTCGATGGCCGGGCCGGGGTCGATCACCACCAGGTGCTCTGTACCCAGCAGATAGGTATTGGTGCCCCGAAACGTCATCGGTGAGGGGTTGGGTGCCAGCAGGCGCCGCAGCCCCGGTTCCAGTGTCTCGGATTGGCCGGGGATGGGATTGAAGGCAGGGCTGTCCATATTTGGTCTTCCTTCCGTCGCGGGCGCGTGATCATCTTGTGTCATGCGTTTCGATTGGCTCAAACAGTCCATGCCGCGCGGCCTTTACGGTCGGGCCGCCCTTATTCTTGTCCTGCCGGTGGTGGTCTTGCAACTGGTTGTGTCCATTGTCTTCATCCAGCGCCATTTTGAAGGGGTCACGGCCCAGCTGACCGACACCACGCTGGTGCAGGTGGTGTATCTGGTCAAGCGGATCTCGGAGGCCCCGGATGAAGGGGTCGCTGCGCAGGTCGCCGCCGCATTGGGCCCCGAGCTTGAGATCGGGGCCGATCTGCCGGTGCCCGTGCAGGCCGAGGACCGGCGCCCGTTCTATGACTTTTCCGGCCGGGTGGTGACCGACCTGCTGTATCGCCACCTGCCGGGGGTGGTGGGGGTCGATCTGGCCTCGGATTTTCGCCAGGTCTTCATCTATGTGGAGACGCCGAATGGCGGGCTGCGGCTAAGCGTGCCGCGCGAACGGGTCTCGGCGTCGAACCCCCATCAGTTGCTGGTGCTGATGATCCTGACAGGGGTTCTGATGACGCTGATCTCCTTTATCTTCCTGCGCAACCAACTGCGGCCCATTACCCGCCTGGCACAGGCGGCCGAGGCCTTCGGCAAGGGCCGGCACATGCGCTATCGGTCCGCCGGCGCGCGCGAGGTCCGGTCCGCCGGGGCGGCCTTTGTCGACATGCGCAACCGGATCGAGCGGCAGATCGAACAGCGGACCCTGATGTTGTCCGGGGTCAGCCATGATCTGCGAACCCCCTTGACGCGCATGAAGCTGGCGCTCAGCATGATGCCAGAGGATGAGGACACCCGTGCCATGGAACGCGACGTGCGCGAGATGTCGCGCCTTGTGGATGAGTTCCTGGCTTTTGCCCGAGGCGACGCCATGGAGGATGCTGAACGTGTCGATCCCCGTGACCTGCTTGACCGGGTGGTCGAGGATGCCCGGCGGGGCGGGGCCGATGTCGGGACCGGGCAATTGGAGGATCCCGGCCCGGTCGAAATGCGTCCGCTGGCGGTGGCGCGGGCGCTGGAAAACCTGATCGGCAATGCCGTGCGCTATGGAACGCGGGCGCAGGTGTCGCTGATCGGCGAAGAGCGGGCGATCCGCTTTGTCGTGGAAGATGACGGGCCGGGCATCCCCGAGGACCGCCTGGGCGAGGCAACCCGCCCCTTCGTGCGGCTGGATCCGGCGCGCAATCAGAACCATGCTTCGGGGGTCGGGCTTGGGCTGGCCATCGCCACTGATATCGCGCGGCGCCATGGCGGATCGCTGAAACTGTCGCGCAGCGAAGGGCTTGGCGGATTGTGCGCCGAGTTGCGGATTGCCCGATGATGCCGTTAGCTATGCAACAGGGGAAGGGCGGGCTTGCATAGCCCGGGGGTGCCTTCAGGGGGTTCATAAAGTATCAATTGAGGATGCCATAGTGCAGGTATCTGATAATGTTCGGATATTCTGGATGATGCGTAACTATCTTGCGCGCAAGAAAAGGTCCTGACGGCCCTGTTTGCAGCAAGAAATGAACCAAAGCGTTGCGGCCTGTGCATGGGTCGGGCGTTTGTCAGACCAAGGACCGAAGGGTCCATGCCAAGGGAGGGAAGGGCACAGTGTCCACGCGGAATTATGAAGACCCGGATCCGATTGAGAGTTTGGAATGGCAGGAAGCTGTCTCTGATGTGATCGAGCGCGATGGCGCGGATCGGGCGCATTTTCTGCTTGATCGTGCCGTTCAGCAGGCCCGGGCGGCGGGGGCGATGCTGCCGTTTTCGGCGACGACGCCCTATCAGAACACGATCCCTGCCGATGACCAGCCCGAGTTCCCGGGCGACCTGGAAATGGAGGGTCGAATCCGGGCAATCACCCGCTGGAACGCCATGGCGACGGTTGTGCGACGCAACAAGGAAAGCTCCGAATATGGCGGGCATATCGCGTCCTTCGCGTCTTCGGCGGCGCTCTATGACGTTGGGTTGAACCATTTCTGGCGGTCGCGTTCGGACAGCCATGGGGGCGATCTGGTGTTTTTCCAGGGCCATGTGATCCCCGGGATTTACGCGCGGTCCTTCATGGAAGGCCGGCTGAGCGATGCGGAGATGACGAATTTCCGTTCCGAGGTGGCTGGCGGCGGGTTGTCCTCTTATCCGCATCCCTGGCTGATGCCGGATTACTGGCAGTTCCCGACGGTTTCCATGGGTCTTGGCCCGCTGATGGCAATCTATCAGGCGCGGTTCATGAAATACATGCACAACCGTGGATTGATCGATGCGGGCGATCGCAAGGTCTGGTGTTTCCTCGGCGATGGCGAGATGGACGAGCCGGAATCCCTTGGCGCGATCGCGCTTGCGGCACGCGAGAAGCTGGACAACCTGATCTTCGTGATCAACTGCAACCTGCAGCGTCTGGATGGTCCGGTGCGCGGCAATGGCAAGATCGTGCAGGAGCTTGAGGGTCATTTCCGCGGCTCGGGCTGGGATGTGATCAAGTTGCTCTGGGGGCGCGGCTGGGAAGATTTGCTGGAGCGCGACACCTCGGGCAAGCTGCGTCAGCTGATGGAAGAGACGGTGGATGGCGATTACCAGACCTTCAAGTCGAAGGATGGTGCCTATATCCGCGAACATTTCTTTGGCCGCTACCCCGAGACGGCGGCCCTGGTCGCCGATTGGACCGACGAAGAGATCTGGAACCTGCGCCGGGGCGGGCATGACGTGCAAAAGGTCCATGCCGCGTTCGACCGGGCGACGAAGGTGACCGATCAGCCGGTCTGTCTGCTGGTCAAGACGGTCAAGGGCTATGGGATGGGCACGGCCGGCGAGGGCCAGAACACCACCCACCAGCAGAAGAAGATGGCCGAGGACCAACTGCGCGCCATGCGGGATCGTTTCAAGATCCCGGTTTCGGATGAAGATCTGCCCAAGGCGCCGCTGGTTCAGCTGAACAACGCGCAAAAGGCCTATCTGGCCGATCGGCGTGAGGCCCTGGGGGGCGCCTTCCCGGTGCGCCACTGGAAGAACGCGCCGGTTCTTGAGGTCCCTGGGCTGGAGGCCTTTGGCAAGGAGCTGAAGGGCACGGGTGAGCGCGAGATCTCGACGACGATGGCCTTCGTGCGGATCCTGACCACGCTGTTGCGGGACAAGAAGATCGGCAAGCATGTGGTGCCGATCGTGCCGGATGAATCGCGGACCTTCGGGATGGAGGGGCTGTTCCGCTCGGTGGGGATCTATAACCCGCTGGGGCAGCACTATACGCCCCAGGATGCCGATCAGATGCTGTTCTACAAGGAAAGCGAGACCGGCCAGGTGCTGCAGGAAGGCATCAACGAGGCCGGCGGCATGGCCGACTGGATTGCGGCGGCGACGGCCTATTCGGTCCATGATGTGCCGATGATCCCGTTCTACATCTACTATTCGATGTTCGGCTTCCAGCGGATCGGCGATCTGGCCTGGGCGGCGGGCGACAGCCGGGCGCGTGGCTTCCTGCTGGGCGGTACGGCCGGGCGGACGACGCTGAATGGCGAGGGTTTGCAGCATCAGGATGGGCACAGCCACATCCAGGCTGGTCTGATCCCGAACTGCGTCAGCTATGATCCGACCTTCCAGCATGAGGTGGCGGTGATCGTGCAGAACGGTCTCAAGCGGATGTATGGTGATCGCGAGGACGTGTATTTCTACATCACCCTGATGAACGAGAACTACGCCCATCCCGACATGCCCGAAGGGGTCGAGGATGAGATCCTTCGCGGTCTTTATCGTCTGGTCGAGGTCAAGAAACCGGGCAAGAAGCATGTGACACTGATGGGATCGGGCACGATCCTGGTGCAGGCGATGAAGGCTGCCGAGATGCTGAAGGCGGATTTCGGGGTGACATCCGAGATCTGGTCGGCCACGTCCCTCAACGAGTTGGCCCGCGATGGCGCGGATGCGGCGCGGGCAAGCCGTCTGGATCCGTTTGCCGAAGGCAAGCAGCCTTTCGTGACGCGTCAGTTGGCGCGCTCGGCCGGGCCGATCATCGCGGCAACGGATTACATCAAGCTCTATGGCGAACAGATCCGGGATTATATCCCCGAGGGTCGGCGCTACACGGTTCTGGGTACCGACGGGTTCGGGCGCTCGGACAGCCGGGTGAACCTGCGTCGGTTCTTTGAGGTGGATGCCCAGCATATTGCCGGGGCGGCGATGGTTGATCTGTGGCGTGAGGGCAAGGTCAGCCGGGCCGATCTGGAGAAGGCGCTGAAGCTGTACGGGATCGACGGGGCCAAGCCCAATCCGCGACTGAGCTGATTTGTGACACTGGCCGGGGCTGGCTGTGCCCCGGTTCTTGAATTTTCGGCCGGGGGAGGGGGCGCAGTGACGACCGCCCGGGCCGCAGGGAAAGGAAGATGGAAGATGGCAACAGAGGTGAAGGTTCCCGATATCGGCGATTTCCAGGATGTGCCGGTGGTTTCGGTGCTGGTTGCTGTGGGGGACATGGTGGCCGCCGAGGATCCGCTGATCGAATTGGAATCCGACAAGGCGACGATGGAAGTGCCCAGCCCGGCGGCGGGCAAGGTGGCCGAGATCAAGGTCAGCGAAGGCGACCGGGTGGGCGAGGGTCATGTGATCCTGCTGCTTGAGGCGACCGAAGAAGGGGGCGCGGCCTCGGGGGGCGTGAAGCCCCCGTCGGCCGCGGCGGATACCGGCGGGGCCGGATCCGCGGCGCCTGTGGCGGCCCCTGGGCCGGCCCCGGCGGATGCGCCAGCGCCTGTTACAGACGGGGTGTTCCACCGAGTTCATGCCTCGCCTTCGGTGCGGGCCTTTGCGCGGACCCTTGGGGTTGATCTGGGGCAGATCAACGGCACCGGACGCAAGGGGCGGATCCTGCGTGAGGATGTGACCCAGTTCTTCAAGGGGCAGTCGGGTGGGGCTGCTGCGGCCTCGGGGCCTGTTTCGGGTGGCTTGGGCATTCCGCCGGTTCCGGTGGTCGATTTCTCCCGCTTTGGTCCGGTCGAGGATGTGGAGATGAGCCGGATCAAGAAGATCTCGGGTCCGGCGTTGCATCGGTCCTGGCTGAATGTGCCGGCGGTCACCCATCAGGAGGAAGCCGACATCACCGAACTGGATCGCTATCGCAAGGAGCTGGACACCAAGGCCAAGGAAGAAGGCTATCGGGTGACCCTGCTGTCGCTGGTGGTCAAGGCCTGTGTGTCGGCGCTGAAGGAGCATTGGGAACTGAATTCATCCGTGCATCCCGATGGCGACAAGCTGATCCGCAAGAATTACTATCATATCGGTTTCGCCGCTGACACACCCCATGGATTGGTGGTTCCGGTGATCCGCGATGCGGATCGCAAGGGGATCGTCGAGATTTCCAAAGAGTTGGGGGATCTGAGCGCCAAGGCCCGGGCCGGTGAGTTGAAAGGGGCCGACATGCAGGGCGCCAGCTTTACGATCTCGTCCCTGGGCGGGATCGGCGGCACGGGCTTTACGCCGATTGTCAATGCGCCGGAGGTGGCGATCCTGGGACTGACGCGATCCAAGATGGCGCCGGTGTGGGATGGTGAGGGCTTTGTGCCGCGCAACATGCTGCCGATGAGTTTGAGTTACGATCACCGGGCAGTGGACGGGGCGCTGGCGGCACGCTTCTGTTCGCGGCTGGCCTGGCTGCTGGGCGATGTTCGCCGGCTGATGCTGTAAGGGGGGCTGGATTATGGAGATCAAGGTTCCCGATATCGGCGATTTCAAGGATGTGCCGGTGGTGTCCATCCTGGTCGCGGTGGGCGACATTGTTGCGGTGGAAGATCCGCTGATCGAGCTGGAATCCGACAAGGCGACGATGGAGGTTCCCAGCCCGGCTGCGGGCAAGGTGGCCGAGATCCGGGTTGCTGAAGGCGACCGGGTTGCGGAAGGTCATGTGATTCTGGTGCTGGAAGCTGTGGAGGCCGGGGACGCGGCCTCGGGGGGCGTGAAGCCCCCGTCGGCCGCGGCGGCTACCGGCGATGCCGGATCCGCGGCGCCTGTGGCGGCGGAGGCATCAGCCGGGCCGCGTGGTGATGTTCATGGTGAGATCGTGGTTCTGGGTGCCGGGCCCGGGGGGTATTCGGCTGCCTTCCGGGCTGCCGATCTGGGCAAGTCCGTGGTTCTGATCGAGCGGAGTCCGCGTTTGGGCGGCGTTTGTCTGAACGTCGGTTGTATCCCGTCGAAGGCGCTGTTGCATGCGGCCCGGGTGATCACCGAAGCGCAGGAGATGGCGGTCCATGGGGTCTCATTTGCTGCGCCGAAGGTTGATCTGGATGCCTTGCGCGGCTGGAAGGATGAGGTTGTCGGCAAGCTGACCGGCGGCCTTGATGCCTTGGCCAAGGCCCGCAAGGTTCGGGTTGTGCGCGGCACCGGCAGTTTCACCGGGCCGAACATGATTGCCGTCGAGGGCGAGGGGGGCATGACGACTGTCAGCTTTGATCAGTGCATCATTGCTGCCGGATCCGAGCCGGTGACGCTGCCCTTCCTGCCCCAGGACGACCCGCGGGTGATTGACAGCACCGGGGCGCTGGAACTGGCTGATGTGCCGGGCCGGATGCTGATTCTGGGCGGTGGCATCATCGGGTTGGAGATGGCCTGTGTCTATGACGCGCTGGGGGCCAAGGTCACCGTGGTCGAGTTGATGGATCAGCTGATCCCGGGCGCCGATGCCGACATCGTCAAGCCGCTGATGAAGCGGTTGGAGGGGCGCTATGAGAAGATCCTGCTGAAGACGAAGGTCACCGGGGTCAAGGCTCAGAAGAACGGTCTCAAGGTCAGTTTCGAGGGACCAGATGGGAAAGAGTTTTCCCAGCTCTTCGACAAGGTTCTGGTGGCCGTGGGCCGGCGGCCCAATGGCGGGTTGATCGGGGCCGGCAAGGCCGGGGTCGCTGTGACGGAGCGTGGCTTTATCGCTACGGACGGCCAGATGCGCACCAATGTGCCCCATATCTTTGCCATTGGCGATGTGGTTGGTCAGCCGATGCTGGCCCATAAGGCGGTGCATGAGGGCAAGGTTGCGGCGGAGGCGGCGGCTGGCCATGCGCGTCATTTCGATGCGCGCGTGATCCCCTCGGTCGCCTATACCGATCCTGAGATTGCCTGGGCCGGCATGACCGAGCGTGAGGCCAAGGAGAAGGGGATCGACTATGGCACCGGGGTGTTCCCTTGGGTGGCTTCGGGGCGGGCGCTGACCAACGGCCGGGCTGAAGGGATGACCAAGCTGATCTTCGACAAGGCCGATGATCGGGTGATTGGCGCGGCCATCACCGGGGTCAACGCTGGTGAGCTGATCGCCGAGGCGGCCCTGGCCATTGAGATGGGGGCAGATGCGGTCGATCTGGGCCACACGATCCATCCGCACCCGACTCTGTCGGAGACGGTCAACTTCGCTGCCGAGATGTTCGAAGGGACAATCACGGATCTGATGCCCCCGAAAAAACGCAAGAAATAAGGGGTCGACAGGCACCAATGATCGGATCCGGGCTGAAAGGCCCGGGTCCTTTTTGTATGGCGGTCAGCGCAGCCGGGGGGGCTTGTCCGGGTCGGATCCGGGGGCGGCGGGCGCTGCAGGCACCGGGGGGGGCGCCGGTGTGGGCAGATCGAAGCGCAGGCCGACCTCTTGCAGATGGGTCATCAGCGGATTGTCGGGCGTGACGAAAAGCACATCCATCTGCGGCACCGTATCCTCGCCGGCAAAGACCAGCGCCTCGCCCGCTGCCTGGGCCAGCGCGTCTTTGGCGCCGGGCGCGGGGCTGACGAACGCCAGCAGCAGGTGACGGGGGCCTTCTGCATAATCGGCGCCGCACAGCCAGGCGGCCTGGGCCAGCCCGCCAGCGGTGGCCAGCTTGGCATCCAGCGCCTGCAACAGGCGGTCGGTGGCGTGGGCCGGGGGGCTCAGGCGTTGGGGTCGCGCGGCCTGGGGCAGGGGGGCGGTTTCCAGCGTTTCGGCCAGCCAGTCCAAGGCCTCGGCTGGCAGCAGCATCGCCGCCTCTTCATCGTCCAGGTTCAGCGCCATGCCCAGCCCCTGCCCGCGAAACAGCCGCACCGCCTGTCGGCCGCTCATCGTGGCGTGGTAGCTGGGCTGGCCGGTGAACCTGGTCAGGCGGTCCAGCGCATCAAAGGCCAGGGCAAAGCGTCCGTCCTCCAGTGCGAAGACCTGTGCGTCGATGATCCCGCCGGGTTGGGCCTCGGCCGCCAGCAGGACATGGACCATGCTGTCGGCGAGATGCATGTAAAAGCGCAGTCGGGCATGATCGTCATCGGGGTCGGCCTGCATTGCTGCGCGGGCGATATCCAGGGGCGTGGGATCGGTCATCGCAATCTCCGGTCGGTCGCGTCGGGGCCGGGCTAGAGGATGCCCGGCCCGGGCGCAAGGGTGCGGGCCCGTGGAACGGCCCCCGGTCCGGTTTCCGCCGGGCCTGGCCATCCGGGGGATCGGTTAAGGCTGTCTTTGCAGACCGGTCCGGGCCTGCTAGGCAAGAGGCATGGCCGACGACGATCCCCTGCTTGCCGAGATTGCCGCTTGTCGGATCTGCGCCGCGCAGTTTGCGGCCACGGCGACGGCGCATCGGCCCAATCCGGTGGTGTGGTTTCGCCACGCCACACCGATCTTGGTGGCGGGGCAGGCCCCCGGGCTGCGTGTCCATCGCGCCGGGCGGCCCTTTTTCGATCGGTCCGGCGACAGGCTGCGGGACTGGATGGGGCTGGAGGCCGCGCAGTTCTATGACCGGGATCTTGTCTCGGTATTGCCGGCGGCCTTCTGTTTCCCGGGGTATAATGCCAAGGGTCACGATCTGCCGCCGCCGCCGATCTGTGCGCGGACATGGGGCGCACGGTCCGTGGCGGCGATCGGGCCGGTACAGGTGCGGGTGCTTGTGGGGGGCTATGCGCAGCGCCTGCATCTGGGGGTGAAGACCGGGGTGACGGAAACGGTGCGCAACTGGCGGGCCTTTGGTCCCGATACCTTTGCGCTGCCCCACCCGTCCTGGCGCAACAATGCCTGGCTGCGGCGGAACCCGTGGTTCGAAGAAGACCTGTTGCCCCGGCTACGTGCGCGGGTGGCCGAGATCCTGACCGGGGCCAGGCACCGCTGATCGGCGGATTCGGGGGTGTGAAATTCCAGAAATCTGGTCGTCTGGTATGCCAAATATGGGGGTGAGTCTGTATTTTAATTCAATGAAAGCAAGGTCCGTGGTTCAGCCGCGCTCAGAAATTTGTTGTCCCATTCGATGCATTCGCTACTGTCTGTCGCAAGAAACTATAATCCGGGGGGACAAATGTATCGTGTCTGGAATTACGTCACGAACTATTCGCTACTGCTGATATCGGGCGCGATTCTGGCGCTGATCTGGGCGAATATCAATCCGCACAGCTACCATGACTTCGTCGAGTTCGTGATCTTTGACGACTTCTTCATCGGCCATGCCCATATGGGCGATGACGGTCATATCCACCGCACGCTGACCTTGCATTATCTGGTGAATGACGTGCTGATGGCCTTTTTCTTCGCCATCGCCGCCAAGGAGGTCTGGGAAGCGGTGATCCTGGATAATGGATCGCTGCGTGGCAAAAAGGCGGCGACGCCGCTGGTGGCGACGGCGGGGGGCATGATCGGGCCGATCTCGGTCTATCTGGGGCTGGCGCTGGTGCTGGGCTCGGAAACCTTCGATGCGGTGTTCCGGGGCTGGGCCATTCCGACCGCGACGGACATCGCGTTTTCCTATCTGGTCGGGCGGATCGTTTTCGGGGCCGGGCATCCGGCGGTACGCTTCCTGTTGCTGCTCGCCATTGCCGATGATGCCGCCGGTCTGATCATTCTGGCGATCTTCTATCCGTCCAGCGAGTTGGCCCCCGTCTGGCTGCTGCTGTCTTTTGGCGCCTCGCTGGCGGTTTTCGTGGCGTTCAACTGGCTGCCACGGGTTATGGATCGGGGGGATCAGCTGCGCAAGAATTCAACCTGGGTGCGCAAGACGCTGGGCTTCTGGCCCTATGCGCTTGCCGGCGCCCTCAGCTGGTACGGTTTTCAGGAGGCGGGTATTCACCCGGCGCTTGGCCTGTTGCCGGTGGTGCCGGCCATTCCCCATGCCGACCGTGCCTTTGGGATCTTCGCCGAGGCGGAAACCCATCTGCATGACCTGCTGAACGATATCGAGCATGGGCTGAAGGTCCCGGTCGAGGTGATCCTGTTCTTCTTTGGCCTGATGAATGCGGGGGTCGAGTTCTCGGCTATGGGCGCGCCGACCTGGCTGGTGCTTGCCGGGTTGCTGATCGGCAAGCCGGTGGGGATCCTGCTGTTCGGCTGGCTGGCGGCCAAGCCGTTGGGTCTTGGTCTGCCCGAGGGGATGCGCACCGTTGACCTGTTCGTGATCGGCTGCGTCGCGGCCATCGGCTTTACCGTGTCGCTGTTCGTGGCCTCGGTGGCCTTCCCGGGTGGCCCCGTTCAGGACGCAGCGAAGATGGGGGCGTTGCTCAGTTTTGCGGCGGCGCTGATCTCGGTGGTTGCCGGCAAGATGACGGGCGTGCGCAAGGTCGAACTTTAACCGCCCTCAGGATCCGTTTGGCCTGTCCGTGCCCCTGGCGCGGGCGGGCCCTTTCTTTCTGCGGGGCGGCTGATATGAATGGCAATGGATTTGCGGGGCCGGGACCCTGCCGTAAACAGTGAGCTTCCCCTATGAAAGACGTGAAGATCGGCGCCTTGACCACCGGAAATGATCACCCTCTGACGGTGATTGCCGGCCCGTGTCAGCTGGAAAGTCTGGATCATGCATTGATGATCGCGCGCCGGATGAAAGAGGCCTGCGATGCGGCCGGAGCGGCGTTCGTCTTCAAGGCCTCTTACGACAAGGCCAATCGCACGTCACTGAAGGGCAAGCGCGGTCTTGGCATGGAGGCGGGCCTTGATATCCTGGCCCGGGTCCGTGAGGATCTGGGTGTGCCGGTTCTGACCGATGTACACACCGCCGAACAATGCGCCCTGGCGGCGAAAGCGGTAGATGTGATCCAGATCCCGGCCTTTCTGTGCCGGCAGACGGATATCCTGCTGGCGGCGGGCGAAACGGGGGCGGTGGTCAATATCAAAAAAGGGCAGTTTCTGGCCCCTTGGGACATGGCCAATGTCGTGGCCAAGGTCGAATCGACCGGCAACACCCGGATCCTGCTGACGGAACGGGGTGTGTCTTTTGGCTACAACACGCTGGTGGCCGACATGCGCAGCCTGCCGACGATGATGAAAACCGGCTATCCGGTGGTGATGGATGCAACCCATTCGGTGCAACAGCCCGGTGGTCTGGGCGGCGCCTCGGGCGGACAGCGTGAATTTGCCCCGGTCATGGCCCGTGCCGCTGTCAGCCTGGGAATCGCGGCCGTGTTCATCGAAACCCACGAAGATCCCGACACTGCCCCCTCGGATGGGCCCAACATGATCCCGCTGGATCAGATGCCCGGGCTGGTCACTTCGCTGATGGGGTTTGATCGTTTGGCCAAGGCGGATCCGTTGCGGGTGTGATGCCGGGGGCGTCAGGCGAAAAACGGTGGAAAAAACGCCGCTTTCCGCTTGCACCGGTCCTGTCGGGGTATTAGACACGCGCGCACTGTTGGGGTGTAGCCAAGCGGTAAGGCAGCGGTTTTTGGTACCGTGTACCGTAGGTTCGAATCCTACCACCCCAGCCATATCATTTGATTATTTGAAATGTCGGTGGGTTAGACCTAGCCAACCGCAATTGCTCCGACCGGTTGATCCCGGATGGCGCATCTCCCCCGCATCATGTGCGGGGGAGGCGGGATCACAGGTAGCTGCGGACCAGCGCTTCCGAAAGCAGGGTCCAGCCATCGGCCACGACAAAGAAGGCCAGCTTGAAAGGCAGGGCCACGATGGCTGGCGGGACCATCATCATGCCCATCGACATCAGAATTGCCGAGACGACGAGATCGATGATCAGAAAGGGCAGGAAGACGATAAAGCCGATTTCGAAGGCACGGGTGATTTCTGACAGCATGAAGGATGGGATCAGAATCGATAAGGGCGCGTCCCGGGCGATGTCATCAACCGGGGCCTCTTGGCGCAGTTCCATCAGCCGCGTGAAGGTGCCCGGATCCATCCGGTTGGCCATGAAACCGCGAAAGGGTTCCAGCACGACAGGAACGGATTGTTCCAGCGTTGCGTTGCCGTCCAGATAGGGAGTGACACCGCTTTGCCAGGCGGCTTGCAAGACCGGATCCATAACGAAATACGTCAGGAACAGCGCCAGGCTGACCATCAGCATACTGGGGGGCGATTGTTGCAGTCCGATCGCCTGGCGCAGAATGGCCAGCACCGTGACCATGAACGGAAAGCACGTCAGCATGATCGCCAGCGCCGGCGCAATGCTGAGCACGGTCACCAGCAGGAAAAGCTGAATGGACCGTGCCGACAGGCTGTCAGGATCAAAGAGCGGCGCGACATTGTCCTGCGCAAAGGCGGGAACGGCGAACAGGGTTGCCGCCGTTGCCAGGATCATGAGGGGACGCCAGAAGCGGTAGGGATCAGACCTCGCCATGATCCTCGGCCACCTCGATCAGCCGGACGGCCAGTTGCCCCGTTTCGCCTTCCATTTCCTCCAACTCACCGCGGGCGATCAGCCTGTCGCCGACATAGAGTTCCACCGGATCGTTCACGTTGCGATCGAGTTGCAGCACCGCATCGCGCTTGAGGGTCAGCAAATCGCGGACCGTTGGCCGGGCCCGTCCGACAGTGACGCGGATCTCGATCGGGACGCGGGTGAATGCCCCGGTTGGTGCAGAGGTCTGACGCGGGGCGTCGGTTTCGGTGGGGTTATCCATTGGCATTCTGCCTTTCGTTCAGCATGAAGAACTCATCCACCGCGGTTGCGATGGCCTCGAGTGTAGCTTTGGTGTCGATTTCCTCTTCCAGCGTGGCGGCCTTCAGAAACACCTGACCCTCGGTCAGCGTATCGTCTTCGGTCAGCGTCAGCGGAAAGCCGGGGTCCGGTGGCAGGAGGGCGAGGATCCGGTCGTGATCCGCCGGCGAAACGGCCAATGTCACCGGGGCGCCGGCGGCATCGACAAGCAGTGTTTCCAGCCGCTCCACGATCAGGTTGGGCAGGCTGGCTTGGGCAACGCGTGGCAAAAGCCTGCCCACCATTTCCTGGATCACGGGTCGGATTGCGCCCAGGACGTGGCCATAGGCCTCCTGATAGGTAAAGGACAGGTCCTGCAACGACGTTGCCAACCCCGCTTCGATCCGGCCATTGCTGGATGTGGCGGCGGCTGTCGCATCGTCCCAGCCCGCAGCGTAGCCTTTTTCGTAGCTTTCCAATTGCCCGGGCTGATCCGACTGCCCACCGGGGATCGCCACGCGGTTTGGCAGATTGCCGAAATCCTCAAGAACGACACGGACCATTATGCGGTCTCCCTGGGGGTGGGATCATCTTCGATCCAGGTTTTCAGGATCTCGATCGCGTCGGGCTGACGTGCCTCGATCAGGTTGTGCAGGCGCCCGATCGGGTCAACTTCGGCGGCCGCTGCGCTTGCTGGCGGCAGGGCGGCGGCGTCGCTGCGTGCCCCGGTGGTGTCTCCGCCGTCTTGCGCCAAGGCCGGAACCGCGTTTGTCGGTCGTGGCAACTCCTGAGCAGATGGCGGTGACAGCGTGCTGCCCAGGGCCAGTGCGGCCTCCGCATCCTGCCGCCGGCCAGTCAGGATCGGCTTGACCACGAACAGCCCCAGCGCCAAGGCCACCAGTGCAAAAACCGCAAGCTGGATCAGGCGCATGGGTTCCAGAACCATGCGGTTTAAAAAACCGCTGCCAACCGTGGTGCCATCATCCGGCGCGGCATCGAATTCCAGAGATTGCAGGGTTATGACATCACCGCGTTCATCGGAATATCCGACGGCGGATGCCACCAGGGTGCGCAGGGCTTCCATTTCGATATCGCTCCGTGGGGCCCATCCATCAGGCCCACGGACCCCATCAACCAGCACAGCGACGGTCAGCCGGCGAATCGCCCCCGGATCGCGGGTGACTTGGCGGGTGACCTCGGAAATGTCAAAGTTCGTGCGTTCGCGGGTCAGACTGGACTGAGCCTGCGATCCGTCCCCCTGAGATCCGGCATCTCCCGACGGTAGGTTGGAGGCGACAGTGACCGCAGAATTCGAATTTGTAGAATTGCTTACACTTTCTTCCGTGTCGGTGCTGATCACGGTCCGGCTTTGCGGATCGATACGCCGTTCAACGATTGATTCGCGTTCACGGTTCCGGTCGATGCTGACCTCGACGATTGCGCGCCCCTGGCCAACCCGTGCCTCCAGAAGACGTTCCACCCGGGCCTTGATTGCGGCGGCTTCGGTCTGATTCTCCGCCTCGCTGTCGTCTTCACGGCCGCTGATCACCTTGCCGCTTGCGGCATCGATCACCGTCACCTGCGAGACATCCAGACCGGCAACGGCCGACGAGACCAGATAGCGCAGGGCATCGGCCTTGGCTGCGGGAAAAGTCCCTGACATGGCCGTGACCGTAACGGATGCGGTGGGCGTGCTGCCTGTCTGGAACGGCGTGGGCGAGGGGTTGGCGATATGAACCCGGGCCGTCCGAATCGCGGGGTTCGCGACGATGGTGCGGGCCAGTTCCCCTTCTTTTGCTCGCCAATAGGCTGCATCGAACATCTGCGATGTCGTGCCGAATCCCGACAGATTGTCGAGAAGTTCATACCCCGTACCGGTATTCGCCGGCAGGCCCTGTCCGGCCAGAAGCATGCGCAATTCGTCGCGACGGGCCGAGTCGACAAAGACCGACTGACCACGGATTTCATAGACGACGCCGTCTTGATCAAGGGCGGCGATGACATCGGCCGCCTGTTTTCCGTCAAGTCCTGCGTAAAGCAACGACATGGCGGGTTGCGTCGCGATTCGGGTCAGGCCGAGGACCGCGGCAAAAACCGCGATCGTTGCTAACCCTGCGATTGCCCGGCGGCGGGCGGATAGACCATTCCAAAGTGCAAATATCTGCTGCACGACAATACTCCTGCAAGTCCGGGCTTCTGCCCGTGTCGTACCGGCAGGTTTGAAGGATCTGTTTTAAGGAAGGGTTAGTCCGGGCGGTGTTAGTGGAAGTTGCAGAACGAAGGAGTGACCGCCATGGCCGAACCCGAACCGGCAACCGAAACCGAGGAACGCAAGCCGTCTTTGCGACTGCCCTTGCTCATCGGGGTGGTTCTTGGTGTTGCGGGTGGGGCCGGTGGATTTTTCGCTGCTAAGCAGGGCCTTCTGCCCTTGCCTTTTCTGGCCGATGCGCCAGAGGCCGAGACGGCAGTAGAACCCGAAATCGTTCTGTCATCCAACGAAAAACCGGTTTTTGTTCCGATCACGCCAATCATGGTAACCGTTGCGGGAAAGCGTAACGGGGCGGTTCGGTTCGAAGCCAATCTGGAAGTTGCGCCTCAAGCCCGCGAATCGGTGACCGAGATGATGCCGCGCATTGTCGACGTGCTGAACGGCTATCTGCGGGCGCTGGAACTCAACGACCTTAATGAACCGGCGGCACTGATTCGCCTGCGTGCGCAAATGCTGCGCCGTATCCAGACGGTGACCGGGCCCGGACAGGTCCGTGATCTCCTTGTGACTCAATTTCTGCTGACCTGAGGCTGATATGACGCTAATTGCAGATATTTTTCTGATCGCGGGCGCGCTTGGCGCGGCCTTCTATTGCATCGTTCTTTCGAGAAAGCTCAGCCGTTTCGGCAGTCTTGAATCGGGAATGGGGGGGGCGATTGCCGCTTTGTCCAGCCAGGTTTCAGAAATGAACGAAAGCCTTGATCGCGCAAGAAAAGACGCCTCTGAATCGGCCGAATCCCTTTCCGATATCACCCATAAGGCGGAAGAGGCGGCGGCTCGGCTGGAATTGCTGCTGGCTTCGCTTCACGACCTTGAAGACCGGGCGCCGGTCCTGCCGGTCGCGGTGGAGGAAGATGCGGAGATTGATGCCGACACGACCGATGATGTCGAAACGGCGGCTCCCCTCTTTGTCAGCATGGGCCGGTCGAAGGCGATGAAGGAGGCGCTGGGATGAGCGAGAAAAAGAAACCACGCAGATCCGTCCGGGTTTCGCTGGTCATTGCATCGCTCTTGGGAGCATCGGGGGTGATCCGCTTGTTCGACGGGACGGGCGCGGCCATCGCACGCGAAATCACCTCTGTCACATCGGAAGGGCCCCAGGTGGCGTCCATCGCCACACCCGCACAATGTCTTGATATGTCGGGATTAGAGGACGTTCTGGCCGGATTGTCCGATCAACGCACGACCCTTGATGAACGGGCCGAGCAGCTTGATCTCAGGGAAGGCGATTTGCGCGCGGCGTCCTTGGCGCTGGACAAGCAGATGGAGGAACTGGCGGCGGCGGAAGCGCAGTTGCGGGATCTGATCGCGATGGTGTCAACGGCCTCGGAAAATGACGTCAGCCAACTGACCTCAGTGTACGAAAACATGAAGCCGAAAGAAGCCGCCGCGCTATTCGAGGAAATGGCTCCCGATTTTGCCGCCGGTTTCCTGGCACGCATGCGGCCGGAACAGGCCGCCCGTATCCTGGCGGGGCTGCAACCGTCAACAGCCTATTCGGTCAGCGCGATTTTGGCGGGCCGCAACGCGAACGCTCCTACGGAATAAGCATCAGAGGGCATAGGGCCGGGCCCTTTTGTCTGCCTGGAAAGGATCCAGCATGATCGGAATTATCGGTATAGTCTTGATCTTCGTTATGGTTTTCGGTGGCTATCTTGCCGCCGGGGGCAAGATGGCAATTATCCTTCATTCGTTGCCATATGAGATGATGATCATTGGGGGCTCGGCGGCCGGGGCATTTATTCTTGCGAACGACATGGGATCCATTCGTGGAACATTGCGTGATGTTGGAAAAGTGTTCAAAGGTCCAAAATGGAAGCCGGCCGATTACCGCGATTTGCTGTGCCTTCTTTTCGAGCTCATCCGCTTTGCGCGGCAGGATCCTGTCGCGCTTGAAAGTCATATTGAGGAACCTGCCGATTCAGCCATTTTTGGCCGCTATCCCAAGGTTACGGCAGATAAAGAGGCCGTTGCGCTTATCTGTGATACGTTGCGTTCGGCCGGGATGAATTTTGACGATCCGCACCAGGTTGAAGAACTGTTGGATAAGCGCATTGAGGCCAACAGCCACCATGCGTTGCATTCCAGCCATGCGCTGCAAACGGTTGCCGATGCGCTGCCGGCGTTGGGGATTGTCGCGGCGGTTCTGGGGGTGATCAAGACTATGGGGTCAATCGACCAACCGCCCGAAGTACTGGGGGCGTTGATCGGCGGCGCGTTGGTGGGCACCTTCCTTGGTGTGTTCCTTGCCTATGGGATCGTTGGCCCCTTCGCTTCGAGGGTCAAGGCCGTCGTTGAAGAAGATGGGCATTTTTATCAGCTTATCCGCGAGGTTCTGGTGGCCAATTTGTATAATCATGCCACCAATATCTGCATTGAGGTCGGACGTCAGAATACCCCCAGCCATATCCGCCCGACATTCTCGGATTTGGAAGATGCGTTGCGTGAAACCAAGGCGAATGCAGCATGAGTATAAAGGCGATTCTATCGGTGGCCTTGCTGGGTGTCGTCTGGCCCGTTGCATCGGTCGTGGCGGAACCGATGCCGGTGCGTTCGGGCGAACATGATGATTTTACCCGATTGGTTTTTTACCTTCCGGAGCCCCGTGATTGGACATTGGGACGCACCGAGACCGGCTATGGGCTGAAGATTGACGGCGCAGTCATCGAATGGGATCTATCCAGTGTTTTCGCCTTTATTCCGCGGACTCGCATTACAGAGGTGACGGATCAAAGTGGCTTGGTCGGTGTCGATCTGGCATGCGATTGTCATGCGCGGACTTTCGAACCGCGCCCTGGCATCGTTGTGGTCGATATCGTTAATGGTCCGCCGAACCCTGGCAGTCCTTATGAGGTTGCCCTTATGCCTGATCCGTTGCCGTTTCCCGATTCGATCAATATTCCCGGCCGTGAGCCTTCGCCGGTGGCGGTACAGCCCACATTGATGACGGGATCCGAATTCTTTCCCAACCTTTTGGAAAGCCGGTTTCCAACGGTTGAACCGGTGCTGCCCCAAAGGGAAGCCGAGGTCACGTCCGGTGCCAAAGGGATGACATCCGACGAGATGGCGATCATGCGCCGCGAGTTGTCGGCACAGTTGACCCGGGCCGTGTCACAGGGGCTTTTGCAACCGGCTGACGGCATTGAGACACGGGCGAACGATGCGATGCCGACGGTTGAGGTGACATTGCCCGCCGAGGCAGAGCCCGCCGCGGCGGGATCACAGGCGCTGAACGCTTATACCGCCATTGATCGGGCTGTCGGTGAGGGCCTGAATCCCGGTCGGGAGCAGTGCATTTCTCCAGGGGCGCTCGCACTGGTTGCGCCAGGGCCGGATGCCGTACTGTTTCCGGTTTCGTCGCAAAACGTCGATCTTTCGAACCCCACTGAGATTGTGAAACTGGCGCGGATCTATGGTGGGCTTGGGTTCGGAGCGGAAATGTCGGCCTTGCTGGAAACCCTGCCGTCTCAGACGGAAGAAACCCGTGCTTTGGCTGCTATCGCGAAAATCCTTGATAATCCCTTTGGGATGCTTCCTCAGACGGAGCGTCGTTTTTCGGCCCAAGTCAGATGCGACAGTTCTGCAACCATTTGGGCGATTTTGGAAAGCGGTGGACGTGAACTGCCTGAGCGAGTGAATGACGCGGCCCTTCTCCGGGCGTTTTCGATGTTCTCGCCGGAACTGCGCCGCCATCTCGCGCCTGCGCTGTCTGAAGGATTGCGCATGGCGGGGCAGCCCGAAACGGCCCATGCGGTGCGCGCGGCTGCATTGAGGGACGGCACTGCTGCTGATCCGGCCATGGAGATGGAACTGCTCCGCGCAGAACCGGTGGCCGACGACCAGGCGGATGAGGTCCTGGCGCAACTGACCGGTGCTTCGGAACCTGGCTTGGCGGCGATGGTGGATCTGCTTAGGAAGGTTTCGGCCGGGCAGTTGGCCGGAACCGACGATTTGTTCGCAGAGGCCGAGGCCCTGTCCCACGAAGCGAAGGGCAGTGCCGAGGGTGCGCGTGTTTTCGCGGCATTGGCGGACGCGCTGGCAGCCGATGCGCGGTTTGCCGAGGCGGCATCGCTGGTGACGCGGATGAAAGACTCCGAACATGCGCCTGCCTATGATTTCGATCGGATCGACGTCGCGTTTTTCGACCGGTTGGCGGCGGAAGGCAGGGATGGTGAATTTCTGTACTTTGCGGCACAGGCGCTTGCGCAGGGGACGTTGCCGGAAATTTCCACCGATACCCGGCTGCAGATGGCCATGCGTTTTACAGATTTGGGGTTTGTTCTGCAGGCTCGTGAATTGATGTCGTCTGCGACCTTGCCTGATGGGCCTGACCGGCAGATCGCAGCGGCCCGGATCGCCTTGGCCGATCGCGAGCCGGTTGAAGCGCTGGCGCGGATCGCCGGTGTTGAGGGAGAGCAGGCAAACCGGCTTCGGGCCGAGGCGCTGATCCAGGTTGGGGCGGGTCAGGATGCCGTCGATACGTTGCGGGCGTCTGGCGATGTTGCGGATGCCGGACGGAATGCGTGGACGACTGGGGAATGGGCGGTGGCTTCGGATCTGATCGCCGATGAACCGCGTCGCCAACTGGCTGAAACGTTGAACACCATGTTCCCTGAGAATGGGGGCGAGGGGGCCGGGGCCGTGACGACAGATCCCACGGATATCCCGCCTGTGGCCGCTGGCGGTGGTGTGATTGATCCGTCTTCCGTTGGGGTGTTGGCCCAACAGCGGGGTCTTGCCGATCGGTCTGCAAAATTGCGGGAGATGGTCAAAGCGACGTTGGCCAACAGCGCCCCAAGATAAGGGGCGGCCGGGGGCTGGTGAAACAGCCCCCATGTGCCCTTGGCACCGTTGGAATCCTGTCGTCAGGCTATAACTTTTTGAGTTTACGCTGACGCATGCGGATTTCGCAGGTCTCGGTCAACGCGTCGATCAATCGGCCAAGACGATCAGCGGCGTGTTGCATGTCTTTAGGGCTGGCTTTGCGCGGCGGAACAAAACCGTCGCCCACTGCCAGAACTCCGCGCGACCAGGGTAGGGGCAAGACGAACCGATCCCAGGTTTTCAGGGTGATCGACCGGCTGATCGTATAGCAGCAGGGCACCACCTGGGCGCCGGTCAGTCCGCCGATCACAATCGCGCCGGTTTTTGCTACGCCTCTGGGCCCCATCGGGCCGTCAACTGCGATGGCCAGGGAATTCCCGTTGCGGACATGTGCCACGGCCTTGCGGATCGCGCCGGGGTTGCTGCCCGAGGTGGCCAGTTCGATCACCTGAATGCCAAGGTCGCGCATATCGGCGGTGGCGATGCGGGCATCGGCGTGTTCGCTGGCCAGAACCGCCAACGCATGATCTGACCAGTCCCTCAGGTAAGGTGTGAGGGTGAGGCGGGCATGCCAGCAGCACAGAATACGGGGCACACCCCGGGCGATATCGGCTTCGTAGGATTCAAAGCCGATCCGTTCCCATTTGGTCGTGCGAAAAACAAATCTGATATAGCGCGAATACCAACGCCGGAGCACCGACTGGACCCGTTCATTGCGCTGAAACCGCTTTTCGATGCGTCGCCATCTTTTCCTCAGGGTTTTCAAGCCTGCACCTCCGCCCTTGCCCTAGCCCAAGGCTGAAACGGTCTCCAGCGTACACCGGCTTGTTTTGCATCGCGCGGGTAGGGTTGTTGCCGGCTTGCGTCAGGTTGGGACTGGCTTGCTGCGGACGGGGGCTTTCGTTCGGCGCCGGGGGCGGCTAGGGAACGGGGGACGAACCGCAGCGAGGACATCATGGCCCTGACCGTCGCCACCTGGAACATCAATTCCGTCCGGCTGCGTGCTGGTCTGGTCGAACGCCTGTTGCGCGAAGAACAGCCGGATGTCCTGTGTCTGCAGGAATGCAAAAGCCCGGTCGACAAGATCCCGCACGATGTCTTTGCGGCACTTGGTTATGACAGTTGCGTCGCGCGCGGCCAGAAGGGCTATAACGGGGTGGCGATCTTGTCGCGGGTGCCCATCGAGGATGCCGGATCCATAGATTTTGTCGGTCGGGGTGATGCCCGCCATGTCGCGGGGCGATTGGGCGATGGCACGATTATCCATAATTTTTACATTCCGGCGGGGGGAGATGTCCCGGATCGGGATCAGAACGAAAAATTTGGCCACAAGCTGGATGTCCTGACCGAGATGGCTGCGCTGTTTCGCGACAGCCGGCCCAACCGCAGCATCCTGGTGGGCGACCTGAACATCGCCCCGCGTGAGGATGATGTCTGGTCGCACAAGAAATTGCTCAGGATCGTCAGTCATACGCCGATCGAGGTGGATCATCTGGGCCGCGCGCAGGAGGCCGGCGCCTGGGTCGATGTCACCCGCCAGGATCTGCCCGAGGGGCAGCTTTATTCCTGGTGGTCCTATCGCGCCCGTGATTGGGATGCCGCTGACAAGGGGCGACGGCTGGATCACATCTGGGCCACGCCGGATCTGGCGGCCGGGGCTGGCGGATCGCGGATCCTGCGGGCCGCGCGGGGCTGGGAGCGGCCCAGCGATCACGCCCCGGTCTTTGCCAGTTTTGACATCTGATCTGATGCCGATCCGTTAACCCCTTGGCCTTTCGGCCTGTCGGGCGCATATAACATAGCAACCAAACAGTTTCGGGAGAGGCCCAATGCTCGAATTCGGGACCCAGAACAACGCACCGGCCCAAGGGGATCTGATCAAGGATGCGACCGAGGCCACCTTCATGGCCGATGTGATCGAGGCCAGCAACGAGGTGCCGGTCATCGTCGATTTTTGGGCGCCTTGGTGCGGTCCGTGCAAGACCTTGGGGCCCGCGCTGGAAAAGGCGGTGACGGCGGCGCAGGGCAAGGTGCGCATGGTCAAGATCAATGTCGACGAGAACCAGATGATTGCCGGGCAGCTGCGGGTTCAGTCGATCCCGACGGTCTATGGTTTCTGGCAGGGGCAGCCGGTCGATGGGTTTCAGGGGGCGGTTCCGCCGTCGGAAATTGCCACATTCATTGATCGCCTGGCCGGGCTGGCCGGTGATGACGGATTGGGCGAGGCGCTGGAGGCCGCCGAGCAGATGCTGGCCGAGGGGGCAGTCGTGGATGCCGCCCAGACCTTTGCCGCGATTCTGGCCGAGGACCCTGAAAATGCGGCGGCCTTGGGTGGCCTGGCCCGCGCCAATCTGGCCCTGGGCGAATTGGACAAGGCCGAGGCGTTGCTGAACAATGCTGGACCCGTCCTGGCCGCCACCCCTGAGGTCGAGGCCGCCCGCGCCCAGTTGGACCTGGCCCGGCAATCCGCCCAGGCGGGTCCCGAGGCCGAGTTGCGCGCTGCAGTCGAGGCCGATCCCAACGATCATACCGCGCGGTTCGAACTGGCCCGGGCGCTTTATGCCGGCGGCGATGCGGCGGGTGCGGTCGATCAGTTGCTGGATCTTTTCCGTCGTGATCGCGACTGGAACGAGGGCGCCGCCAAGGCCCAGCTGTTCACCATCTTCGATGCACTCAAGCCGCAGGATCCGGTGGTTCTGGCTGGCCGCCGGCGTTTGTCGTCGATGATCTTTACCTGATCCGATCCAGGCAGATCTGTGCGGTGTCGTCCACGAAGATCTGCTTGGGGGTGTTTGAACGGGCGGGATTTTCGTCCGAAAACGGTGGCCCCTTTTCGGAAATCCTGCTTAGGTAAAGCCCATGATGTCAGCCGCCGATCTGCCGGATGTGATCCCCGTCTTTCCCTTGCCGGGGGCCTTGTTGCTGCCGCGGGCGCGGTTGCCGCTGCATATCTTTGAGCCGCGCTATCTGGCGATGCTGGACGATACGCTGAAGACACGTCACCGGTTGATCGGTATGATCCAGCCCCGGGTGACCCCCGATCGCGGAAACAAGCGCTTGCACAGCATTGGGTGCGCCGGTCGCCTGACCGCCTTTTCCGAGACCGAGGATGGCCGCTATATGATCACGCTGAGCGGGATCTCGCGTTTTCGCATCACGCAAGAGGTGCCCGGCTTCGCCCCCTATCGCAAAGCCGAGATCACCTGGTCCGGTTTCGATCGCGACCTTGGCGGCACCGAGGCGGATACCGGCTTTGATCGTCCGGCCTTTCTGGATCTGCTGGGCCGGTTTTTCGAAGCGCGCAGCCTGTCCACGGATTGGGAGTCGATCAAGGACGCCGAGGAGGAACTGCTGGTCAACTCCCTGTCGATGCTGTGTCCCTTTGCGCCCGAGGACAAGCAGGCCCTGCTGGAGGCCCCGTCCCTGACCACCCGGCGCGAAACCCTGGCCACCCTGATCGAGTTCGCCTTGCGCGGCGGCGGCGAGGGCGATGAGGTGATGCAGTGACCGATCCGCGCCCCGTCATTGACCGCCGCATGCTGGAGGCGCTGGTCTGTCCGCAGACCAATGGGCGGCTGGATTATGATGCCGCGCGTCAGGAACTGGTGTCGCGTCGCGCGGGGCTGGCCTTTCCGATCCGTGACGGCATCCCGGTCATGCTGATCGACGAGGCCCGTGGACTGGACTGAGCTTCAGATCGGGCGGCCGGCCATCAGGCGTGGCAGATCGCCGGTCAGACCCGCAGCTTCGCGCATGATCGCGCGTTTGACCCCAGGCAGGGCATTGACCAATCCCATTCCCAGATCCCGGCCCAGGCGAATTGCAGGGTTGTCATTTGAAAACAGCATGTTGAAGCCGCTTGTTGCGATGGCCAGGCCGGTGCTGTCAAAGCGTCGCCAGCGGGCGTAACGGGCCAGCACATCACCGCGCCCGATATCTTCGCCCCGGCGCCTGGCCTCGGCCAGCACCTCGGCCAGGGCGGCGGTATCGCGCAGCCCGGCATTCAGGCCTTGTCCTGCCAGCGGGTGCACGGCGCGGGCGGCATCGCCGACCAGTGCCAGCCGGGGGGCGGTAAAGCTGCTGGCCAGGCTGCGGGTCAGCGGATAGCTGTAGCGGTCGCCCTCCAGTGTGATGTCGCCGAGGAAATCACCAAAGCGGGGGCGCAGAACCTGAAGAAACCCATCATCATCCAAATTCATGATTGATTTTGCCTGATTGTTTTCTTCGGACCAGACAATGGATGATCTGTTGCCCTGTAGTGGCAGGATGGCCAGGGGACCGGCAGGCATGAAGAACTGATGGGCAATCCCCTGATGGGGCCGTGCGTGGCGGATCGCGCAGACCAGGGCCGATTGCCCATAGGGGGTGACCAGGCGTTGGATCCCGGCGCGTGCTGCCGTGGGGCCGGTTTTGCCATCCGCGCCGATGATCAGCGCTGCAGCCAGGGTTGTGCCGTCATCCAGGTCGGTCTCGGCCATTGGCCCATCGGTGCGTTGCCGGGTAACCCGACGGCCGGGCAGATAGCTCAGCCCGTCGGTGCCCCGCAGGCGGGCCTGAAGGATCTGGCGCAAGTGGCGGTCCTCGACCATCTGGCCAAGGGGGCCGTCCTCCAGCTCGGCTTGATCGAAGCTGAGAACCTGGGGGGCGGCGCCTTCGCCTGGGCGCCCGTCACTGGCCCGAATTTTCAGCATCGCTTGGGCATTCGGGGCCAAGCCCTGCCACAGACCCAGCACATCGAGCATCCGGACCGAAGCCGGTGCCAGTGCATAGCTGCGCCCGTCAAAGCGCGGGTTTTCCTGGATGTCCGGGGTCATGGGGTCGACCACAGCCACGGAGAACCCGGCACTGACCAGGGCCAGGGCCAGGGTGGCGCCGTTCAGGCTGGCGCCGATCACGATTGCATCATAGCGTTCCATGGGATGGGAATATGACCGGCGGATCGTCATTGTCCATCGTCTTGTCCCGCATTACGCTTGCCCGAACGGAGGGACGGGGTGATGCGGCACGATTGGCGACAGATGGGCGCGGTGGCGTTGGGACGGGAAATCGCCGCGGGACGGGTTGACCCGCTGACCCTGGCCGAGACGTTTCTGGAGGCGATCGACAACAGCAATCAGCCGATCTACGCGCGCACCACCCCCCGGCGCGCCCTGGCCGAGGCCCGTGCGGCGGCGGACCGGGCGCGGGATGGTCTGCGGTGCGGGCCGCTGGATGGGGTGCCGTTGTCCTGGAAGGACCTGTTCGACACTGCCGGCTGTGCAACCGAGGCCGGATCGCGCTTGTTGAAGGGCCGGGTGCCCGGAGCCGATGCCGAGGTGCTGCGCCGCGCCACCCTGGGCGGATCGGTGTGTCTGGGCAAGACCCACATGTCGGAACTGGCGTTTTCCGGTCTGGGGCTGAACCCGGTGACGGCGACGCCGCCCAATATCCATCGGGCTGATCTGGCGCCGGGAGGGTCGTCCTCGGGGGCGGCGGCCTCGGTCGCTTTTGGGTTGGCGGCGGCGGCCGTGGCCTCGGATACGGGCGGATCGGTGCGGGTGCCGGCGGCATGGAACGATCTGGTTGGGTTCAAACCGGCCCATGGCGCCCTGCCGCTGACCGGGGTGGTGCCGTTGTGTGAAAGTTTCGACACCATTGGCCCCATCGCCCGCAGCGTTGCGGATGCGGCTGCGGTTCATGCGCTTTTGGGTGGTGCGGCGGTGGATTTGCGCGGGGCCGAGGATCTGCACGGCCGGCATTTGGGGGTGCTGACGACCGTGGTAACCGATGATCTGGATCCGCAGGTGGCCGAGGCCTTCGAAGGCGCGGTTCAGCGCCTGTCCGAGGCCGGGGCGCAGATCGTCGAGTTCGACGCCCCCGAGGTGATCCACGCCCTGGATCTGGCCCCGATCCTTTTCGCGACCGAGGCCTATGCCACCTGGATGGACGAGATCGAGGATCGGCCCGAACTGATGTATGATCGCGTGTTGGACAGGTTTCGGGGCGGCGCGGGTTATGGGGGCACCGATTTCATCCGTGCCTGGCAGGGTCTGCGCCGGTTGCGGGCGGAATGGACGCATCGGATTGCGGCACTCGATGCGGTGATCCTGCCAACCACGGCGATCCTGCCGCCCCCCCTGGCCCAGCTGCGTGCCGAGCCGGATTTCTACGATGCCCGCAATCTGATGGCCCTGCGCAACACCCGGATCGCCAACCTGATGGCGGGGTGCGCCCTTACTCTGCCGACCGGACAGGCCAGTTGCGGTGTGTCGCTGGTCATGGCCGGGGGATGCGAAGGGGCGCTGTTGCGTCTGGGTGCCGCCGTTGAATCTGTTCTGTGCTAACATGTCGCGCGGGCTGGACCGGGCGGGATCTTGCCTGTACCCTTTGTGGAAACGGGGCGTGATGATCCCGTAAGCCCGAGGCGACACAGGCAAGACCGGACAAATGCAGTACCCGGAACGTTTTTCCGATCTGCCGCCCTACGCGTTCCCGCGTTTGCGCGGCCTTCTCGATCCCCACCCTGGGGGAGGCGATGTTCTTCACATGTCCATAGGTGAGCCGAAGCACCCTTTCCCGGAATGGGTGCCTCAGGTGATCGCCGAGAACGCGGCGGGCTTTGGGGCTTATCCGGCCAATGATGGCACGGGGGAGCTGCTGGCGGCGATTTCGGATTGGCTGAAACGGCGTTATGGGGTTGAGGTCGACCCGAGCACGCGGATCATGGCGCTGAATGGCACGCGCGAGGGGCTGTTCAACGCAGCTTTGGCGCTCTGTCCTGAGGAAAAGGCTGGCAAGCGACCGGCCGTGCTGATCCCGAACCCGTTCTATCAGGTCTATGCTGTGGCGACACGCGCGTCGGAGGCAGAACCCATCTATGTCCCGGCGACGGCGGAAACGGGGTTTCTGCCGGATTATGCCAGTCTGCCGGCTGATGTGCTGGACCGTGTGATCATCGCCTATGTCTGCTCGCCTTCGAACCCTCAGGGGGCGGTGGCGGGCATGGACTATTGGCTGACCCTGCTGGATCTGGCCGAAAAGCACGATTTCCGTATTTTCGCCGATGAATGCTACGCCGAGATCTACCGCGGCATGCCCCCCCCTGGCGCATTGGAGGCCGCGCAGCGGCAGGGCGCTGATCCTGAACGGGTGGTGGTGTTCCATTCCTTGTCAAAGCGCTCGAATCTGCCGGGGTTGCGGTCGGGCTTTGTTGCCGCCGGGCCGGACAGCATGCTTCGTATCCGCCGTTTGCGGGCCTATGCCGGCGCGCCCCTGGCCCCGCCTGTTC
>JBKDZR010000125.1:0-11388 GCA_047971485.1 Qingshengfaniella sp. | reverse complement strand
ACGCCGGCATCCTTGGCGGCCTGCAGGACCGTGTTCAGGATGTAGCTCTTGTCTTCATAGGGGCCCCAGATTTCCAGGCCGGGCGCACCGGACATGCCGTGACGCAGCGCCTGAACTTTCTTGGAACCGATGTTGATCCAGTCAACGTGGAAGAACTTGATGTCCGGAACCGGGCCACCGTTCATCTTTTCGAAGATCTTGTCGGCCAGCGGGCCCTGGATCTGGAAGCGATAGTGCTGACGCAGCACACGCTCACCTTCGGGGCGCGAATTCGAACGCGGATCATAGCTGATCCGGACATTCCATTTGCCGTAGGAAGCACAGAACATCAGCCAGTTCGACACCGGCGCACGGCCGACGAGAACGAACTTGTCTTCACGCTCACGGAAGATGATGTGGTCGCCGATGACATGGCCGTTCGGGGTGACCGGCACATAGTGCTTGGCGCGGCCCAGGTCAAAGTTACCAAAGGCGTTGATGCCGTGATAGGCAAGGAACTCGGCCGCCTGGGGGCCTTCGACGAACAGCTCGTCCATGTGGTGCGACTGGTCGAACAGGACCGCGCCGTGCCGCCAGGCCTGCTGCTCGCTCCGCCAGTTGGCGAATTCCGGGGCGACGACCGGGTAAACATACATCCCGATCTTGGAATTGCGCAGCAATTCCACCGGGTTCTTGTGTTGTGCCAGAACTTGCGTAAGGCTCGACATCATCATCCTCCTTGGTTTGACGATCTTGGGTTTCAGGGTTCGGGGTTACACCGCCGAGACCAGTGCCAGCCCCGGAACGCGTATCGCGAGGCTGGGATCGGCCCGGGTCAGGTGATCCAGGTTCTGCTGGGCGAGGCGCGCATGTTCGCGGCACAGGGCCTCGGCACGGGTTCCTTCGCGGTTGCCGATCGCGGACAGCAACGCGCGATGCTGCTGCTGGGCCCGGATCAGGGAAGATTTGAAATCGGGGATCACTTCCTGTTCCTGCAGAAAGGCCGAGGGCGACGCCAGCGGCAAGCGGCACACCCGCTCCACCTCGCGGCGAACGATCAGGCTGCCGCTGAACTGGGCCAGAAGATCGTGAAAGCGGGCGTTGCAGCGCACATAGGTGTCGAATTCCATGCCCTCTTCGGGCAGGAGCGCCATATCTATGCGATCAAGGACTTGCTCGGCCTCGGCCAGAAGGTCCGGGGCGACCCCCCGTTCCGCCGCCAGCCGCGCGGCCGTGCCCTCAATCACGCCGCGCATCTCAATGCTGTCGCGGATCTCGTCAACGGTAAAACTTGCAACACGACACCCCCCGGTGGGAATGCGTTCCAGAAGGCCCTCGGAAATCAGCCGATCAATGGCCTGACGCAAGGGGGTGCGCGAAATTCCCAGACGCTCGGCAAGGGCGACCTCGGGCAGGCGGACATTGGCCTCGAATGCGCCGGACAGGATCAGAGAACGCAGCTCCAACAGCGCCTTTTCGAACTGTGTCAACCGTTCCGGTCTGGTCATGAAGGCCCTCCGCTGATCGCCTCCCCGCGATCTGTTAGCAGGTGCTTAAATTGTATACATGAACAAGTCAATTCCAAATTTCAGACCGCAGACCCCCAATGTTTTTAAAAACTCTGTATACAGAATGAGAAAATTCTCTGGAAATCTGTCCGTGCCAGATCACCCGGCGCGAACCGATTCCAGACCAGCAAACAGATCCTTTGCAACAGGCCTTACAACAGTGCGGCAGACAAAAGGCGCAACGCCAGAACCAGCAAAACACCCAGAATGATCTTGTCAAACGTCCCCGCCGACAATTTGCGCGCCAGCCAGGCCCCCACCGGCATCATGCCGAACAACGGAACCATCGCCACGCAGGACAAAAGCAACCGGTCCGGCGTCAGGATGTTCAGCGACCACAAGGCCGGCACCTGAACCAGCGACAGCGCCGCGAAAAAAACCGAGATGGTCGCGATGAACTCGGTCCGGTCCATGCGCATCGCATTGAGAAAGGATACCGAAACCGGCGCCGAGACCCCTGCTGCCCCTTGCAGAATCCCGCCCAGAAATCCCGCCACCCCGACCAGTCTCGTCGCCTCGGCCCGCCCCAGAACCCAGTCGGGCCGCGATAGGCGCAGCGCCATATAGACCAGGGTCATCACCCCGACTGCCCCCATCAGAATTTCGTCCGACAGAGTCGCCAACAGCACCGTCCCGGCCAAGACCCCCACCATTCCCGCGACCGCAAAGATCCACACAAAGCGGCCCGACACCTGAAAGCGGCGAAAGGCCCAGCCTTGCCACAGGTTGGACAGAAGATTGGGAAAGGAAAAAATCGCCACCGCCAGCGGCACGTCATAGATCAGGGCCAGCACCGGCACCCCGATGATCGGCGCCCCGGCCCCGACCGCCCCTTTCATCAGGCCCCCGGCTGCGATCCCGGCAAAAGCAATCAAAAGATGGGTGGGTTCCATAGACGCGTCATCCGTAGTCGTAAGCGGCACCCGTCATGGAGCAGAAACAGCAGCGGGGTTCAAGGCGCGCCCCGTCCCCGTTTCAGGCGAATTTCTGCACCAGTGCCGTGCGCACAGCCGGCGACACGAATTGCGACACATCCCCCCCCAGGCGAGCGATTTCCTTGACCAGCTTCGAGGCGATGGCCTGATGCTTGCTGCCCGCCATCAGGAAAACCGTCTCGATACTGTCATCAAGCGCGCGGTTCATTCCAACCATCTGGAATTCATATTCGAAATCCGAGACCGCGCGCAGCCCGCGCACGATCATCGAGGCGCCGACATCGCGTGCACAATCGATCAGCAGGTTCTCGAACGGATGCACCGTGATCTCGCAGCCGGTGGCGGCGCTGAGCGCGGGGATCTCGTTCTCAATCATCGCCACCCGCTCCTCCAAGGTGAACAGAGGCCCCTTGTCGCGGTTGATGGCCACCCCCACCACCAGACGATCCACCAGACGGCAACTGCGCCGGATGATTTCCACATGCCCCATGGTCACGGGGTCGAACGTTCCGGGATAAAGCGCAATGCGCATGAGGTTCGTTCCTTATCGTATTGATTTCAAAGATATCAAAGCCGGGGCTTGCAGCATGTCCCAGCCTGTCGGGCCCTCAGTGCCCCATGATCATGCCTTGCAGGGCGTCCTTTTCCATCGACAATTCCGACAGCAACGCCTTGACCACATCGCCGATCGAAATCAGTCCGACCATTTCACCGTTTTCCAGGACCGGCACATGGCGAAAACGTCCATCGGTCATCAACTGGAAAACATGCATGCTGTCATCCTGCAATCCACAGCTGACCAAGGTGCCGGTCATCAGCGCATCCACCGGGTCCGACAGGCAGGCCGCCCCGCGCCGACCAAGTTCGCGCACGATATCGCGTTCCGACAGGATCCCGGCAGCCGTCTTGCCATCGGGAGACACAATCACGGCACCGAACTTGCGCGCAGACAACAGGGCGACCGCCTCGGCAACAGTGCTGCCCGGCATCACCGTAACGATCCCTTCGGTGGCCTTTGACTTCAGGATCTGGTCGACTCGCATGGTTTCCTCCGTAGCAGCGATGGCCCCCTTTCGGGGGCTCTTTTCCCAGCAAACTCGCCAAGCGGAAGGCGTGCGTCAAGAAATATTATTTCGCCGACTGGCGTCAGAAGGGAATTTTACTTGCCCTGATTTCTGCGTGGCGGGATCGATTCAGGCGACGGATCATCCTGAACGGCAATGCCAACCCTGCCGCGCCCATCATCTTTCGCCTGATACAGAGCCTCATCCGCGCGGGCAATCAGCTCCTTCGACGACAAAAGATGATCCCCGTTCTCGACCGCGATCCCGATGCTGGCAGACAGACGACAGCTCACCATGCCATAGCGGATCGGCCGCTCAAGATCGACGATCAGGCGCATCGCCCGCACCCGCAATGCCTCGGGATCGGTTGTGCCTGGCAGGACAATCAGGAATTCATCCCCGCCCAGACGCACCAACGTGTCACCGCGTCGCGACTGATCCAGCATGCGGCGCGCCACCTCCTGCAGAACGTGATCACCGGTGGCATGTCCGTGGGTATCGTTGATCGACTTGAACCGATCCAGGTCGATCTGCATGATCCCATAACCGGCCCGTTCATAGCGATAGCGTTCCAGCACATGGCCAAGCGCACGGCGGTTTTTCAACCCGGTCAGGGTATCGGTAAAGGCCTGCTCCTCAGCTGCCACCCGGGCCGCCTGCAAACGGGTGTTCAGACGGCGCGATTCCTCCATCATCGCCGACTTGGCCTCATTCAAATACAGCAGTTCAATGGCCAGATCCGTGGGGGCAAAGTCTGTCGCGCTCATGTCATAATCGGCGATCGCCTCGACCACGGAGATGCCAAAAGACAGGTTCAACAGGAAGCCGTTGCCAGACGGATCCCCAACCAGCACCCCACGCAGAATGGTCTGGGGCGGATCACAGAACTGCAGTGAAACGGTGATCGGCGCCTTCGCCGCAAGATCGGCAAAATCATGATCCCCAAAGGGACGGCGGAGCACAAAAACATCCAGCAGCGCCCGATCGACAAAGGCCCCTGCCGCGCGCAACTTGGCCATGCTGGGCGCGACATGGGTGATGCTGCCATCCCGCGACAGGCACAGATGCATGGGCATCAGGATATCCAGTGCTCCGGTTTCGCTGTGCCGGATCGGTCCGAAGAAGGGGTCGCTGACAGCCATCTGCGCGCTACCCCCGATGCAGCCGGAATGGCCGCCCTGGCACAAAGGCGCTGCGCAGCACCTCGACTTTCAGCATGTCCTCGGCGCCATCGCCATCGCTGTCACTGAAATCAATCAGGACCAGGGCGCCATAATCATCGGCGATACTGCGCAGCATCCCCCCCAGAACACGGCTGAAACCGGCAAAGTTGGACCAGCAATGCACCGCGAACAGGTTGGGGCCACGCGCGCTGACCTCAATCTGCGGCACGTCCAGATCCGGTACCGCCAGCCGGGCCCGCCGGGGCAAGTCATCCAGCGAGTACAAGAATTCCGGATAGGTTGCACCGCCAAAGCGCAGCAACCGCCGCAACGGTTCGAGATTGGGGTTCGACACCAGATAGGTGCCCAGATCCTCCAACAGGATGTCGCGCGTCTTTCCCAGCCGCATAGACGCCAAGGCCAACAGCTTTTCGGTTACGGCATCATCATAGATCAAAACGGCCTCGAACCCGGTCTCGGGCACCTGCATCGCACGGGCGATGTCGCGCCAGATATGGGCCCCACCCGTATCCCGCACAAACCAGTGAAGCGCCCTGTTGAATAAGCCATGCATAATCAGTCCGACGAGTTGCTCCCCCCGGATGGGGTAGCGCCGAAATCTTAACAAAAGGGAAAATCGTACCAGCTCAGGCGGCCGTCTCGGGCAGACGCAGGCTATCGAGCCAACGCGGCAGGCCTGCAATACTGGGCAGGATGATATCGGCCAGGCCGGTCAGCTGACCACGGGTCGCCATGCCCGTCAGCACCCCCACCGGGGTCATGCCGGCGGCACGCGCGGCGATCATGTCATGGGGACTGTCGCCAACCACGGCCACGGCCGCCGGCTCAATCATCGCGGTTTCGGCAAAGGCCAACAGCATGTCGGGCGCAGGTTTCGCCGCAAAGCCACTGTCGCAGCCGATCACCGTATCGAGAAGGTGCAGCACCCCCGAGGCCGCCAGATGGGAGCGCGCCGGCATTTCGCAATCATTGGTCACCACACCGATCCGCAGGTCACGGGCCAGAAGTTCGGCGAACAGCGGCGTCAGCGGCGTGGCCTGCTGTTGCTCGACATCAGCCGACAACGCGTTCATCCGACAGACCAGCGCAGCCAGGCTGGCCTCCGGCAGATACGGCAAAAGCACTTCGGCAATCTCGTGCGGGGTGGCCGCGACCAGGATGGAGTTCTCCTTGTAACGCACTGCATCCAAATCGAAATCCACAGCCCGGGCCATCCGCCGCGCGGCGTCCATGTCCCCGCCGGCAATATCGATGAGAAAAGACCGGGACCAATGTCCCCAGGTCTTGTGAAAATCGAACAGCGTGCCGTCCTTGTCGAACAGGATAGCGTCAAATTTCGGCATTTAACGTCCTCCCACCGCAAGTATGCCCGAGCCCGCCCCCGTTCTCAACGTTTTCCTGACCACGCTCAGGTCCAGTGGTGATCCATGCCCCCCGGCAACTGCGCACGGGCGGCAACCAAACGTTCCGGGGCAACCCCTGCGGCCGCGGCACAGCCCATCACCCAGTGGTCATCCATCATCACGAAATCGAGAACCGCCGCCAGAAGTTCTGGATCATCGGACCGGCGGCGCAGATCATCCGGATCCAGCCCCGTCGAAGACAGGAAGATGCGCAACAAATCATCGGTTTCGGCGATCCAAGCCAACGCCGCCCCTGCCAAAGATGCACTGGCCAAAGCCCCCGCATGCTCGGATTTCCGCCGATCCATCCGTGTTCCTCCAATTCGAGAAATCATTTTTTAACTCTTCGGGTAAGAAAGTGAAGCCACCCAGTTTTCAAAGGGAAGCGCCAAAATGGCCGGACGGATCCTGATCAGCGACGCGGTTGTCACCAACCGGATCGTATTGCGCTGCAAACTTGCGGCGGCATATTACGATGTCGTTCAGGCTGGATCCTCTGCGGAAATCACAACCTTTGCTGCCAACGGATCCCTGGATGCGATGATCCTGGATGCCGATAACGGCTGGCAAACCCCGTTGCAGGCGGCCTGCGGGACAGGCGCGACACCCCCCTGCCCGGTGATTCTGCTGTCGGCCAATGCCACAGCTGCGGACAGGGCAGATGCCATCCGTGCAGGGGCCGCCGCCGTGCTGCACCGTCCGCTGGACGAGGACCTGCTGCTGGCCACATTGCGGCGGGTGATGCGCGAACGCGGCACCGATGCCGAATTGATTGGACAGGCGGGCCTGTCCTGCAGCGTCGGTATGAATGAGGCGGCAGCCGAATTTCGCGCCGCCGAGACGGTGAATCTGATCGCGCTGGATCAAACCCGCATCAATGCCCTAAGCCGCCCCCTCGAACAGGCCTTTGGCGGCGTGGTGCGGTGCTCGGCCTTTGCCGATACCCTGCTGCGGCAACCTGCTGATCTGGCCGGTCGCGCCTTCGTGCTGCTGACCCAGGCCGAAAAGGGCGGCCAGGCCTTGCGGCTGATCTCGGAACTGCGCAGCCGGTCGGCAACCCGCGATGCGGCGATCCTGTTGGCAATCGTGCCCGTAACGGCCGAGGGACGGGTCAGCGAATCCGATCCCACCGCCGCCGAACTGGCGGCAACGGCCCTGGATATCGGGGCCGACGATGTGCAATTCGACGACGACCCGGCGGAGCTGGCCGCGCGGATCGACCGACAGTTGCAGTTGAAACGCCGGCGCGATGCGCTGCGCAACACGATTTCCGCCGGGCTGCGGCTGGCGGCGCGCGATCCACTGACCGGCCTTTACAACCGCCGGGTGGCCCTGCCCCGCCTGGCCGATCTGCTGGCCACGGCCTGCGAAACCGGGCGCGCCGTGACCGTGATGGTGGCTGATCTCGACCGCTTCAAGGCGATCAACGACACCTTTGGGCATGCCTCGGGCGACCGCGTTCTTGTCGAGGTCGCCCGCCGGATCCGCAAAAGTGTCAGTTCCGCCGATCTGATCGCGCGCATCGGTGGCGAGGAATTCCTCATCGCCCTGCCCGATACCACACTGGATTCCGGATCCGTCGTCGCCGATCGCATCCGCCATGCCCTGCGCGGCCTGCCGGTCCGGGATCCTGGGGTCCCCGAAGGGATCACGGTGACCGCCAGTATCGGCCTGGCGTGTTATATGCCTGAAATCCTGTGCACAGTTCCACCACGCCCCGAGGATGTTCTGCAAATCGCCGACCAGGCCCTGCTGCGCGCGAAATCCGACGGGCGCGATAAGATCACCGTCGCCCGCTCAGCCGCTTGAACCTGCCTGGCAAGTCGCTTTCAGGGACGGTCCCGGCGGTTTCCGCCCTGTTTGTGCCCGCCCAGGCGCATCAAGCGTTCGGCATAGGCCTGGCGATCCGCTGCCTCCATGGCCGCGATATGCCGGGCCAGGGCCTGTTCCAGGCGCGCGGCCTCATCTCCGCGGATCATGCGGCGCGCGGCAAGATGGGCGGCAAAGCGGTCGGCATCGAAAGGGTCGGCCAGGATCTCGCCATAGAGGGCATTGCGCGTCTGCTGCCAGCCCTCGTCTGCGGCGCCGCGCCCGGACGCAGCCATACCGAACCCCAGCCCCAGAGCAGCACGATCTTCACGCGGCAGCATGGCGATCAGCGGAAACAACGTGCGGTCCCGCACCCGGGGGCTGTTTTCGCCTCCCCCCAATGAGGTCACCGCCACGCCGATCACCGCACAAATGATCAGCACATTCATCGTCAACGAGGCGAACAGCGCTATCTTCAGCCAGCGCCCCGTGCGCCCCGGTTCCGTGCCCATGTCAGTATCCTCCAAGCAGACCGGCCAGAACCGGCAGATGGTATGTGACATCATAGCCCAGCGTGCTTTCGAAAACCCCTGCCGTCAGCAGGCGTTCGAACAACGCCGGGCTTTGCCCCACCGCCAGTCCGGCTGCCGAAGCCAGCCCCAGCCCGGTCGGCCAGACCAGCCGTTCCAGCCAGCGCGCCCATCCCCCGCCACGCAGAACCGTGGAGGGATCGGGACGGTGTCGGACCACAGGCAGAACCCGGTCGGCATCTGCCAGGATGCGGGCGCGCAGATCGGTGGGCAAATCCGCCCGCTGCCGTCGCGCAACCGCGAAAATCCCATCAAGGTCCGAATCGGTCAGCATGTCATCGCTCTCAACCATCGTCATACCCCAAAGCTGCGCGCTGCCCCGCCAGCGCCCCTTTCAATGCCCGCCGACCCCGCGCGGCCAGGCTTTCCACCGCCTCGACCGTCAAGCCCATGATCTCGGCAATCTCGGGGTTCGCAAGCCCCTCGATATTGCGCAGGATCACCGCCTGCCGCTGTCGATCCGGCAAATCGGCCAGGGCCGCATCCAGCGCCGCCATGCGCTGACGGTCCTGGATCCGGTCCAACGGCGCGGCCTGATCCAGATCTTCCGGCTCGGCCTCATCCGGCAGCGGCACATCGCGCCGCCGCCTGCGTCTGTCCGTACACAGGTTCAACGTCACCCGGTAAAGCCAGGTTGACACCCGTGCGCGCCCCGGCTGCCAATCCGGAGCCAGACGCCACAAGCGCAACATGGCCTCCTGCGCCACGTCCTCGGCTTCGGCGCGATCGCCCAGATAGCGATAGGCCACCGCCAGAACCCGCGGTGTCAGCCGGTCGATCAACACCCTGGCTGCTGCCCTGTCGCCTGCGGCATAGCGCGCCATCAACCGGTCGTCGCTGTCTTCGGATCCCGCATCAAATGGCACGTTCATCCCGCTTCCATCGCATATCCGGCAGACCCGCGAAAGGCTGCCGAACAGATCAGATCACTGGCCGGAACGGGGACAGTGGCCGCGATCGCCCTTGTGGCGTTCCCCCCATTTCCCCTTGCCCTGCATCTGACGACCCTGGCCCTTCTGACCGGGCAGTTCATCAGCCGACAGCATCCCGTCGCCATTGGCATCGAAGCGTTCCAGCATCCGTTCGACACGCATCGTCTGGCGTTCCTCGGCCATCATCTCGCTCATCGCCGCCAGTTCCTCGGCCGACAGCATGCCGTCGCCATTAGCATCCGCAGCGGTGAAATGGCGCAGACGGTAGGTTTCCATCTCTTCGGCCGTGACTGCGCCATCGCCATCGGTATCGAAACGTTCGATGAAGGCGGCCGAGCGGTCACCCGGCGTCATGGCCCCAGGCGTAGCCGGCGCATCCTGCGCACCGGCGATCCCGGCACCCAGAAGCGACGCGGCCAGTACGGAAACTGTGATGCGTTTCATGGTCTTTTCCTCATGTTCACAGGCGGGCACCTTGCCGCGCCGATAGTTTTGAAACGCACGCCCAGGGAAATTCCGTCGCGGGTGTCGAAAAATCCTGCACTTGCCGTAGCATCAGGCCGGGAGGACCAGCGCATAGCGGCCCTGTGCCGCACCGAAACCATTTGGCCGGGCGTTCAAACAGCGGCATCAGCGCACAGCTGGACGCATTGGCAAATGTCCTGCACCACGTCATAATGCGCCATTGACAGGAGCCCCGCACATCATGCCCCAAACCGAACCTGCCGAACGCCCGCTGAAACCCGCTGTCCTGAGGGGGTTGCGCTGCCGTTGCCCCAAATGTGGCGAGGGCGCCATCCTTGAGGGCTATCTCAAGGTCCGGCCCGCCTGCCCGGTTTGCGGCGAGGATCTGACCCCCCAGCGCGCCGATGACGGCCCCGCCTATCTGACCATCCTGGTGGTCGGGCACCTGATGGCCCCGCTGATCCTGGTCGCCTATCAAACAATGCGCCCGGATCCGCTGACCATGGCGCTGGTGTTCTCGGCCGGGTGTGTGGCGCTGTCGCTGTTCCTGCTGCCCCGGTTCAAAGGCATGATCGTCGGGATTCAATGGGCCAAGCGGATGCACGGGTTCGGCGCGATCAAGCAAAACGCCTGATCCATCCCTGCCCTGGCAAGATGGGAGAACCGGGTGACGACAGACAAGACAGCGATCCGCCACGCGGCCACCGTGCTGCTGGCCCGCGATGGCGCAGCCGGGCCCGAGGTCCTTATGGGGCAACGCGGGGCCAAAGCCGCCTTCATGCCCAACAAGTTCGTCTTTCCCGGCGGGGCCGTTGATCCGGGCGACAGCCAGATCCCCCTGGCCGGCCTGCCTGCAGACAACTGCATGAAGATCCTGGCCGAGGATGGCGGCCCGGATCTGGCCCATGCCTTGACCGCCGCCGCCGTGCGCGAGACCTGGGAAGAAACCGGCCTGATCCTGGGCGATGCCGGCACTTGGCCCGACCCGCCCGCCGATTGGGCCGGGTTCGCCGCCACCGGATACCGGCCCTCGGCCGCCGGTCTGACCTATGTATTCCGGGCGATCACCCCCAAGGGCCGTCCGCGCCGGTTCGATGCCCGGTTTTTCATGGCCCGTGCCGATGCGATCCAGGGCGATGCCGATGATTTCTCGCGGGCCTCGGATGAACTGAGCGCCCTGCAATGGGTGCCCATCGCGCGGGCCCGGGCCTTTAATCTGCCCTTCATCACCGAGGTCGTTCTGGCCGAGGTCGCCCGCCTGATACACAGTGGCCAGCCGCCTGCGACAGTGCCTTTTTTCGACAACAGCACCGAGGAAAGCCTGTTTCGCCAGCTTGGCGGCCACGCCCTGCCCGAACCCGAATAAAGCAACAGCCATGAGGGTTGACCATCAGCTTTGTGGACAAAGCTGTCGTTTATCCCCTCGGCGCGGGACAAGCCCGGAACGGGCGCCGCGCCA
>JBKDZR010000124.1:0-1612 GCA_047971485.1 Qingshengfaniella sp. | reverse complement strand
AATCCATCGGCTCCAGGCGGTCCGGTCTGCGCCAGCGGGCTTGGGCAGCCTCGACCCAAGCTGTGGGGATGACCTGCCAGGGATCGTCCTCTATGCCTGCGCGGAAATCACCGTACAGCATTTGGCTGCGCAAGGGCTCCGGCAAGGCTTGCAACTGTGCCATGTAGCCGCTGGCCATATACGCCGGGTTGTCCGTCACCCGTGCAGGGATGAACGTGCGCGACTTCGGGCGAACGATGTCCTCGGGCTTGTGCTCCGCTGGATCGAAGTCGTATACCGGCTGGCCGCTGTCGCCCCACACGAAAATGCGCCCGTCTGGCACCTCGTGGTCCTGGTCCTCGCCGCGCGTGGTGAACCAGCGCAACTCACCGGGCATGGCCGGGTTGGGGTGTTTAGGATCGAGCCAGGGGGCGAAAAACCGGATGACCCAGCGCCCCTCTGGTGTGGTCGGCGGGTTGAACGTCATCAGGACCTGCACCTGCTGGTCCGGATCGTCAGTGCGCGCCCAACCCATGATGAAGCGAACCTGCGCTTCGCGCTGCTCGGTCACTTCGTCGAAGGCTTTCAGATCGTGCGGGCGTCCCTGCCAGCGCCGCTCATCGCCCGGATTGTCCAGACCCCCAAACTCGATCAAGGGGCATCTGCCGACACTTGTTCGCCAGATGGATTTTTGGGAGTTGAACCCCCCTGTGCCACCGATCACCTCGGTCAGGCGCTGCACCACCCCTTCGGTTTGCGCCTTCTCGCGCCGGGTAATCAGCACCCGTTGATGCTGGCGCAGCGCCTTGCCAACGATCAGATCGGTTTTGCCGCCCCCGGCTGATCCGCCGTAGCCGATGATGTCTGCCTGCGATTCGAAAGCATCTGTCTGTGGGCCAGGGAAGGGTGCCCAAGGAACGCGGCGCTTGTACTCCCGCAGGGCGGCAAGGTATCGTTCCTTGTGTGCTCGATCACTTGCCAATTTGCTTTTCGAGCATTGCGATTTCCGTCTTCAGCTCATCGTCGCTTAGGTCCGAGAACGAATGCTCCACCTTGAGTTTGTCGTTGAAAATGCCCAGGTGCCGCCCCATAAGCTCCAGGGCGCGGAGGGTGTTCTTGGCGTCATACGCAAAGACCTGGGCCATCTGTCCGTCCGGCAGCTCCTCGAAAACCGGATTGCCTCGGCGGTCCACAACGGGCGCGATGTTCTGGCGGCAACGCTCGGCGGTTTCGTGAATGGCCTGCAGCACGTAGTCCTGGGTAATGGCCGTGCGCTTGGCTCGTGCGCCCATCCCCTGTTGGACCAAAGACTGAATCTCACCTTTTTTCAGTAACTTCTCAGCCATCTGCCCTGCGGTCTTTGCCGAGTAGCCAGCGCGAATCGCGGCCTGCGTGCCATTCAGGTCGGTCAGATATTCGGCTGCAAAGCGTTTTTGCTTTTCGGTCAGTTTCATGCCAGCGATTCCACCACGTCATTCCATGGGTATGTGCACATTGCGGTGACCAGCAATTGTTTGTGCGCGGCGTTCATATCTGCAGATACGGCCTACCGTTCCCGGGCTCACATCGAACTTATCGGCCAGCTCGTTGTACGTCATGCCATCTTCGTGTAGGGTGCGCATTAGCTCCACGT
>JBKDZR010000123.1:0-7520 GCA_047971485.1 Qingshengfaniella sp. | reverse complement strand
AGAAAGTTCAGGCGCTGCGTCACGGCATGTCCGGTGCGCCCGGCCTGGAAATCTGGGGCCCCTATGAAGACAAGAGCTACATCCTGAACACGGTCCTGCAGGCCGCCAAGGATGCCGGCGTTGATCTGGTTCGTTGCGGTAGCCGTGCCTATTCCACCAACACGCTGGAATCCGGCTGGATCCCGTCGCCGCTGCCGGGCATCTACACCGGCGAAGGCATGCTGAAGGACTATCGCGATTGGCTGGGTGCCGAAAGCTATGAAGCCGCCGGCGCCATCGGTGGCAGCTTTGTCTCCGACAACATCGAAGACTACTACGTCAACCCGTTCGAACTGGGCTATGACTTCTACATTGGCTGGAAGAAGAAAGACTTCATCGGTAAAGACGCCCTGACCAAGATGAAGGGCCAGAAGAACCGCAAGAAGGTGACCTTCGAGTGGAACGCCGAAGATGTGATCGAGGTCATCGCGTCCTCCTTCCGTCCGGGTGAAGAAGCCGCCAAGTGGATCGACTTCCCGCAGCCCAACTACGCATCGTCCTCGGCCGATATGGTCATGAACGGTGACAAGATGGTTGGTATGTCGATGTTCAACGGCTACAGCTATAACGAACGCTGCATGCTGTCGCTGGGCGTTGTCGACGCCGATGTCGAAGTGGGTGACGTTCTGACCCTGAAATGGGGTGAGCCGGAGCCGACCCAGAAAACCTCGACCGAGAAGCACAAGCAGGCCGAGATCCGGGTGCGCGTTTCGCCGACCCCGTATTCGACGGAAGCCCGCGAAAACTACGCCGACAGCTGGCGCACGAAAAAGTAAGGCATTTCCTCTGCAGGAAAGGCTTGAAATTGGCAGGCGCGAGAGGCTTATCTCGTGCCTGTTCAAAGAAGCGTGGCGGGCTTGTCCGCCGCGCGTTTTTTCAGGGGGGGGACCCTATGACTCTGAGAACGACATTGCTGAGTGTGGCTTTGGCCGGAACTGTCGCGTTGCCGGTGGCCGCGAAGGAACTGAAGTTCGCTTCCTTCACCGCGCCGCAGCACACGATAACCTATTCCGTGATCGAAAAGCTGAACGAGATCCTGACCGAGGCGACCGATGGTGACGTGACGGTGCGGGGCTATTACGGCGGGGAACTGGGGGCCGGACCGGCCGAACAGTATGTGCGCGTCGTGCAGGGCGTGGCCGACCTGTCCTGGGGATTGCCGGGATATACCTCGTCGCAATTCGGCAAGACGATGATCGCCGAGCTGCCCGCTGCGGTGCCCCCGGGCATGACCGGTTATGAAGTCCTGTGGAATGCCTTTGATGGCTATCTGAAACCCGAATTTCCGGCAGCCACGCCGGTGGCGCTGTGGACCTCGGAGCCGAACATCCTGATCATGAAGGATCACGACATCCGCACGCCCGCCGATCTGGCCGGGCTGAAGGTGCGTGTGGCCGGCTCGACTGCGGCCGATGTGGCCAGTGCCCTGGGCGCGACCCCGGTGCAGATGCCGATGACCGAGGTGTATAACGCGCTGCAGACCGGGCTGATCGACGGTGTGATCACCGGCGCCAGCACCCTGTCCGATTTCCGTCTGGACGAAGTGGCCAACAGTTACACCCTGGGTGTGCCGCTGGGGCGTCTGACCATGTTCACGATCATGAGCCAGAAATCCTATGACGGGTTGTCCGACGTCGCCAAGAAGGCCATTGACGATGCGCGTCCGGTGCTGTCGAAATCGGCTGAAGAGGAATGGCAGCAGACCGCTGATGCGGCGGTTCAGGCGGCGCGCGATGCCGGCAACAACACGATCATCGAACTGAGCTCCGAAGAGGCCCAGCCCTTCGCCGATCTGGTCGAGCCCGTTGCCGCCAAATACCGCACCAGCGTCAACGGCGATGAGACCTTCCAAGCGATGATCGGAAAGTGACGTAAAATGACGGCGATACGAACCCTGGCGGACAGGTTGATCTACCTGTGCGCAACTTTCGGGGCGCTGGCCTTGCTTTTCGAGGTTGGCGTCATTCTAGTCGATGTGATTGGCCGGTCCCTTGGACGACCCCTGTTCGGGTCGCAGGATCTGGTTACCATGGCCATGGCTATTCTCGTTTTCGGGGGCATGGCCATTTGTGACCGAATGGGGGGGCATATCGCCGTCGATCTTTTCGAGAAGAACTTTCCGCCCCGAATGAACTGGGCCGTCGATATCATCGCGGCGCTGATCGGGGCGGTGATTTTCACCGCCATTGCCTGGGCTGTGTATGATAGCGCCAAGTTGTCGGTGATGCTGAACCTGTCCACCAATCTGCTGCGGCTGCCGAAATGGTGGTTCCAGTGGGCATTGGTCGGATTTTCCCTGATCACCGCGCTTGGCATGTTGCTGCGCGCGATTGAGATGAGCGTGACGGGACTGGATGTCCGCAACACATCGGAGGATCCGGAATGAGCCCCTCTTTGATCGGCTTGATCGGCGTTATTGTCCTGTTCATCCTGCTGTTGATCCGCATTCCCGTCGCCTTCGCCATGTTTGTCGTCGGATTTGCCGGCGTGTCGGTGCTGAACGGCACCAATGCGGCCTTTTCCCTTCTGGCTTCGGAAAGTTTCACCTTGGCCTCATCGCCGGAACTGGTGGTGGTGCCGCTGTTCATCCTGATGGGCAACGTCGCCTCTGTGACGGGCATGAGCAGCCGGCTTTACGATGCAGCCTATGCGCTGATCGGATCGGTCCGGGGGGGCTTGGCCTCGGCCACGGTGATCGGGTGCGGCGGGTTCGCGGCGCTGTCGGGATCCTCGGTGGCCTCGGCGCTGACCATGGGCAAGGTGGCCCTGGCCGAGATGGACCGGTTCAACTATGATCCGCGCCTGTCCACCGGGGTTGTTGCCGCCGGCGTGACCCTGGGCATCCTGATCCCGCCCTCGACCGGCTTTGTCATCTACGCCATTCTGACCGAGCAATCCATCGGGCGGCTGTTCCTGGCCGGGGTTTTGCCGGGCCTTCTGTTGCTGTCGATGTTCGTGCTGGCCGTTACGGTGCTGTGTTACATTCGTCCGGAATTCGGCCCCAACGGTCCGAAGACCTCGTTGAATGAAAAGCTTCAGGCCGTGGTCGGGGCCGGGCCGATCGTGGCGGTGATCCTGCTGACCATCGGCGGCATCTATGGCGGGTTCTTCTCGCCGGTTGAGGCCTCGGCCGTGGGCGCGGGCTTTATCATCGTGATCGGGGCCGTCACCCGCCGTCTTGGCGTGCGTGAACTGTGGAAAGCGGCCAAGGATTCGGTGGTTACCACCGCGACGGTGATGCTGATCCTGATCGCGGCCCATATGATCAACCCGTTCCTGGCCCTCAGCCATATTCCGACGGCCGTGGGCGAGATGATCGAAGCGATGAACCTGCCGACCCTGGCGGTGCTGCTGCTGATCCTGCTGGTCTATCTGCTGCTGGGCTGCTTCCTGGAAGGGTTCGCCATGCTGGTCCTGACCCTGCCGATCTTTTTCCCGATCATCACCGGTTTGGGGGTGGATCCGATCTGGTTTGGCGTTCTGGTGGTGCTGGCGCTGGAAATGGGGCTGATCTCACCACCGGTGGGGATCAACGTGTTCATCGTCAAGTCCGTGGCGCCGAATGCGACCCTGGGCCAGATCTTTGCCGGGGTGATCCCGTTCTGGTGCGTGATGTTGCTGACGCTGCTGATCCTGGTGGCCTTCCCGCAGATCTCGCTCTTCCTGCCGAACACCATGTTCAACTGACAAAGGCGCGTCTCCGGCCCATTTGGTCGGGGGCGCGCATCAGGCGCCGTCTGCTCCGTCCCGAGCCGCGGCGCTTCGCCGGCGCAGGATGTCCGCCATCAATCCGGCGATCAGCCCGATCAGCGCCCCGGCAAAAAACGTCCCCAAGGCAGTTAGGCCGATCACGGCACACCCCGGACCACGTGCGTCGATCAGGCGGCGGGTCAGGATCAGGTCGGCAGCGGCATAAATCAGCAGGGCGCCCAGGACCGGCTGGGGAATGGCGGCCAGCAGTCGCATCATCTCGGGGCCGGTCATGGCGGCCAAGGCGCAGGCCGACCCGATAATGACTGGCGCCCCAGCGCCTCGGGCCCCGAAACGGTAATGGGCAGACAGACCGCCGGCGCCGTGGCACATGGGCAGGGCGCCGAACGGGGCGAAAATCAGGTTCAGCGCGCCGCTGGTCGCGGCCAGTCGCCGGGCACTGATCCGATCGGCGCCCTGGGGAAAGAGGGATTTGGCCAGGGTCGCCGCGACCACCACCGCATTCAGAAGGGTCAGTGGCAACTGCGCCAGAACGCCCGAGATCACGCCCCCGGTGGCCGGATGGGGCGGGGGCAGGGCAGGGCCCGGCGACAGATGCGGCCCGGCCAGAATCGCGGCGATCACCACTAACAGCGCCCAGGGCCCCCGGCGCCAGTGATAGGACAGGGCCAGCGTGGCCAATGCCGGCAGGGCGATGCGCCAATCCGTGGCGATCATCCGCAGGGCCAGTGCCCCGAGGATCAATCCCAGCCCGGCCTGCAATCCGGTCAGGACCATTTGCGGTACCGCGCTGGCCATCCGTGCCAGGGCGGGGGTCGCGGCCAGGGCCAGCAGGACTGCGCCGATCAGGGCGCCGGCCCAGGCGGTTTGTGTGGCGCTCAGTCCACCGGCCAGGATCATTGCCCCCAGCACTTTCATCGGTTGGATGGGAACCGGCACCCGATAGATCAGCGCGACGCCCAGATAGCCTGCAGAAAAGCCCAGAAACACCGGCCCCGGCGCCAGAAGGCCGGTGCCGACAACGGCGACGACATAGGGAAGGAAGGTGCCCAGATCGCCAAAGGCGCCCGAAACATCACCGGGCAGGGCCGTCAGGCGGGCGCGGATGGGGCCCGTGCTGGGTGGGTTGGGCTGCATGGGGCCAATCCGGGTTGTTTCGGTTGGCAAACCTAGCCGGGAGGTCGGTGCAACAACAGCAGAAATATTTGCATATCCGATGACAAATTGCGAAATAGATCATGATTTCCTCTGGATCGGACTGTCGTTTTCTGTAATTCTGTCCGCTCAGGGGGAGAAGGCACATAGAAAATGGATGGGATCGCAACACTTTTCGGCCATGCGGTTCAGTTGATTTTTGCACTCGACCCGGACCTGACCGAGATCATTCTGCTGTCCTTGCGTGTGACCCTGACGGCCGTGGTTCTGTCATGTGTCATTGGCTTGCCGCTGGGGGCGGCAGTGGGGGCGTTCCGCTTTCCCGGTCGTTTGGCGCTGACGGTTTTTCTGAATGCGCTGATGGGATTGCCGCCGGTGGTTGTTGGGCTGATCGTCTATATGCTGCTCTCCGCCAGCGGTCCGCTGGGGCCATTGGCACTGCTCTATACACCGACGGCGATGATCATCGCCCAGACCGTGCTGGTCACCCCGATCGTTGCGGCACTGACCCGGCAGGTGATTGAAGATCTGGATCGGGAATATGCCGATCAGTTCGCGTCTTTCGGGGTGGGCGGGTTGGACCGGATCGGGGCGCTGCTGTGGGATGCGCGCTACAGTTTGCTGACCGTGGCCCTGGCGGGGTTCGGGCGGGCCGTTGCCGAGGTCGGAGCGGTGATCATCGTCGGCGGGAACATCAACCATGTGACCCGGGTGATGACCACGACCATCGCGCTGGAGACATCGAAGGGCAATCTGGATCTGGCCTTGGCGCTTGGCGTGGTGCTGCTGTCGCTGTCGTTGCTGGTCAACATCCTGGTGATGAGCTTGCGGTTGTCGGCGCAGCGGTCGGCCTATGCGTGAGGTCGCCCACCCCCTTGTCCCGGCCGGGGATCAGGTGCCGGCGCTGATTGCCGCGCGTGGCTTGGGCTATAGGGTGGCGGGCCGGCGTCTGATCGACGGCATGGACCTGGAGATCCGCCAGGGACGACGGACCATGATCATGGGCGCGAATGGTGCGGGCAAGACCCTGCTGCTGCGTCTGCTGCACGGTATCCTGCCGCCAGGCGCGGGCCAGGTTCTGTGGCGGGGCCAACCGCTTGACCGTGCGGCTCGGCGACAGCAGGCGATGGTGTTCCAGAGCCCGGTGATGCTGCGTCGGTCGGTACTGGGCAATCTGCGCTTCGCTTTGGCCGTCCGCGGGATTCGTGGTGCGGAGCGGGCCGCCCACGAAGCGGCCGCTCTGCGTCAGGCCCAGCTTGAGGATCTGGCCCGGCGTCCGGCCCGTGTCCTGTCGGGGGGCGAACAACAGCGTCTGGCCATGGTTCGGGCGCTGGCCTTGCGCCCCGAGGTGTTGTTTCTGGATGAACCGACAGCCAGCCTTGATCCGGCCTCGACCCTGGCGATTGAGGCGCTGATCGACCAGGCCCATGGCGCGGGGGTCAGCATCGTCATGGTCAGCCATGACCGGGCGCAGGCCCGGCGCTTGGGCGATGACATTGTCTTCCTGCACGAGGGTCGGGTCGCCGAAACCGGCCCGGCCGCTCAGGTTCTGGATACTCCGCGATCGGCGGCGGCCCGGGCATGGCTGGCGGGCCGGATCCACCTTTTGCCGCCTGACAGGGGGCGGTGAGATGACACAACTATCCGAGCGATCCAGGAGGAGAAGATCATGCTCAGACGTCCATTCCTTGGCCTTGCCGCAGCCGGTCTGATCGCGGCTGGCTTGGCCGGAACAGGGGCCGCACAGGACCGGTTCATCCTGGTTCAGTCGACCACCTCGACCCAGAATTCCGGCCTGTTCGAGCATATCCTGCCGCTCTTTACCGCCGAAAGCGGGATCACTGTGCGGGTGGTTGCCGTGGGCACCGGTCAGGCGATCCGCAATGCCGAGAATGGCGATGGCGATGTGCTGTTCGTCCATTCCAAGGCCGCCGAGGAGGCCTTTGTTGCGGCCGGTCAGGGCGTCAGCCGCCACGATGTGATGTATAATGATTTCGTCATCGTCGGCCCGCCGGCCGATCCTGCCGGGGTGGCGGGGATGACCGATGTGGTCGCCGCGTTGGACATGATTGCGGCAACCGGGGCGCCCTTTGCCTCGCGTGGCGATGACAGCGGCACCCATAAGGCGGAGCTGGCGCTTTGGGAGCAGGCCGGGGTTGATGTGGCGGCGGTTTCGGGGGACTGGTACCGGGAAACCGGATCGGGCATGGGGGCGACGCTGAACGCGGGGACAGCCATGGATGCCTATGTCATGACGGACCGGGCGACGTGGATTTCCTTTGGCAACAAGGGGGATTACCAGATCGCGGTGCAGGGGGATCCCCGGCTGTTCAACCAATACGGGATCATTCTGGTGAACCCGGAGAAACACCCTAATGTAAAGGCCGATCTGGGCCAGGCTTTCATAGATTGGGTGCTGTCCCCTGAGGGCCAGCAGGCAATTGCCGATTACAAGATCGACGGCCAGCAACTGTTCTTTCCCAATGACGGGGGATGAGCGGATTACACCGCTTTCGACAGAAGGATAAAGAAAGCGTTGTAAATATTTGATTATAATGACTTTTGATGGGTCGTCAGGGGGACAGCCAGCGCACCTTGCCAAGATAGGAAAGGTC
>JBKDZR010000122.1:0-5729 GCA_047971485.1 Qingshengfaniella sp. | reverse complement strand
CGGGATGCCGCCATATGGCCGTTCTGCGCGCGCCCGTGGCACACGCCCGGATCAACGCGCTGGACACCCAAGCCGCCACGAGGATGGAGGGGGTGGATCTGGTCCTGCGCGCTGCGGATCTGCCCGCGACCCCCCCCCTGCCAATGATCGGCGCAGAAGAAGATCAGGGTCCTGCCCGTCAGCCGGTTCTGGCCCGCGACCGGGTGCTCTATGCTGGCCAGCCCGTGGCTGCGGTCGTGGCGCGGACAGCGCGGATCGCCCGCGCCGCACGGGACCGGATCGAACTGCGTCTGACCCCCCTGCCAGTGCGCCTGAAGGCCGAAACCGCACGGAGGGCGCCGCCCCTGCATGGTGACACCGCATCGGTCTTTACCCTGACCCAGCAAGCCGGCGATCCCGACACCGCCTTTGCCGAGGCCGCCCTGGTGCTGGACGAGACCTTCCACTTTCACCGCCTGTCCCACAACCCGATGGAGCCGCGCGGGGCGCTGTGCACCGGGCACAGGAACGGGCTGAGGGTTGCGGCCACCAGCCAGGTACCGGGCGCTCTCTGCGCGGCAATCTGCGGAGAACTGGGCCTGCCGGCGACCCATGTCACCTTTGAACCGCTTCGGCTGGGCGGCGGCTTTGGCTGCAAGGAAGCCGTCTATCCCGAAGAGATCCTGACCGCCGTCGCCGCCCAACGGCTGGCCTGCCCGGTGCGTTGGGCGGAAACCCGGGCCGAGCATTTCCAGGCCGCTGCCCATGCCCGCGAGGGGCAGGCCAGAGTGCGCATGGCCCTGCGCAGGGACGGCACGATCACCGCCCTGACGGTCGATGGGCTGTCCGATATCGGCGCCTTCTTCGGCTTTGGCGGCCTTCTGCCGGGCTGTGCCATGGTCGGCATGGTCCGTGGTCCCTATCGCATCCCCGGTTTCAAGGGCCGGACCCGGGCCATACCGACCAACAAATCCCCGCTGAACGTCTATCGCGGGGCCGGGCATCCCCAGGCTGTCTTCGCCATGGAACGGATGATGGACAAGGCCGCCCGCGCCTTGGGCCTTGATCGGATCGAAATCCGGCGCCGCAACCTGATTCCCGCCGACGCCTTTCCCTGCGACCGAGGCACAGCCTATCCGGGGGCCGGTCCGATCATCTATGACAGCGGCAATTACCCTGCCTGCCTGGATCAGGCGCTTGAGGCCATCGGCGCGGCGGATTTCCCCGCCCGGCGGGCCAGCCATGAGGCCACGCACCCCCACTGTCGCCTGGGTCTGGGCCTGGGCATGATGGTCGAGCTGACAGCAACCGGCCCGGACGAAACCGTCGAACTGATCGCCGACGCAAGCGGCCGGGTGACCCTGCGCACCGGTTGTATCGAGATTGGCCAGCGTGCGGGCAATCTGCTGACCCAGATCCTGTCGGACGCACTGGACCTGCCCGCAGACAGGATCCGGATCGATCATGGTTGCCCGGTGACCGGCCAGGGCGGCGGCACCTATGCCAGCCGGGGCGCCCCGGTGATCGGGGCCGCTGCCCTTGATGCGGCCACCGCCCTGAAGCGCGCCGCCATCGCCCGGCATGCGGCCGCCCAGGGCCTTGCGCCGGACCAGATCCGCTGGACCGACGGCGCCACCCAGGGACCAGAGGACACCGCGCCGATGGATCTGGGCACCCTTGCCCGGTTGGCGGGCCCGGACGGCCTGAACGTGACCGGCGTCTTCCACGTCCCGCAAAGCAGCTTTGCCTCAGCCTGCCACGCCGCCGTCGTGTCCGTGGATCTGGAAACGGGCGTGACCGAGGTTCTGGATTACGCCGTCGTCCATGATTGCGGCGTGGCCCTGAACCCGCGCGGCGTCGAGGATCAGATCATCGGCGGCGTCCTGCAGGGACTGGGCGCAACCCTGTTCGAGGACCTGCCCTTCGATGATCAGGGACGCCCTGTTCCCACCGGCTTTCTGGACTGTCCGCTGCCGGTCGCCTCCAATATCCCACGGTTTCACCTGCGTCATGTCGAAACCCCCTGCCCCTTCAATCCAACCGGCGCGAAAGGGGCCGGCGAAGGCGGCTTTACCGGAACCCCCGCAACCCTGGTGTCGGCCATCGACGATGCGCTGTCCGCATTCGACCTGCGCCTGACCGATGATGGCCCTTACACCCCCAGCCGCGTGCTGGATCTGATCCAGTCATCCCCACATCTTAACTCCTAACAAAAGGTGGCCCTATGACCCTGAACAGACGCCGTTTTCTGAACACTGCCCTGGCCGGCACAGCCGGACTTGCCATGCCCGGCCTGCTGACCCGTCGCGCCAATGCGGCAACGCCCCTGACCATGCAAGCCGCCTGGATCAACGATGCCGAATTCCTTGGCTATTATGTCGGCATGGATGAGGGCTATTACGCCGAGGAGGGGATCGATCTGAGCTATCTGCCTGGAGGCCCTGATGTGATCCCGGAAAGTGCGCTCTTGTCGGGTCGGGCCGATATCGCCCTGACCGCCGTCGAAACAACGGTTCTGGCGATCACCGAACAGGGCGCCAAGTTCAAGATCATCGGCGCACAGTACCAGCAACACCCGATCGGCGTGGTCAGCCTGGCCAGTTCCAACATCAACACCCCCCGGGATCTGATCGGCAAGACGCTGGCCTGCCCGCCGGTCAACCTGGCTACGGCCAAGGCAATGCTGATGCTGGCCGGTGTGGATGAAGCCGACGTGCGCATCGTGCCCTACGAATACGACCCGACCCCGCTGATCGAGGGCAATATCGACGCCTCGATCGACTTTACCACCAATGTCCCCCATGCCATCGAAGAACAGGGCGTCGCGGTGAATTCCTTCCTGCTGCATGACTTCGGCTTCACCGTCTATGCCGATACCGTCGTCGTCACCGAGGAAACCCTGGCCAAAAAACGTGACATGCTGGTCAAGTGGTTGCGCGCCAGCCGCAAGGGCTGGGACACGGCTTTTGTCGATCCGGCCGCCTATCCGCCGCAATACGCCAACACTTGGTTTGAAGGCACCGGCCGCAGCATCGCTAACGAGATCTACTTTGCCACCGCCGAAAAGCCGCTCATGGTCCATCCCCAGGGTATCTTCACCATGACCGAAGAGGACATCGCCCAAAACATCACGGCGCTGGAAGCGGTCGGGATCAAGGCCACGCGCGAGATGTTCGACACGACCCTGCTGGCAGATATCTGATGACAGCCGCGGTTGAACAGGGACCCCATCCCATGGACACGCAGGCTGTCACCGATGTGCTGGTGGATTCCGTCGACCGCCGCTTTACCGCACGAAGGCAGACCGTCACCGCGCTCGATTCCGTCTCGCTGAAGATCCGCCGCGGGGAACTGATCGCGCTGATCGGGCCATCGGGTTGCGGCAAGTCCACCCTGATGCGGCTGATCGCGGGGCTGGACGACCCCGATGGCGGCGTGGTCCGGATCCGGGGCGATCAGCCCTATACCTTTCGCAAGAAAGGCGAACTGGGCATCGCATTTCAGGACCCCGCGCTGCTGCCTTGGCGATCCGTCCGACGCAACATCGCCTTGCCCCTGGAGGTACTGGGCCGCCCGGTTGCCAAGGCCCAGTCGCGCATCGATGCGCTTATTGATCTGGTCGGTCTGTCCGGCTTCGAGACGGCCACGCCGGGACAGTTATCCGGCGGCATGCGCCAGCGCGCGGCAATCGCCCGCGCCCTGGTGACCGAACCGTCGCTGTTGCTGCTGGACGAACCCTTCGGGGCACTGGATCAGATCCTGCGGCGGACGATGAACCTGGAATTGCAGGACATCTGGCTGCGGATGCGGCCGACAACCGTGCTGGTCACCCATGGCATCGACGAAGCCGTCTTTCTGGCCGACCGGGTGGTCGTGATGGCCGCGCGCCCCGGGCGAATCGTCAAGGACATCCCCATCCCCTTCGCCCGACCACGGCGGCGGGACCTGTTCAGCGACCCCGCCTTCCACAAACTGTGCGACACCTTGGCCCAGGAGCTGCACGGGGAAAGCCACTGATCATGCCACATGTCCTGAGAACCGTCCTGATCACAGCCATCATGCTGGCCCTGTGGGAACTGATCGGCCAGTTCGGCCTGATCGCCGGCCGCGCCTTTCCGCCGCCCAGTGCCATCCTGGCCGACTGGACCGCCAATGCCATCGTCTACGGCAAGCATGTGCGGCATACGCTGCGCTCGGCCGGGCTGGGCTTTGTCATCGGCACTTCAATTGCCATCCTCGCCGGGATCCTCTTCGTGCAGGTCCCCCTGATCGAGCGAATCTCACGCGGGGTGTCGATCACGTTGTTCGCCGTACCCCCGATCACCATCGGCCCGATCCTGGTGATCTGCTTTCCCGGCGCAATCCCCCAGATCATTCTGGCCGCGATGACCGTCTATTTCCCGACCATGGTCGCTACGATGATCGGCTTGCGCGAAATCGACCCCCGGCCGCTGGACGTGGTCAGCGCCTATGGTGGCACCCGCCTGGATCAGATGCGCTTTGTGCGGTTGCGTGGCGCCCTGCCCGGAATCCTGTCGGGCCTGCAAGTGGCGGCCCCTGCGGCAATGCTGGGCGCCATCCTGGGCGAGTTCGGCGCCGGTACCCGCTGGGGCCTGGGCAGTTTCCTGCTGGGATCGCTTGGCCAGGCCGATCCGGCCCGGATCTGGGGCATCGGGCTGGCGGCCACGGCAATCGCAGCCTGCGGCTATGCGATATTCGATCTGATCGGACGCGCGTTGCTGGGCCAAACCATGCAGGTCACTGTCGCAGCAAACAGCGCCCCCGACCGGCTGGGCCAGGGCACCCCCCTGCCCCCGGCCCAACGCGCCTTGATCACCCTGGCTACCCTGTCCGCACCCTTCCTGATCTGGGCGCTGGTCCTCTATCTGCTGGATCTCAACCCGATCATCGCCCGTGGTCCGCTGGCCACCTTCGACTACCTGTTCCTGGCCGAGCGCGCCCCCGAGGCCCAGGCCCGGTTGCTAGCTGCCCTGGCCGAGACAGTGCCAGCCGCCGCCCTGGGCATGGCACTTGGCTTGGCCACCGCCTTTTTGCTGGCCGCCCTGTCAGTGCTGACCCCAACGGTGGCCCGCCTGCTCATGCCCCCCTCACTGGTTCTGCAAACCATGCCACTGGTCGCCCTGACCCCGATCATCGTGCTGATCTTCGGGCGCGATCTGGCCGCGATCCTGGCTGTGACCGTGGCGGTGGTGTTCTTTCCGGCCTTCGTCACCTTGGCCCAGGGCTTTGCCAGCGTGCCGCGCGGGGCACTGGACGTGGCGCGTACCTATGGCAACCGACCGATGAAATCGCTGTTTCTGGTCTCGGTGCCCTATGCGCTGCCACATCTTTTCGCCGCTGCCCGACTGGTCGCCCCCCGCGCTCTTCTTGGAGCGATGATCGCGGAATGGCTGGCCACCGGCACCGGGGTTGGCCAGTTGCTGAACGCCTCGCGCGGGCTGATGGACTATGGGATGATCTGGAGCACAGCATTGGTCAGCGTGGTCGTCGCCGTGCTGGCCTATCAATCGGTGGCCGTAATCGAGCGGATCGCCCTGAGCCGGTAAGGCCCACCGCCTCCGCGCGCTTGCGCTTAGATGGTTTCTGGGTGGTTTGGGGTCCAAAGTGGATCCCGTCCCTTCGTCAGGCTTGGCGGAGCTTTCGAGCGCCATTACCCGGTCCGGTACGACCAGGTCGATCACGGTGAAGCCGATCTTGCAGGGCCCCCGTCCGGTCTCGACCAGGATACC
>JBKDZR010000121.1:0-26327 GCA_047971485.1 Qingshengfaniella sp. | reverse complement strand
CGGTGTTCGGGCGGAACTTGACCTCCTTGACCTCGATGATCTTCTGCTTCTTGCGGGCTTCGCTTTCGCGTTTCTGGGTTTCGTACTTGTACTTGCCGAAATCCATGATCTTGCAGACCGGCGGGGCCGCGTTCGGCGAAATTTCCACCAGATCGAGGCCAACCCGGGTTGCCAGTTCAAGCGCCCGTGCGGGCGTGGTCACACCAACGTTCTCACCCTCTGGGCCGATCAGGCGAATCTCCTGCGCGCGAATGCGATCATTGACGCGGGGGCCTGTTTCTCGTGTCGGCGGGGCGTTGTGGGGTCTGCGGGCTATTGTCGAATTCCTTCTGAGGTTACAAGGCACATCTCTTATGGCGCGATTGAGCCAATTTCAACCGCATTTACGGGCTAACATGCGGTTTTCCCGGTTGGCGCGAGGGTGCCATCATCAAGACTTCCGGCGACACGCAGCCTTCAAGGCCGGGGGAGGCGCCTGAGGGGCGGACCTTAGCCGACAAAAGCCTTTTCAACCACATATTCCGCCGGTTCGGAATTGGCGCCTTCGCGCAGGCCAAAGCCTTCGAGGATCCGTTTCAGATCGGTGTTCAGGCCAAGTGATCCGCAGACCATCGCACGATCGGTATCTGCGGACATGCCGGTGATGCCGAGATCGCGAAAGAGGGTGCCATCCTCCAGAAGCGTGGTGATCCGGCCCATCTTGGGGCTGGGATCGCGGGTGGTGGTTGGATAGTAGATCAGCTTGTCCAGCTTGTCGCCCAGAAGTTCGCGCAGCATCTCATCCGATTTAATATTATCAACGAGTTCCGCGCCATACTTCAACTCATCCGCATCGCGGCAAGTATGGGTCAGGATGATCTGGTCGTAATCCTCATAGGTTTGCGGTTCACGGATCAGCGAGGCGAACGGCGCGATGCCGGTGCCGGTGGAAAAGAACCACAGCCGCTTGCCCGGCAGCAACGCATCATGAACCAGCGTGCCCACGGGTTTCGGGCGCAGGATGATCTGATCCCCGACCTTGATGTTCTGCAGACGCGAGGTCAGCGGCCCGTCGGGGACCTTGATCGAGTAGAATTCCAGTTCCTCATCCCAGGCGGGCGAGGCGATGGAATAGGCGCGCAGCAGGGGTTTCTGGCGGCCGGTCTTGGGATCGGGATCGCCCATCAGGCCGATCATGACAAACTCGCCCGAGCGGAAGCGCAGGCTGGCAGGCCGGGTCACGCGGAAGCGGAACAGCCGGTCGGTGTAGTGCTGGACATCGGTCACTGTCTGGGCGTCGGGCAGGACCTTGATCGGGGTGGCGTCGGTCACGTTGGTTGCGCTCTGTTCTGTCATGTCATCCTGATGAGGCCGTGCCTCGGGTCCGTGTGTCTATAGCGTGGGGTGGGCGTGCCGGAAAGCGGGCTTATGCGCGCAGGCGGGATTGATAGTCATGGGCGCGCCAATCCGCGCGAAAGATCCATTGCTCGGCGGGTTGTCGGCTGGCCATTTCCGAAGAGATTTCAACCTGATCAAAGCCGGATCGCCGGGCCATGGTGTACTGGTCAGCCAGAACATGGCCGCTGGCACGCAGGGTGCCGGTGAACCCGGCCATCCGCAGTCGCCGGGCGATGGTGAAGCCGCGGCCATCGGCGAAGCTGGGGAAATCAACCCGGATCACGGCGATCCGGGCCAGATGGGGGATGATATCGCTCGGGTCCGCATCGCTGGGCAGATCAAGGGCCAGGCCTTCCGCAGCCCCGGTGCCCAGATCCTCGGCGGCAGTGAAATCCAGCACATCATTGGCTGGGGTGAAACCGGTATCGGTGACGATGACGCTCATGCCGCGTCTCCCTTTGCTGTTGGGCCGCGCATGATCTGGCCGTTGACGAAATGGATGCCGCATTCTTCCTTGGCGCGGCCCCGCCAGCGCCCGGCGCGGGGGTCTTCGCCCGGGGCGACGGGGCTGGTGCAGGGGGCGCAGCCGATGGAAGGATAGCCCTTTGCGACCAGCGGGTGGCGCGGCAGCCGGTTGTTGATCAGGTAGTCCTGCACATCCGCCGGGGCCCAGTGGGCCAGCGGGTTGACCTTGATCCGCGATGGGCCGTCCGCTTCGAAGAAATCCAGCGCAGCACGGGTGCCCGCCTGAAAGCGCTTGCGCCCGGTGATCCAGGCATCGAAAGGGGCCAGGGCCTTCTCAAGGGGGCGGGTCTTGCGCAGGGCGCAGCAGGCGTCGGGATCGGTTTGATGCAAAGTCCCGTCTGGGTCCTCGGCGGACAGGGCAGCCGGGGTTGGACGAATGCGGCGCAGATCGGCCAGCCCCAGTTTCTGGGCGACCTCAGCCTGATAGGCCAGGGTTTCGGGGAACAGCATTTCGGTGTCGATGAACAGCACGGGTGTGCTGCGATCAATCACCGCGACCAGATGCAGCAGCACCACGCTTTCCGCCCCGAAGCTGGAGACAAGCGCGATTTGCCCGACCTGCGGGTCGGATAGCGCGCGTTCCAGAACGGCGGTCGCCGAATGGTGGCGATAGCGCTGGTTCAGATGAGCGGCGCGTTCCGCCGCGTCGGGGAAGGGGGCCTCAAGCGGCACGGGCCCGGCCCTTTGCTTCCTCACCATAAAGCGCCCGTTTGAACGGTGCCATGCCGACCCGGCGATAGGTGGTCTGGAAGGTTTCTCCGGCATCCACGCGCAAGTCCAGATAGGCCAGGATCAGCCGCTCGATGGCGGGCACGATCTGATCATAGGCAAAGCCCGGCCCGGTCCTCTCACCAATGGCGGCGGTTTCGGTGGCATCGCCACCAAGGGTGATCTGATAGTTTTCCACCCCTGCGCGATCGAGGCCCAGAATGCCGATATGGCCGACATGGTGGTGCCCGCAGGCGTTGATGCAGCCGGAGATCTTGATCTTCAGCTGCCCGACCTCATGTTCCAGTTTCAGGGCGTCGATGCGGGTGGCGATCTGTTGGGCAATGGGGATCGAACGGGCGGTGGCCAGCGCGCAATAGTCCATGCCCGGGCAGGCGATGATATCCGAGGCCAGCCCGATATTCGCCGTTCCCAACCCGGCTGTCTTCAAGGCCGCATGCACGGCCGGCAGATCGGCGCGGTGGACATGGGGCAGGATAACGTTCTGTTCATGGCTGATGCGCAGCTCATCATGGCCATAGGTTTCGGCCAGATCGGCCAGGGTGCGCATCTGATCGGCCGTGGCATCGCCCGGCGTCTGGCCATGGGCCTTCAGCGAGACGGTGACGATGGCATAGCCGGGCGCGCGATGGCGGGCCAAGTTTGTATCGGCCCAGGCGCGGAACACCGGATCGGCAGCATAGGCGGCATCGAAGCTATCCGTGGGGCGATCGCGGAAATTGGGCGGGGCGAATTGCGCCTCGATCCCGGCCAGCACCTGCTGATCGACACCGGTGAAGAGCGCACGGTTTTCAGCAAAACGCGCTTCGACCAGATCGCGGATCGTCTCAAGCCCGTTCTCGTGAACGGTGATCTTGATGCGTGCCTTGAACTTGTTGTCGCGTCGGCCCAGCTGGTTGTAGGTGCTGACGATCGCCTCCAGATAGGGCAGAAGATCGGCCTTGGGCAGGAAATCTCGGATCACCTTGCCGATCATCGGGGTGCGGCCCAGCCCGCCGCCGACCAGCACCTCAAAGCCCGGATCGCCTGCGTCATTCCGCACCATGCGCAGCCCGATATCATGGGCGCGGGTCACGGCGCGATCGTTGGGGCTGCCGGTGATGGCGATCTTGAACTTGCGCGGCAGGAACTGGAACTCGGGGTGGTCGGTGGACCATTGCCGCAGCAGTTCCGCCACGGGGCGGGGATCGGCGATCTCATCGGCGCTGGCCCCGGCAAAGTGATCGGCGGTGACCTTGCGGAGGGTGTTGCCGCTGGTCTGGTTGGCATGCATGCCGACATCGGCCAGCGCCGCCAGCAGGTCCGGCACATCGGGCAGTTTCGGCCAGTTGTACTGGATGTTCTGGCGGGTGGTGAAGTGCCCATAGCCGCGATCCCAGCGCTCGGCGATCATCGCCAGCTGGCGCATCTGGCGGCTGTTCAGCGTGCCGTAGGGGATGGCCACGCGCAGCATATAGGCGTGCAGTTGCAGATAGAGGCCGTTCATCAGGCGCAGGGGCTTGAATTCATCCTCGGTCAGCGAACCGTCGATGCGGCGGTTCACCTGGGCGCGGAACTGGGCCACGCGATTGCGCACGAAGGCGTCGTCGAACTCGGTGTAGCTGTACATTGGCTGTTCCTTGTCGCGGGGTCAGGCGCCCCGGTGCTCCTGCTTGCCGTGGTGGTAGTTGGAGGGGCCGGTGGCGCGAAAGGCCTCGCGGAAGTGGACGGGCTCGGGGCCGCTGGTTCCGGGCCGGGCATCGGCCAGATAGGCGCCGACGATGGTGCCGTGCTGCTGGCTGGCCTCGATCAGGCGGATCTGGGCGTCGGCCTCATCGGTCAGCAATGCCGCCTCGTGATGGTGGCGCGACCAGCCCCCGGTCGGGGTCAGATAGACGACATCGCCGTCCAGCAGGGTATTGGCGGTGACGATCTTGGGGGTGAACCGACGGCTCATGACAGGGCCTCACGTGCTTGGGGAAGGGGCAGGGCTTCAGCGACCATGCGGGGCGACAGGCCATAAAGGATAAGAACGGGGCCAGAGAATGCCGCCCCCTGCACCGTATCGGACAGGCTGGCCAATGTGGCTGCGACGATGCGCTGATCGGGGCGCGAGGCATTCTCGATCAGGCTGACGGGCGTGGCCGGATCGGCGCCATGCATCATCAGCCGGCCTTGCAGAAAGCGCGCGCCCTTGCGGCCCATGTAGATGGCGGCCACCGTGCCAGAACGCGCTAGGCGCTGCCAGTCCTGTTCGGCGAAACCGGCGACATCATGGCCGGTCAGCAGGCGGGCCTCGGAATTGCGGCCCCGGCGGGTCAGGCTTTGGCCGATAGCGGCGGCGCTGGCCGAGGCGGCGGTGATGCCGGGCACCACGTGCCAGCCGATCCCGGCGGCATCGCAGGCCTCGATTTCCTCATCCAGCCGCCCGAAAACCGCCGGATCACCGGATTTCAGCCGCACCACCTGGGCGCCGGCGCGGGCGTGGCGCAGGATCAGGGCGTTGATATCCTCTTGCGGGGTCGAGGGGCCAAAGCCCTCCTTGCCAGCGGCGATCAGTACCGCCTCGCGCCGGGCCAGATCAAGGATCGGGGCGGCGATCAGCCGATCATGGATGACCACATCAGCGGTATCCAGGGCGCGGCGCGCCTTCAGCGTCAGCAGTTCGGGATCACCCGGCCCGGCGCCGACAAAGGCAACATGGCCGGGGCGCGCGGCCTGTGCCTCATGGCGGGCCAGCAGATCGTCCAGCGTGGCGGGCAGGGCCGCTTCGCCGCCCTTGTCCAGCGCCGCCGGACCCTCGTGCAGGAAGTAATCGGCCCAGAAATCCCGGCGCGGGCGGCCCATGGGCAGGGTGCTGGCCAGGCGGCGAAAGGCCTGACCGGCACGGGCCAGAAGGCCAAGACCGGCGGGCAGGCGGGCCTCGATATCTGCCTTGAGGATCCGGGCCAGAACCGGGGCGGTGCCCTCGGTGCCGATGGCCACGGTGACCGGGCTGCGATCGACGATTGCCGGGGTCAGAAACTGACTGCCGGCCAGGTCGTCAACGATATTAACCAGCACCCCTTCGGCGCGGGCCAGGGCGGCAAAACCGGCATCCTGCGCCGCATCGCCATGGGCAGCATAGGCCAGCGCCACGGCGCGCAGATCGTCGGCGGTGACCGGGCGGCGGATCAGGGCAATCCGACCATCCCGGGCCATATCCACGATCCCGGGGCAGGGATGGGCGGCAAAGACGCTCAGCCGTGCGGGGGTTTTGCCCAGCAGGCGCAGCTTGGCCAGGGCGGCCTCGCCACCGCCGGCAATGACCACGGCGCGGTCCTGAAGGTCCATGAAGATCGGAAAATGCTGCATCGGGCGATCCTGTTGGTTCGGCCGTTTTGTAGAACATTGTCCCTCTATTGCGCCAGCATGTGGATTGAATAGAAAATTTGTTCCGACTAAAATCGCCTGAATGGATGAACGTTCGTTTTTTCGGGAGAAGCTGGAATGGTGGTTCGGTTGGATGATCTCGATCGGAAGATTCTTGGTGAGCTGCAGGCCGATGCCGACCAGTCGCTGGAGGATATCGCCGGCAAGGTGGGGTCCTCGAAGACGCCGGTCTGGAACAGGATTCGCAAGATGCGCGAGATGGGGGTCGTTACCCGGACGGTCGCGCTGGTCGATCCCGATGCGCTGGGGCTGGAGGCGTGCTTTTTCGTTCTGATCCGGACATCGGAACACGATGCCGGCTGGCAGGGCCGGTTTCTTGCGGCGTTGCGGGCCCAGCCCGAGGTGCTTGAGGCCCATCGCCTGGCCGGCGATATCGACTATATTCTGAAGGTGCGGGTGGCCAATGCGCGCGCCTATGATGCCTTTTATCAGGCGCTGATTTCAGAGGTGCGCGTGTTCAATGTCACCGCGCTTTTGTCGATGGAAGAGATCAAGAACACCACGTTTTTGCCCATCGCGCGCCCCTGAATGCGGGTTAACCGGGGGGCGGACAAAGGGCCTTGCGCAAGGTGGCGACCGCAGACTCGGCATCGGACACGACGGTGATCAGATCCCGCAGTGAAGGCGCGGCAAAGCCCTGGGCGATGACATGATCAAGCAGCCCCAGTAGCGGTTGCCAGAAGCCGGCCACATCGACCAGCAGGATCGGACGGCTGTGCAGCCCCAGTTGCGCCCAGGTCAGGACCTCGAAGAACTCATCCAGCGTGCCGGCGCCTCCGGGCAGGACCACGGCGGCATCGGCATTCATGAACATCACCTTCTTGCGTTCGTGCATGGTCTCGGTGATCACAGCCTGGCTGAGGTCACGGGCGGCGGTTTCCTTGCCAACCAGATGGGTGGGGATAACGCCCAGCGTCTGGCCGCCCGCATCGCGTGTGGCACGCGCCACATCGCCCATCAGGCCCATGTCACCGGCGCCGAAGACCAGCCGCCAGCCCTCGGCGGCGATCAGATTGCCGAATTCAGTGGCGGCGACGGCATAGGCCGGCTGCGCGCCGGGGCGGGCCCCGCAATAGACGCAAATGGAGAGGGGGCGGGTGGTATCGGGGACACGAATCAAGATCTTTGACCTTTCCTTTTCTTCTTGATACTTTGTCTCAGAATTGTTGGGGAGTGCCGCATCGGCGTTTCCCTGTTTTCTCGGTGAATCGCCTGGCGAAAGCTGTGGTGACGGGCTCCCGGGGGGGAGAAGGCCGGTATCATCGTGGTGGCATTGCCCCCGATGGTACCGGTCTGCATATGACACATTCCTATGCGTAGCGATCGTGTTCCAGACGCCTAGTTTGATAGAGCTTCGCGGCCCAACCATTTGATAGTCCAGATATTTATGTTCTGATCCGGGGCGACGCTGTGGTCTTGTCGCCCGTGATGGCCGCAGTCCGGCCGGATGTTTGGCCTGGTGTGCCGTTCCCTGTCAATCGCGGCCGTGCGGGGGATCTTCCGTCCACAGGATGTCAGGCGGCGGCACCCGGGCTGCCTTGCGCCGCAGGATCCAGTCCTCGGTCCTTTGGCGGCTGGCGCCCCCGGCCCAGCGGGCCAGAAGCCGGCCGATGGATTGGACATAGGTTGCGGCCCAAATCCGCAAGGCCAGCATGGTCGGGGTGAAAACCAGCGTCAGAACGGTGGCGATTCCCAGACCAAAGACCACCGCCGTTGCCAGTTGCTTCCACCACAGCGAGGTCGGGCTGTCGATGGACGCCGCGCCGGCGAAGAAATCCAGCGACAGCCCGAACATCATCGGGGCGAGCCCGGCCATTGTTGTCAGGGTCGTCAGCAGAACCGGCCGGATCCGGGTTTCTGCAGTGCGGATGATCGCCTCCAGCGCGGGCATGTAGCGGCGGTATTCCTGATAGGTATCAATGAGAACGATGTTGTTGTTCACCACGATCCCGGCCAGGGCCACGATCCCCGTACCCGTCATGATGATCGAGAACGGCTGTTTCATCACCAGCATGCCCACCAGCACCCCGGCCGTGGACAGGACCACCGCCAGCAGCACCAGGGCGGCGTTGTAGAAGCTGTTGAACTGGGCCAGCAGGATGATGAACATCAGCGCCAGCGCCCCGACGAAAGCCTGTGAGAGGAAGGCCTGACTGTCGGCCTGTTCCTCCTGATCGCCGGTCCATTCCCAATCAATGCCGGCGGGCAGGGGACGGTCCTGTTCCAGCCACTCGGTCAGGGCCGCGATCCGTTCGTTGGGGTTGATCGGCTGGCCGGCGGCGTTGCTCAGCCCGTCGGTGACATTGGCGCGGATATCGAAATAGCGCTGACGGTCGATGCGGTTGATCTCGGCCAGTTTGCGCACCGGGGTGATGGTGATGAAGTTCGCCAGCGGCACCAGCCCATCGGCGGTGCGCACCCGCAGCGTATCGAGGGTGGACAGAACGCGGTCTTCCTCGGGCAGGCGGACACGGATGTCGATTTCCTCATCCGAGGTATCAACGCGCATCGTATCCAGCAGCACGCCCCGGGTGACCAGCTGCACCATGACCCCCACGGTGGCCACATTGGCCCCGAACCGGCCGGCCTTTTCCACATCGACGTTGATTTCAAAGTCGATGCCGGGCAGGGGCAGGCTGTCGTCGATATCGGTCAGGCCGGGGGTGGCCTCGAAACGGGCACGGGCGATCCGGGTGGCCTCGGTCAGGGTGGCCCAGTCATTGCCCTTCAGGCGCAGGTGCACGGGCTTGGCCGCGCCCGGTCCCATGGCCAGGTTCAGAGTCTCGGTATAAATGCCGGGGATTGTCGCCAGCTGTGTCTCCAGCCGGGCCAGGATCGTGTCGCCATCGTAATGGGGATCGGGCTCATCGCGTAGAAGCAGGCGTTTCAGGAAGCTGCCCTCGGCGGCGCGGCGGGGGCGATTATCCCAGGCCAGCATTTCGACCTGGATTTGACCGATCGTATCGCTTGGCGCTTCGCTGCCGCCGGTATTGGCGTTCAGGCCACCTTCCCCGGCGAAGGCAAAGACGCTCTGGATGCCGTCGGTTTCCAGGGCCATGTCCTCGGCCTGGCGAACCAGTGCGTCCTTTTCGGCCAGTGACAGGTTGCCGCGCGCCCGGACATAGATGATCGCCTGCTCGGCCTCGCTTTCGACGAAGAATTCCACCCCGCGATTGTTCTGGCCGTAATAGACAAAGACCCCGGCCACAAAGCTGCAGACAGCGGCAACAGTCACCACGGGCATGACGGGATTGCCGACAAGGACGCGGATCAATGCCCCGAATGCAGAACGCCGAGGCCCGCTGTGGATCCGGCCCGGGGTCTGGCCATGGCGGAAGCTGCCCATGGTGATGGCGACTGCCACCACCCCAAGGAAGAACAGCGCCGCCCCCAGTGTTCCGCCAAGGCCCAGATAGTCGGGGTTCAGCACCTGCATTGCCCCGGTATAAGTGATCCCCAGGGCCAGCGCGGTCAGCACCAGCCGCAGGATCAGGGGGCGGGCTGCCAGGGCAGAGGACGCCGCCGCAAAGGTCCGCACCAGCCGCCCGGATACCCCACCCATCACCGGCAGGTAGATGATCGCCACGATGAACGAGGCAATCAGCACGAAGATCAGCGTGACGGGCAGGAGGCCCATGAACTCGCCCGCGACACCGGGCCAGAACAGCATCGGCAAAAAGGCGCAGAGCGTCGTCGCCGTGGATGAGGCGATGGGCCAGAACATCCGCTTGGCCGCCTCGACATAGGCGCGCATCGGCCCAACCCCTTCCGAGATCCGCCGATCGGCATATTCCACCACCACGATGGCCCCATCCACCAGCATGCCCACCGCCAGGATCAGGCCGAACATGACGATGTTGGAAATGGTCACATCCATGACCGCGAGAAAGGCGAAACACAGCAGGAAAGAGGTGGGGATGGCAAAGCCCACCAGCAGCGCCGATCGCGGCCCAAGGGTTGCCAGAACGACGATCATCACCAGCGCGATGGCGGTCAGCACCGATCCCTCCAGCTGGCTGACCATGCTGGCCACGGTGGTGGATTGGTCGTTCGAGGTTGAAACCATCACCGCATCGCGCAGTGCCGGCGGCCAGGCCTCGGTTTCCCGGGCGACAGTGGCACGGACCTCGGCGGCGGTGTCGATCAGGTTGAAGCCCTTGCGCTTGACCACCTGCAGCGCCACCGTCTGCTTGCCGTTGAACCGCGCCGTGGTCTTGCGATCCTCGAAGGTCAGGCGGATATCGGCCACATCCGACAGGGTGACGATGCGGTCGCCATTGGTCTTGACCGGCAGGTTGAAGACATCGCGGGCCTCATTGAACGAGGCCGGGATCTTGACCGCGAAGGCGCCGCTTTGCCAATCCAGTTCCCCGGCGGCGATCAGCTGGTTGTTGTTGACCACGGCGGAAATCAGATCGTTGGCCGTCAGGTTGTAGGTCTCCAGACGGAGCGGGTCGATCACCACCTCCAGCATCTCGTCGCGCTGGCCGGTCAGACGGGCCTCAAGCACCGCCTCCAGTCCCTCCAGACGGTCCTGCATGTCCTTGGCCAGGCGCAGCAGCGTGCGTTCGGGGACCTGACCGGTCAGGCTGACGATGACGATGGGAAATTCGGAAAAGTTGATCTCATTGACCGAATAGTTGTCGGCGCCGGCGGGAAAATTGCCTTCGGCGCGGGTCATGGCGTCACGGACATCGGCCATGGTCTTGGTCTTGTCCCAGCCGAAGTTGAATTCCAGGGCGATGCCGGCATAGCCCTCGGCCGCCGTGGCCTGCATGGATTTCAGCATGTCCAGATCGGACAGTTCGGTTTCCATGGGACGGACCAGCAGGGTTTCGCTGTCCTCGGCCGAGATGCCGGGAAAGGGCACCGACACGAAAAGTGCCGGGATCTCGATATCCGGTTCTCCCTCTTTCGGCAGGTTCACATAGGCAAACCCCCCGGCCAGCAACGACAAGGCGATGAAGGCCAGGATCATCCGGGCGTGGCTCGCCGCCCAGTCGATGAGGCCGGTCATGGGCCGTTCCCGCGCAACGTGACCTCAAGGGGGGTGCCTTCGGTGACGAAATCCTGGCCGGTCACGATGATCCGGGCCCGATCCGGAAGGCCGGTCACATAGACGCCCCGGGCCGTGTCGCGCAGGATGCGGACCGGGGCGAAACCGGCGATGTCGCCGGTCTCGACGGTGCGCAGGCCCATGGTGCCGGCATCATCCAGGGTCAGGGCCGAGGCGGGGATGAAATGTGCCGGTGTTCCGGTGGATTCGATGCTGATCGCAGCGCTTTGCCCGTCGCGGATTGCCAGGTCGGGGTTGTCCACGCCGATTTCGACCCGGAATGTACGGGTCGCGGGATCGGCCGATCGGGCCAGAAAGCTGACCGTGCCCGCCACCTGTATGCCCCCCGACAGCGTGGCACGGGCAGAGGCCCCGGGGGCGATGCTGGCCAGTTCGGATTCCGGCAGAAAGGCCACCAGCTTGATCGGATCAAGCTGGATCACCATTGCGCAGGGGCTGCCCGGTTGCAGCAGGCTGCCCAGTTCCGCCGCATCGGTTTCCAGCAGCCCGGCGAAGGGGGCGGTGATCGTCAGGCGGGCGATCTCGGTCTCGGCTATGGTGACAGCGGCCAGCGCGGCTTCCAGCCCGGCCTGGGCCGACAGTTTCTGGGTTTCCGAGCCAAAGCCCCCTTCGGCCAGCCGTTGGGCTGCGGTATTGGCGATGCGCGCCTCGGCCAGCCGGGCCTGGGCCTCGGCCAGCTGGGCGGGGCGGGTGCCCGGGTCAATCTGGCACAGCGGCGCGCCGGCCTGAACGAAACTGCCCTTGCGCCGGGGGTCCGAGATTACCAGCCCGGAAATCTGGGACATGACCTGAACGGTGCGCGCCGCCTCTGTCTGGCCGCGCAGGGTGATGCGGCGATCGACCGTGCGTGCCTGGCTGTCAAGGGCGACAACATGGACGCGGCGCGGCTGATCGGCCTCGGGACCGGCCGGGGGCGTATCGGGACGGGCCGGGGAAGGCGCGGCAGGCATTTCCCGGCCGGCAAAGACCTGCAGGCGTTCGCGTTCGAAGACCAGCGCATAGAGCGCGACAGCCACCAGAACCGCTGTGATGAGGGAGCCTGTCTTCATGGTGTCACGATTATCCTGCCCGCCGATCCGCCATCAGGTGCGGCTTGTTCCCCTGAACCAGGGCATTTTACCGACCCCGGCTTTTCGCCACAAGGCAGCGAAGCCCCCGGTGCTGCTGGGGGTGCCGTTGGCCCGGAGCCGTCATGAGATCTGGCCCGGGGCCTTTTCGGGCCTGTCGCGGACCGGATGACAGCCGGGGATTTTCAGCCGTGCCAGCGCCGCGCAAACGGTGGGTCTTGGCAATCCGGCGCAGTTCAAGCTATCTGTGCCCAACGAAACGGGAGTGCAGGCGTGAGTCAGACCGACAGTTTTATCGAAGAGGTCAGCGCCGAGGTCCGGCGTGACCGGCTCTATACCTATGCCCGCCGCTATGGCTGGATTGCCGTTCTGGCGGTGTTGGTGCTTGTCGGTGGGGCGGCCTACCTGGAATGGCGCAAGGCCCAGGATACGGCCCAGGCCCAGGCTCTGGGCGATGCGATGCTGGGGGCCATGGCCGGTGAAACGGCCAATACCCGCGCCGTGGCCTTGGCCGAGGTCTCCGCCACCGGCGAGGCCGAAGCCCTGCGCCTGTTGCTCTTGGCGGGGGAACAGGCCGGGATTGATGCCGAGGCTGCGGGCGCTGCACTGCAACAGGTGCAGGCGATGGCAGAGATCCGCCCGATTTATCGCGATCTGGCGACCCTGCGGCTGACCATGCTGGCCGATTACCCGATGTTCTCGGAGGCACGACTGGCTGCGCTGGATCCGTTGACCGTGCCGGGGGCGCCGCTGCGCCTGACCGCGCTGGAACAGACCGCCTATATCCAGACCGAGCGGGGCGAGATTGTCGAGGCCATCGCCACGCTGCGGCGGATCTTTCAGGATGCCGAAGCCTCGATTGCGCAACGCCAGCGTGTTGGGGAAATGATTGTCGCTTTGGGCGGCGATCCTGTCGAAGGTTGACGGGCTGATGGCGGACAGAATGGTTCATCGCACAAAGGCAGGTGGCACGGTGCTGGGTCTGGCGCTGGCCTTGTCCGCGTGCCAGCCCGCCGAACCGGTGTTGCCGGGGGAACGCTTCGATTTGCGTAATATGGATGGGGCCAGATCGTCCATTGCCGAATTGTCACCCGAAGCGGCCGCCGGGGTACAGGCCGGCCCGGTGCCGGTGGCCCTGAAACGGATTCCCAATCCCCCCTATGGGGTGTCGGGTGAGGCCCGTCCGATCACGCTGCCTGCGCCGCGGGTCAATGTCGACTGGGCCCAGGCAGGGGGCTCGGTCCAGCACATGATTTCCCAGCCCGCGCTGGGGCCCGTATTGACCGAGGCCTGGACAGTGTCCATCGGCCAGGGCGATCGGCAGCGGGTGCGCATGGCCACCGATCCGGTTGTGGCCGGCGGGCGTGTTCTGACCATGGATGCCCACAGCGTGGTCAGCGCCCATGGTGTCGATGACGGCAGGGTGCTCTGGCGGCGGGACCTGACCCCGCCCCGGGAAAAGGCGGGTCAGGCTGCCGGAGGGGGCTTTGCCGTGGCCGATGGCCGGGTGTTTGTGACCACGGGCTATGGCCAGGTACAGGCGCTGGATCTGACGACAGGGGCGGGGATCTGGACCCAGAAACTGGGGGCCGTTCCCACCGGAGGACCTGCTGTCGAAGGCGGTATCGTTTATCTGACCAGTCGGGATGGGCAGGGCTGGGCGCTGGATGCCGACACTGGGCGCATCCTGTGGCAGATCAATGGCAGCGACAGCGGTACGGTTAACGTCAGTGGCGCGGCGCCAGCCGTGTCAGGCAATACCGCGCTGTTCCCCTTCGGCTCGGGCGAGGTGGTCGCGACGCTGAAACGCGGCGGCGTGCGCCTGTGGTCGACCACGGTTTCGGGGCAACGGCAGGGACGGGCCTATGCCGGGATCGGCGACATCGCCGGGGATCCGGTCATTGTCGGCAACACGGTGTATGTCTCCAATGCCGGCGGTCGTCTGGCGGCGCTGAACCTGACTACGGGGGAACGGATGTGGACGGCGCGCGAAGGTGCGCTTGGTCCGGTCTGGCCGGTGGGCGGATCGCTGTTCCTGATTTCGGACGACAACCACCTGCTGCGGATGAATGCCGCAGATGGGGCGGTTCTGTGGCGTGCGACCCTGCCCTTGTTCGTCGAGGAACGGGTGCGGCGCCGGGCCGGGATCTTTGCCCATTATGGTCCGGTTCTGGCGGGCGGGCGCTTGATCGTGGTGTCCAGCGACGGGTTGATGCGACAGATTGATCCGGCCAGCGGCCGGTTGATCGAGGCCAGCAAACTGTCGGCGGGGGCCGTAGCCAATCCGGTGGTCGCGGGGCGCACCCTTTATGTCGTGACGGCGGATGGGCGGCTTCACGCTTTTCGTTAGGCGTCGGGCGCGCTAAGACAGCCACTTACAGCCACGCGCGGAGGCGCCCATGTTTACCCTGGCGATTGTTGGTCGTCCCAATGTCGGCAAGTCGACCCTGTTCAACCGGCTTGTTGGCAAGCGCTTGGCGTTGGTCGACGATCAGCCGGGTGTCACCCGGGATCTGCGCGAAGGGGCGGGTCGGCTGGGGGATCTGAAATTCACCGTGATCGATACGGCTGGTCTGGAAGAAGCCACCGATGACAGCCTGCAGGGGCGGATGCGGCGGCTGACCGAGCGGGCCGTGGACATGGCCGATATCTGCCTGTTCATGGTCGATGCACGGGCTGGGATCATGCCGCTGGACCGCGATCTGGCCGGGGTTTTGCGTCGTCGGGCCCGCAAGGTGATCGTCGCGGCCAACAAGGCCGAAGGGGCGGCGGCCGATGCCGGGGTGATCGAGACCTATGAATTGGGTCTGGGGGAACCGTTGCGCCTGTCGGCTGAACATGGCGAAGGCATGTCCGAGTTGCTGGCCATGCTGATGCCGCTGGCCGATGCTTTGGCCGAAAAAGCCCGCGCCGAGGCCGCTGAGGCGCCAGTGACCGATCTGGCGCTGGATGACGAAGACGATGTCGGCGAAGACATGCCCAACCGGCCCTTGCAGGTGGCGGTGGTCGGGCGGCCCAATGCGGGCAAGTCGACGCTGATCAACCGGATCCTGGGCGAAGACCGATTGCTGACAGGGCCTGAAGCGGGGATCACCCGCGATGCGATTTCCGTCAGCGCGGATTGGCAGGGCCGGCCGGTGCGGATTTTTGATACGGCGGGAATGCGTAAGCGCGCCAAGGTTCAGGAAAAGCTGGAAAAGCTGTCGGTGGCCGACGGCTTGCGGGCGGTGCGCTTTGCCGAAGTGGTGGTGTTGCTGCTTGATGCGGCGATTCCCTTTGAGCAGCAGGATCTGCGCATCGCCGATTTGGCTGAACGTGAGGGGCGCGCGGTGGTGGTCGCGGTGAACAAGTGGGATCTGGAGACCGATCGCGGGGCACGGCTGGCCGAACTGCGCGAGGCCTTTGAACGGCTGTTGCCGCAACTGCGCGGGGCGCCGCTGGTCACGGTTTCCGCGAAGACCGGGCAGGGGATTGATCGGCTGCAGGCAGCGGTGATCAAGGCCTGGCAGGTCTGGAATCGGCGGGTGACCACGGCGCAGTTGAACCGCTGGCTTGCCGGTATGGTCGAGGCGCATCCGCCCCCGGCGCCGGGGGGACGACGGATCAAGCTGCGCTATATGACCCAGGTGAAGACCCGGCCGCCAGCGTTTGTAGCCATGTGTTCCTTTCCCGAGAAGGTTCCGGATGCTTACAGGCGTTATCTTGTCAATGGGTTGCGAGAAGACTTTGATATGCCGGGTACGCCGATCCGGCTGACCCTGCGGTCCCAGGCCGATAAGAATCCTTACAAGGGCAAGACGAAATCGACGCCCTCCCGGCTGCGCAAGCATCTGGGCAAGCCACGGGCGGATAGCGGCCGGTAACGGGCCCTCCCGCCCGTCGTGCGACGCCTTTCGGCGTCGCCTCCCGTTGGGCCGCGCCGCGCGGTTCCCGCGCGGCGGCTGTGCTGTCTAGGTGAGGTCAGGCCAACGGCCCCGGAGAATGATCTGTGTTCCCGTCGTGAACGACGGCTTTGAGGTCTTGTTGACGCTTACCCCTTATGCGCGGGACAAGGCCGAAGGCCGCCGCGCATCGCCGGGCAGCCCGTCGACGCGCGGCTTGTTCTGTTGATGGCAATGACAGCTTCGTCCGCAAAGTCACCATCCACAAACACCCGACGCAGATCAAATCAGACCGACAGTCTCGTTATCAAACATTGCCACGACCCGGGAACAACACCACATCGGGTCAAGACGGCAACCGCGCGAACTGGGCCTTTTGTCGTTCGCTCCAGCGCACGTTCAGCGCGATCCCGTCATCATCGCCAGCTTCGGAAACCACCACGCCCTCCTGGAACAGCCAGGCCCGGCGGCGTCCGTCACCATGATCCAGACGCAGCGTTTCCTCAATCACCGGTTTGGCCAGCGCTCCGGCCACAGCGTCCAGAAGATCCGCCACCCCTTCACCGGTCAGCGCCGACATCAGACGGACCGAATGGTCCCGCGCGGCCTGCGCCGTCAGTCGCTGGCGCGCTTCGGGCCCCAGACGATCCAGCTTGTTCCAGGCCTCCAGAACCGGGCGGTCTTCGGCCACACCCAGGCTTTCCAGGATCTCGCGGACCTCGACGGCCTGGGCCTCGGTCTCCGGATGGGACAGATCGCGGACATGGACGATGACATCGGCGGCGACCACCTCTTCTAGCGTGGCGCGAAAGGCCGCGACCAGTTCGGTGGGCAGATCCGAGATGAACCCGACCGTATCCGACAGGATCACCTCCTGTCCCGCGGGCAGATCCAGGCGCCGCATGGTCGGGTCCAGCGTGGCGAACAGCATGTCCTCGGCCATCACGTCGGCCCCGGTCAGGCGGTTGAACAGGGTCGATTTCCCGGCATTGGTATAGCCCACCAGCGCGACGATCGGATAAGGCACCTTGGCCCGCGCCGCGCGATGCAGTTCACGGGTTTTCACCACCTTGTCCAACTGCCGGCGCAGGCGCACGATGGCCTCGTCAATGGCGCGGCGGTCGGCCTCAATCTGGGTTTCGCCGGGGCCACCCACAAAGCCCAGGCCCCCGCGCTGCCGTTCCAGGTGGGTCCAGGCCCGCACCAGCCGCGTCCGCTGATAGCTGAGGGCGGCCATTTCCACCTGCAACACGCCTTCCCGGGTCCGCGCCCGATCGGAAAAGATTTCCAGGATCAAGGCGGTCCGGTCGAGGATCTTGACCTCCCAGTCCCGTTCCAGATTGCGTTGTTGCACCGGGGTCAGCGGCCCGTCGATCAGCACAAGATCGACCGCATTGTCATGAAGGACCTGGCCCAGTTCCTCCAGCTTGCCGGCCCCGAACAAATAGCCCGGCCGCGGCTTGCGGATCCGTTCATGAGAGGCGCCGACAATATCCAACCCCGGCAAGGCCCGCGCCAGGGTGACAGCCTCATCCAGGGCATGGGCCGGCGCCCGCCTGCCCGATTCGGACAGCAGTTCGGGGTGAATCACCCAGGCCCGGGTCTCGGGCGTCTCGGTTGAGGCCAGTTCAGTCAGTCGTCGGTCTCGTACAGGCTGATCGGCTGACTGGGCATGATTGTTGAAATCGCATGCTTGTACACCAACTGCGATTGCCCATCGCGGCGCAGCAACACACAAAAATTGTCAAACCAGGTGATGACGCCCTGCAGCTTGACGCCATTGATAAGAAAGATCGTCACCGGGACCTTAGTCTTGCGGACATGATTGAGAAAAGCATCCTGCAAGTTCTGTCTATCGGCTGCCATATGTTTTTCCGTTAATTTTCGGCTTCATCGCGCCGGATACTACACCTGTCTTTCCGGCGCGATGCAACCCACAAAGACCCATGATGCGGCAGTTGGCGGAAATTGCGCCATTTTGGCATCCCAAGCCCAAAAACACCGTAAAAAACATAAAAGCCCAGCCCTGTTCTTTCCTTGCCCTCACCTTGCCCTCGTCAGGCATCCCCCCTTGGCGTGGCCGGGATCAGGCGCGCCAGAAGGCCGGGTTGAACAGGGCGACCAGGGCCAGCGTCTCCAGCCGGCCAAGCGCCATGGCGACACAGGTGATGTACTGGACCATCGGTGGCAGCGTGGCCAGCTGCACCGGCTGATCACCAGCCACCACGATCAGCGGACCGGTATTGGTCAGCGCCGCCACGGCCAGCAGCATGGCGGTTTCGAAATCGACACCGGCCAGGGACAGGCCCGTCATCACCGCCGCGATCGACAAGGCAAAGAGCATGAAGAACAGCCAAGCGATATAGGCGGCATCCGCCCCGATGCGCCGCGCCACATGACCGGGGCTGGCCACCGCATGGGGATGGATCAGGCGGCCCATTTCATACTGGCCATGGCGGTAGAGTGCGTAAATCCGCAACAGCTTGACCCCACCAGCCGTGGTCGCCACGCCCCCCCCGACCAGGGCCAGCCCCATCAGGATCAGGCCCGGGGTGCTCAGCCCTGACCAGCTGCGCGCCAGATCCCAGTCGGCGGACACGAACCCGGCAGTCGACAGAAAGGACATGGTGGTGAACAGGCTGCCCCAATAGGCGTTCAGCCCGGCCAGCGGTCCGGACATCCCCGGGCTGGTCAATGTACCCATCCAGTGGTGGATGAAAATCACCGTCGGCACCGTCACCAGCAAGGCCACCGCAATCCGCATCTCGGGATCGTCGCGCCGGCGGCGCATGGGGGGCACGGGCATGTCCGAGGCAAAGGTAAAGCGGCCAAGGGCGAAGATCATGAAGGCGAACATCACCAGCTCGGCGGCGGTGCCGCCCCCCGCCTCATCCAGGGTGGCGAGCGGGCTGATCCCGCTGGTGGCCATGACCGACATGGCATGACAGACGGCAACAAGGGGCAATTCGCCTGCCAGCAGAAGACACAGCCAGAGGATCAGGGTCAGGCCGCCATAAACGGGGGCCAGCGCCAGGCTGTGGCGGCGGATCCGCCGCATCGGCGACAGGACTGTCCCGGCCAGGTCGCGCGTGTCGCGAATACTGGCCTGGCGCGTCGCCAGAACCACCTCGAACCCCCCCAGACGCAGGGGGGCCAGGATGGCGATCGCCGAGACCCAGACCAGAAAACCGCCCATCCAGCCGACCAGCGCCCGCCACAGATGGATCGAATCCGCAACCAGCCGCGGCTGATCGAAAACGGTTGCCCCGGTTGTGGTGATCGCCGAGACCATCTCAAAATAGGCGTTGCGCAGGCTGAGACCGGGCACCGCCTCGGCCACCGGCAGGGCCAGGAACAGCGGCAGGCCCAGATAGGCGGTGACCAGCGACAACAGCAATTCGCGCGACTGGCTGCCCGTGCGCTGCCGCATGGCCGCCAGACCGATAAAGACGGTCAGCCCGAAAAACAGGATCGCGCCATACAGGAATGGGCGCGCGGTGGCATGATCCCCGGCGAACCCAGCATGGAAGGCCGGGATCAGCATGGCCACAGAAAACACCCCGGCCAGAACCACCAGAAAGGGCAGCCGATCCAGCACACTGTCACCGGCCGAGGACCGGCGCGGGTGCTCAGAAGTAGTCAATGGACACCTGCAACAGCTGTTCCACTTCGGGCACATTGGCGGACAAGGCGAAGAAGGTAACGACATCGCCCACCTCGATCCGGGTGTCCCCCTGGGGGATGACGATCTTCTTGCCCTTGCGGATCGGCCCCATCAGCACACCTTCCGGGAAATCCACATCCCGCATCAGCTGACCGGCGATCTTGGCGGTTTTCAGGACCTGGGCCTCCAACACCTCGGCTTCGGCATCCCCGATGGAATAGACGCTGCGCACCCGGCCATGACGCACATGGCGCAGGATCGAGGACACGGTCGTCGCCCTCGGGTTGATATAGGCGTCGATATCCAGCGGGCCCAGCAAGGAGACCAGGGCCGGATCGTTGATCAGGCTGATCGCCATGGACGCCCCCAGCTGCTTGGCGCGGACCGAAGTCAGCAGGTTGGTCTTGTCATCATCGGTGACCGACAGGATCGCGTCCGAGCGGCTGACATTGGCCTCGGCCAGCAAATCCGCGCTCAGCCCGTCGCCATGCAGCACGATGGTCCGTTCCAGGCGTTCTGCAGCCTGTTCCGCACGACGCCGGTCACGCTCGATCACCTTGACGCGCACCCGTTCTGTATAGCTTTCCAGCCGGCGTGCCACACTCAGCCCGACATGGCCGGCTCCGACGATCACCACCCGGGTTTGCTTGCGGGTTTGCTTGCCAAAGATATCCAGCGTGCGCTGTGCGTCCCTGACATGGGAAAAGACGTAAATCTCATCGCCAGCGAACAGCTGATCCCCCGGCGAGGGGGAAAACAGCGCGCCCTCGCGGCGCACCGCCATGACCACGGCCTGAAGGGTGGAAAACAGATCGGTCAACTGGCGCAGCGGCGTGTCGAGAACCGGGCACTCCGCATCCAGCTGGATACCCATGAGCATCGCTTCGCCGTCCAGGAAGCTTTCGATATCGAAAGTCGCCGGCGCGGCCAGGCGTTGCAGGGCGGCTTCGGCGACCTCTTTTTCCGGGCTGATCACCACATCGATGGGCAGGTGATCGCTGCGGTAGAGATCGGAATCGACCGAGTCGAGATAGGATTGCGCCCGCAGCCGGGCGATCTTGCGTTGAACCGAAAACACCGAATGCGCCACCTGACAGGTGACCATGTTGACCTCATCGGAATGGGTAGCGGCGATGATCATGTCGGCATCGCGCGCACCGGCCTTGTCCAGCACATCCGGGTAAGAGGCAAAGCCCGCCACCCCCTTGACGTCCAACACATCCGTGGTCCGGCGTACCAGATCCTCATTGTTGTCGACGATGGTCACCTCGTTCCGTTCGCCCGACAGATGCTTGGCGATCTGCCAACCAACCTGGCCGGCCCCGCATACGATGACTTTCATGGCCCCCGCCCTTCCCTGCGCTCAGTGATCCGCCCCGGCTTCGGCCTCGGCCTCGGCCTCGGTCGATGTATCCACCGAGGCGATCCGCGCCCCCGCCTTGACCGTCGTCACCACGTTCAGCGACTTGAGCTTACGGTGCAGGGCCGAGCGTTCCATGCCGACGAAACTGGCAGTGCGGGAAATATTGCCGCCGAACCGGTTGATCTGGGTCAGCAGATACTCGCGTTCGAACAGTTCACGGGCCTCGCGCAGGGGCAACCGGGCGATGGCCGGCGACAGGACCATCCGGTCCTCGCCCTCGCCTGCGGGTTCGGCACTGGGCAGTTCCCGGGCCTCGATCTCGCCGGCATTGGGCCCCAGGATCAGGATCCGTTCCAGCACGTTGCGCAACTGACGGATGTTCCCAGGCCAGAGCATGCCCTGCATGGTCGCCGCCGCCTCGTCACCCAAGGGGCGCAGCGGCAGGCCATCACTTTCGTGGAAACAACCGATCAGATAATCGGCCAGTTCGGGGATATCGGTACGCCGTTCATCCAGGCTGGGCAGGGAAATGGGCACCACGGCCAACCGGTGATACAGTTCCTCGCGGAACCGGCCGGTGGCAATCTCGGCCTGCAGGTCACGGGCGGTCGACGACAGGAAACGCACATCGACCCGCACCTTCTGGGTGCCGCCGACGCGCTGGAACTGCTGATCGACCAGAACCCGCAGGATCCGCGCCTGGGTATCCAGCGGCAAATCCGCCACCTCATCCAGATAAAGCGTGCCCTGATCGGCCTGTTCCAGCAGCCCCTTTTCCGCCGGCTGGCCGCTGGTCTCGGTACCGAACAACAGGGTTTCCATCCGCTCTGGCGATGCCGTGGCACAGTTCAGCGTCACGAAAGGGCCCGTGGCGCGCAGGGAATGGCCATGCACATAGCGCGCCGCGTTCTCCTTGCCGGCACCCGGCCCGCCCAACAACATGACCCGGCCGTTGGATTTGGTCACCTTGTCCAACTGGCCCTTGAACTGGCGGAAGGCCGGGCTGGATCCGATCAATTCGCCGTTGGCCACCTCCGAGCGGCGCAGATCGGTATTTTCCCGCCGCAAGCGCGAAGTTTCCATCGCCCGGCGGATCACCACCAGCAGCTGGTCGATGTTGAACGGCTTTTCGATGAAATCATAGGCCCCCTGCTTGATCGCGGCCACGGCGATCTCGATATTGCCATGGCCCGAAATGATCACCACCGGGATCTCGGGGTTTTCGCGCTTGACCTTGCCCAGGATGTCGATCCCGTCCATCTGACTGTCCTTGAGCCAGATATCGAGGATCATCAGCGCGGGTTTTTCCACCTCAAGCGCGGCAAGGCATTCCTCGGATCCCCCCGCCAGGCGCGTCGCAAACCCCTCATCTTCCAGAATGTCGGAAATCAGTTCCCGGATATCACGTTCGTCATCGACAATCAGAATATCGCTCATGCCTCAGCGCCTCGTCCTTCGCTTTCATCTTCCGCCATTCCGGCCGGGTTTCCTTCTACCCGGGGCAGAACGATCATCACCTGCGCCCCACTATGGGCCGCCCCATCAAAGGCAGGCGCATCTTCCAGACGCATGCGTCCGCCATGTTCTTCCACAATCTTCTTGACGATGGAAAGCCCCAGTCCGGTTCCCCCGTCCCGGGTCGTTACATAAGGTTCGAACAGCCGCGCCCGATCCTCGGGAAAGCCGCCGCCATTGTCAGCCACGCGGATCACCGCTTCATCCGCCTCTTCGGTCAGCGCAACCCGTACCTCGCGGAGGTAGCCCTGCGGGGCATGTCCGGACGCCGCGAAGCTGTCGGTGGCCTCCAGCGCGTTCTTGATCAGATTGGTCAGCGCCTGCCCGATCAGTGTCGGGTCCAGCATCGCCTGCACCGCGCCCTCGGGCAGATCCGCCACCACCCGCGCCTCGGGCGATCCCGCCGCCTGCAACGTTACCGCATCCGAGACCAACCGCCCCAGATCCTGCAACGTCTGTTCCGGCTGGGGCATGCGGGCGAATTTCGAGAATTCGTCCACGATCCGGCGCAAATCGCCGGTCTGGCGCACGATCACGCCGGTCAGGGATTGCAGCTGCCCGGCATCCTCTGCCTCCAGCTTGCGGCCGAACTTGCGCGTGATGCGTTCCGCCGACAGCTGGATCGGGGTCAGCGGGTTCTTGATCTCATGGGCGATGCGCCGCGCCACATCCCCCCAAGCCGCCATCCGCTGGGCCGAGACCAGATCGGTCACATCGTCAAAGGCCATCACGATGCCTTCTGGCGCCCCGTCACTGGCCCGGCGCATGGCCGCGCGCACCAGCAGGATATCCTGCACACCGCCGCGCCGCAGCTTGATCTCCTGCTGAACCGCTTCCTCGCGCGATGCCGTCAGCGTGGCCAGAAGCGGCGCGAATTCAGGCACCAGATCGGACAGGGCCCGGCCGGCAACGGGCGCCTCGCCCAGCGACAGAAGCCGCGCGCCCGAACGGTTGATGAAATCGACCCGGCCCGCCACATCCAGCCCCATCACCCCCGCGGTGACCGAGCCAAGCACGCTGTCGAACAGACGCCGGCGTTCCTCGATCTTGCGGTTGCTGTCCAACAGGGTCTCGTGCTGGCGTTTGAGTTGCCGGGTCATCTGGTTGAACACCTTGCCCAGAGTCGCGATTTCATCGTCACCGCGTTCCTCACGGACCTGCACCCCCAGATCGCCCGCCCCCACCCGCTCGGCGGCGCTGGCCAACCGGCCAATGGGGCGTGACAGGCGTTCAGCCAGCCACAGGCCCAGCCAGATCGCCGCCAGGATCAGAATCAGCGCGAAGCCCAGATAAAGCAGCCCGAATTCGAACAGCATCCGGCCCCGTTCGCGTTCCAGCCTTTGGTAAAAGCTGGCGGTCTGCTGGGTGTCGTCCAGCAGGTTCAGCAGATCCCCATTCACGGCCCGCGACAACAACAGGTAGCGATCGGCAAAGGCGGACAGGTGCACCAGGGCCCGGAATTCGTCATTCTCCCAATCGCGGATCACCAGGGTACCAATCGCCCGGGCCCGGTCCAGATCCTCGGCTGTCGGTCGTTCATAGCCGAACAGATACGACCGTTCCCCCCGCGCCCGGATATCTCCGATCCCGTCGATGATATAGGCCTCTTTGACCCCGCGCTGGATGCGCGACTGGCCCTCGGCCAGCACCTGGCGGAAATCGCCATCGCTCATCATGAAGACCACGGATCGCTGGGCATTGAGCAAGCCGGCCAGGGCCTCGGCATCTGTGATCAGATCGTCACTTTGTTCTTGCTGATAGGCCTCGGCCGCGGCCAGCGAGGCGCCGATCACCTTTTGCACCCGGTCGGAAAACCAGCCCTCCAGCCCGACATTCAGGGTCATTGCGGAAAAAACCGCCACCAGAACCGTCGGCACCAAGGCCACCAGCGCGAAAATCCAGGTCAACCGCAGATGCAGACGCGACCCGGCCGAACGCGCCCTGCGCGCCGCTACGATCCGCGCGATCCGGTTCAGGACCAGCGTCGCGACAACAAGAATATAAACCAGGTCGACCAACAGGACGATGCGTAGCCCCGAAGTCGGTTCATCCAGCTCTGCCGGTCCGAGAACGGTGAAGGTGATCACCGCCAGCAATGGCCCAAGCGCCACAACGCCAAATGTCAGGAGATTGCGAAGATCCCCTCTCCGCCCGATCAGCGGCCCAGTTCGACCGGATCTCCGGCCCAGTGCGGCGCGCATGCCCGCCCCCTCAACATCGTCCCGCGCCCAGCCGATCTGGCCAAACCCGGGGGGTCCGACGCATTCCGGCAACGCAACTGTGGCTTTTCTACATCAACTTTCGCCGACGTGTCACGCGGATATCAAGGTCGGTGATCTTCTTGCGCAAAGTATTGCGATTGATGCCCAGCAGATCGGCACAGCGGGCCTGATTTCCGCCAGTGGCGTCCAGGGCGATCTCGATCAGCGGCCCCTCGACCTCGCGCAGGATGCGCTGGTACAGGCCCGGCGGCGGCAGGACCCCACCATGCAGGTCGAAATACCGCCGCAGATGCGTGGCCACGGAGGACGCCAGACGATCGTTTTCCGGACTGCCCGCAATCGTGCTCATCGTCGGTTGGCTGCCCAGAACCTGATCGACATCCCCGCGCGAGATCAGATCCTCGGGACTGGTCACCACCAGCCGGCGCACGGTATTTTCCAGCTGGCGGACATTGCCCGGCCAACTGTAGGCGCGGATCATTTCCATCGCCTCATCGCTGAAGCGGCGCTGGGGGGCGCCGTCACGTTCGCTGCGGGCCAGGAAATGATCGGCCAGCAGCGGAATGTCATCGACCCGCTCGCGCAGGCTGGGCACGTTGATCGTTACACCGCTCAGCCGATAGTAGAGATCCTGACGAAACCCGCCGCTGTCGATCCGCGGCGCCAGATCGCTTTGCGACGACGCCATGATCCGCGGCGCGGTATCGGTGAAATTGTCCAGCATGCGCACGATCTTGGCCTGATCCTCGGGGCCCAGATCGCCAACCTCGTCGAACAGGATCGAACCGCCACGTGCCCGTGCCAGCAGACTTGACGGCCCATCAACCCCTTCCAGATCGCGCCCCGATGCAACGACGAAGGGCATGGTCCGGCGATCGGAAAAGTCGTGGATCGCCCGCGCGATCAGCGACTTGCCGGTGCCGCTTTCGCCCACGATCATCACCGGCAGTTCGGTGTTCATCACCCGCGCCACCAACCGGTACAGCGCCTGCATCACCGGCGTCCGGCCGACCAGCGGCAGATCGTCGGTTTCCTGAACCGGGGCCGAAACCTCGCGCCGCACGGGCGCCCGGCGCTTGATATCCAGCGCACGACTGGCCCGTTTCATCAGATCGGGCAAATCGAAGGGCTTGGGCAGGTAATCGAAGGCCTCGGCCTCGGCCGCCTGAATGGCCGTCATGATCGTGTTCTGCGCCGAGATCACGATCACCGGCAGGCCGGGGCGTTCCTCACTGATCTTGGGCAATTGTTCCAGCCCATTGCCATCCGGCATGATCACATCGGAAATCACCAGATCGCCCTTGCCCTCCTCGACCCAGCGCATCAGCGTCATCAGCGATGAGGTGGCGTGAACCTTGCAACCCGCGCGCGTCAGCGCCTGGGTCAGCACGGTACGTATGGTTCTGTCGTCATCGGCGACAAGCACGGTGCCGTCCATCAGTCCTTCTCCGCTTCCTTGGGGGCGACGGGCAGAGAAATGCGAAACACCGTGCGCC